>NZ_JBFRVD010000019.1:0-973 GCF_041474985.1 Vibrio sp. 10N.222.49.C9 | reverse complement strand
AATTTAGGCAACAACGCCAATTTACATAACATTTCAGTATTAACTTTGTTAACGGTAGGCAATTTATCAAATTAATGCTTAACTATCAATAACCTGCATGAATACTTACAAACCTCGGCTTTATTGCGTAATTAAATTTCGAGATAGCGCTCCATTCCGTATGCTTTTTATACAATGCGACAAATTTCAGGTATACCGCACCCAGAAAGCTTGTTTAACACTTAAGTTTCAGCAACCTATAGCGATATTTCGTTGGTGACTGCGTTCTCAGAAGGTATCTTTCGCCAGACTATACACTTGCTACCCGTCCTCAACTTGCTTAGTTCTACGGCTGATGCAAGAATAATTCGGATAACTTAATGGAGCATTGGCAAGTATAAATATCGAGTCGATAAATCCTTGCAGCGTACTCAGTGGCATAAAAAACACGCGTTTCACCATGATCGCTGTCGTGATAGCTAAATAACTGAATCGACGTGGTCTGCCACGTTTATTCTGTTTGCTTTGCGCCCAGCCACTTATCAACTCTTCATCAACCCACAAGATCTGAGAGCCACGGTAAATGAATGAATGATTGGCTGCATTGTTTCAAAGTTTAGGGATGAGGCTACGAAAGGTTTTAGACGTAACTGATCAGATCGTAGGTTCTGGGTTTAGCTCCACTGAATTACGCAACAAAGTCATTTATACTCGCTAACAATACACTGCACTGCTCGCGAGTTTCCTGAATAGTGTCATGTTTGAAAATCCACTATAATACTTTATACATTCGACCTTGTTCTAAATAGGCCGACGCAAGCGTCGCATTAAACCCAGTTTTAGTTTGCCTTTTCGTAGTCACATATATTCCCAAAAGGATTATCTGGGTGAATATGATCGAGAATGAAAAAAGCAATTGGTCTATTTCTGTGATCCAACATGTTGATATCATCTAACTTATAATGATGTCCAGTAGGCGTTGTTGATCAAATCA
>NZ_JBFRVD010000018.1:399253-404144 GCF_041474985.1 Vibrio sp. 10N.222.49.C9 | reverse complement strand
TTTACTTTAATTGGTATAAATCATAGTGTTTCGCACGTCAGTCGAATAACTTACACAAAAGATTTTCCCGCAGCCCACAGCTCTTAGCTCAGGTGTTCCCCAAAACCAACTCATGATTAGGACTACATCATTTCTGATTCCAGCTGTGAGGTGACTCGAGCATGATTTCAAACGTATATAGCTTTAAGTTTAGCATTCAGATACTCGAGCCATACGCGCTGTAGATGTTTCCTTTATTAAGTGAGCGGCTCTCAGTATTAGTTAACAGCCTTTCGGCTACGAAATCTGACTTCTGCTCTATCTGTGAATCTATAGGATACGTGTAATTAGGGCTCTATCATGGAGGCTTCTCTTAAGAACGCTAGAGCTCATAATGAGTCGACTTAATGTCTCTTGTTATGCATTGAGCTTAAAACCACTCTCGATGGTATTGAGCGACTCGTTCTAAGTACTTCAAAGGGTGAAAGTAGGCTAGATTCAGCTTAAAGGTGAGAGTCGCTAAGTGTGTTCCCAAGTGGTGCCTGAGGGGTATATAAGCTAAGAAATAGAGCATCCCTCGTATTCGTGAAGTGACGTTTATCACCCTGCGGATTTAGATTCTTTGGTTCTAGGTGCTGGTATATTAGGGGTTACCACTCTGTCTTCGATTTTGATGTGTTTGTTGACTCGATATTAATCAGTCGTGTTGACCGTTTTGCTCTGAGCATATTGATTTCTTGCTGGTTAGTTCAAGCTATGTTTTGGTTATTGCGACTAAGATGAAGCTAGAAGGTCACTACTGTTTGCTTAGTAGAAATAAAAATCCCCCAAATCATCGGCGGATAGTTTTGTGATTCTTTTCAGAATTAGATAAAGCCTTAAACCTAATGGGTCGAATTATGAAATTGAGTTTTAACTTTGAAGATGCGAGCCAGATCTTTGTGGGATCTTTTGCCTTGGCCGTGCCGATTTCTTTTTCTGAAGAGGCTTGGAAGTTAGGGGAGACTTTACCTACCGCTAATCTATTGCTGCTATTTTTACTGTCTGCGGTGTTCTTAGGCTTCTATACGTATGAGAGTGTCTTTCAAAAAGATGTTGTTGCTCGGTTGCCGGTGTTTATTTTCAGAATAGTGATTGCTTATGTTATGACGGCATTGGTCGTTGCTTTGGTACTGACTTGCCTGGACAAATTACCTCTATTGAGTGATCCCGTCGTATCGATCAAAAGAGTGATTGTTATTTCAATGCCAGCCTCTATGGGCGCTATTGTAGTGGATAGTTTTGATAAAGAGTAATCTGTGTATCAATTTGGATTGAAGTGTCTTACAGAGCTTTTCAGCGCTTACTTGATTCGTTATTTAGCTTTCTTACCTCCAAACTTAGTATTGATTTTTTCAACCGATCTCCTAGTCAATAAAATGAGTAGCAACGTACTGTGACTGACTCTTACGTGAATGTGTCGTTTGTTGTTGGGAGATTTTGAAGAGCATTAAGTAGCGAAGATTTGTAGCTTTGGAAGGATATAAAAACGGTTGGTTTCTGAATTGAATACGATATTTGAAAGGTGAGGGTAGTTGTATTAATAAGTTAGGATCTTTAGATGCAAAAAAGCCGCATCAATGATGCGGCTTTTTTTAATTGGCTCCCCTTGCAAGACTTGAACTTGCGACATACGGATTAACAGTCCGCCGTTCTACCAACTGAACTAAAGGGGAATTGATTGTTTAGTCTCTAATCAAGAGAATGGTGCCGACTACCGGAATCGAACTGGTGACCTACTGATTACAAGTCAGTTGCTCTACCTACTGAGCTAAGTCGGCATCATGAATCAAAAAGCTTATGCTTGATGATTAACTTGGCTCCCCTTGCAAGACTTGAACTTGCGACATACGGATTAACAGTCCGCCGTTCTACCAACTGAACTAAAGGGGAATTATTCTTAAAGCTTTAAAGAAATGGTGCCGACTACCGGAGTCGAACTGGTGACCTACTGATTACAAGTCAGTTGCTCTACCTACTGAGCTAAGTCGGCACATAATATTTCTTTGTGCTTTACTGTTGTTGTCTAAGACACCAACAAATAAATTGTGGTGCCCGGAGGCGGAATCGAACCACCGACACGAGGATTTTCAATCCTCTGCTCTACCGACTGAGCTATCCGGGCGACGAGGTGTATTAAACGTGTTTTCGCGTTCTGGGTCAACATTAAATTGCAAAAAAAGTATCGTTTGATGTTTTTCTATACTTAGTGGGTTGTTTTTGCTCATTTGGGGTGAAAAACCTAGGTCTAGCATGCCCTAAAAGATAGTAAAACTACGGTTAACTACACTGAATGGGCGCCGAAATAAAAAAAGCACGTATGAAAACGTGCTTTTTTATTTGAAAATTTTCTAGGGAGTTTAGTGTTTTACTTCAAACCTATTAACCCAAGCTTCTAATTCGTTGGAAAGAGAGGCAAGAGTTTGGGTGCTGTTATGACTTTCTGTTACGACATTGCTCAGTTGGTTACCGCTCTCTTCGATCATATTGATACGCTTCGATATATCATCGCTCACCTGAGTCTGCTCAGCGGCCGCTGTTGCGATTTGATGACTCATTGATGAAATGGACTCTAATGCGACAACAATCTGTTGTAGTGCTTCAGAGGCGTTTTGAGACTCTGTTACGGTGCTTTCACTGGTCGCGGCACACACTTCCATGGTTTGAATTGCGTTGCGAGATCCCTCTTGAAGGTTATTAATCATTAATTGGATTTCTTTTGTGCTCGATTGTGTTCTGCCTGCAAGGTTACGAACCTCATCTGCTACAACAGCAAATCCACGACCTTGTTCGCCAGCTCGAGCTGCTTCAATGGCTGCATTTAGTGCCAATAGGTTAGTTTGCTCCGCTATATCACCAATCACATCCAATACTTTTGCAATGTTGTTTACATCGTTATCTAGGTTAGCGACAGCTTCGCTTGCTGTGCCTAGTTGGCCTGCTAAGCCTTGAATGTTATCTACTGTGTTGTGAATGAGTTGTTGGGTATGCTGGCTCTGTTTGTCGGCCTCGTCGGTGTTGCGCGCGGTATCGCTAGCTGAAGCAGCTACGTTATTGGCTGAAGAGGCCATCTCGGTCATTGCTGTCGCGATCATCTCTGTTGATTGCTGTTGGGTGTCTGTCAGTTGACCAATTGACCCAGCGCGATCTTCTACGCGCTGCAGTTCGCCTCTTAATGCCAGCATTGAAGCGTCAAGGTTTGATACTAGCTCAGCCAATGACTTACTCATTTGTTGTACGGCGTGATAGATACTGCCGTCAATTGCCTGAGTTTCGAAAGAGGTTTGAATTCGACCTTGTGCTACGGCTTGTACTGCTTCTCGTACGTCTTTAGGTTCGCCGCCAAGAAGCGCTAGCATGCGTTTAATGGATACAATTAGGCTCGCCAGAATAAGACCAGCAATCACGACACAAAGGAATAGCTGCCATTGAGCAGTAGACCAAAAACGAGCGTTAACTTCATTGAACCCGATACCAGTGCCGACAACCCAACCCCAATGTGGCGTTTTCTCTGCAATAGACAGTTTTTCTTCAATCGTTCCATCTGGCAGTTTTTGTGTCCAGGTGTACTCAATGATCTCGCCAGTACGATTACCAAGTACTCTTTGGATTAGCTGCCCAACACTATTGCCGTCGCCATCTTTAAAGTCGTTAAAACTGGTTCCGTGCAGTTGAGGATCTAATGGTGTCGCGATAAACGTCATGTTCTCATCGGCTACGTAAACATATTCATTATCTTTATAGATGTTGTTGCGTAGAAGGCGAGTAGCTAGTTGCTTGGCTTGCTCTTCTTCTAGTGTGCCATCAATCGCCATTTTTTCGACTTCAGTAAGAATGCTGTATGCGCTCTTAAACAGCTCTGTTACGCGAGTTTTGTTGTCCATGTTGCTAGCAACTCTTAAGGTCCATAAGCCTGTAGCCGTCAGTGCTAGCAGGGCGATCAAGATGATGCCCGATAATAAGTAAGCTTGCGTTTTTAGTTTCATATTTCCCCGCGCAGCGATTCAATAATTAGTATTAGGTATAATTCATCGAATCTTAATCTAAGTGGTGTAAGGCAGATATTAGAAAGACATCAAAGTATGATAGGGATTAAATTTTCGAAGAAAAAAAAGTAACAGGACTTGGTTCTATTTGTTTTAATGTGAATATTAGCGGGTCATGAACTTTATAAGGCGTTGGTTCTGTTGTAGTGGATATGCTTTATAGAACTTAGAATCAACTGCTGTAGTAAGAGTACTAAAAGGAGATAACTCAATTTATCGAGACTGATTAAGAGTTAGTGAGGAGCTGATGTGTATATTGAATAGAGTTTGTTTTTGTTCAAACGAAAAAAAGCCAAGTCTTTCGACTTGGCTTTCTTGAATGTGGCTCCCCTTGCAAGACTTGAACTTGCGACATACGGATTAACAGTCCGCCGTTCTACCAACTGAACTAAAGGGGAATTATTTGTGTCAACATCAGGTCTATAAAGACCATTATTTGTTAAGCACCAAATAATGGTGCCTCGAGGCGGAATCGAACCACCGACACGCGGATTTTCAATCCGCTGCTCTACCGACTGAGCTATCGAGGCAAAAGAATGGTGCCGACTACCGGAGTCGAACTGGTGACCTACTGATTACAAGTCAGTTGCTCTACCTACTGAGCTAAGTCGGCACACTAAATTCTTTGCTTAAAGAGTTAAACTCTTCAATTAAAACCTCATATAAAATGAAGTCCTTTAAAAATGGCTCCCCTTGCAAGACTTGAACTTGCGACATACGGATTAACAGTCCGCCGTTCTACCAACTGAACTAAAGGGGAATTACTTGTCTCAACATCAGGTCTATAAAGACCATTATTTGTTAAGTACCAAATAATGGTGCCTCGA
>NZ_JBFRVD010000018.1:302047-398425 GCF_041474985.1 Vibrio sp. 10N.222.49.C9 | reverse complement strand
GTCGGCACACTAAATTCTTTATGCTTTTGTCCGTGTTGTTACTCCCTGTTAAAGAGTGTTGACACCAACAAATCAAATTGTGGTGCCCGGAGGCGGAATCGAACCACCGACACGAGGATTTTCAATCCTCTGCTCTACCGACTGAGCTATCCGGGCAACGGAGCGCTATTAAACGGATTTTCTGCATAACCGTCAACTCCTTTTTTGAAAATAATTAAAAAAACCGTTCGTTCGTTGTTTTTTTATTCAAAAGTGAGGGTTATGTTTTACCTTGGTTAAATTCTTTTTTGAATTGCGTTACTTTTTCGAGGTATCGGCGCGACTCTTTATTTGGATGCTTCTTGGTAAGCGCCCAGTAGGCTTGGCTCGGTTGCAGCGAGTTTAAGTCTTGCATTGCTCGCTTTCTGTCCTTACTGAAGGTATTGAGTACGCCACCAGTACCGCCGTTATAGGCTGAAATCATACTGTATTCAAGCGTTAATGGGTTTTTTACGTCTTTCAAATAACGATTTTTAAGGATGTAAAAGTATGCGGTGCCAGCATCAATGTTGTTTTCTGGATTGAATAAGTACTCAGGGCTTGGTTCACCAGGTTTCTTTTTGACGTGTTCAAATACATCTCGACCAGCGGTTTTAGGTACCACCTGCATAAGACCATAAGCATTAGCCCAGCTTACGGCGTACGGGTTGAAGCTACTCTCTGTCTTGATGATAGCGTAGATTAAATCTTCAGGGATGTCATAACGCTGAGACGCTCGTCGAACGATGTCGGCATATTGATAACTACGCTGGCTAGCGTGGTCGGCCACCATTGGGATTTCAACGTAGTAGGCTTTTTTAAAGTCGACTTCTTTGGTTTTTAGGTTATTCGCGATCAGGTAATCCGCAAACTGGTTCGCTCGCCAAGTCCATTGAATGGGCTTTTTTTCTTGGTCTACGACCTGATTATAGAGGAAAGGTTTGCCTTCTAGCTTGATGCTTTTAGAAGAGAATAGATCGACATGCGCCGGATCATCTGGCGTCAAAAGGGTCGTCATGATCGCATTTTTGAGGTGTTTTTTCGGTTCGGTAGAGGAAACCGTTTCCACCGTTATCAGGCCTTGGCTAAAATTCACTTCTGAACGACTTAAGTAATTATCTATGTATTTCACATAGTTACTCTTACCTGCTATCTTGATTTCACTGCTACCCCAACGTTTTTGAATGTTGCCTGAAAAGCTATCTATTAATGAATCTAGCGCCCCGGTATCTTTTTCAAATTGTCCGGGTAGCTCAGCTAAATTCTTCACAAACCGGTTGGTTGGCTCGTAATTGACATCATAAATGCTTTCGACAAATTCACGGCTGCAGCCAGTTAATAACATGGCTGTTAGGAAGTAACTTAGCTTTTTCATAGTTCCTCATACAAAAATGACATCGCAGCGTTAACCATGATGTCATTAAAAATTGCTTAAATAAATGTCTTATTCGCTTGGTGGAGTATAGCCATCAATTACGACATCTTTACCTTCAAAAAGGAAGTTAACCATCTCAGTTTCAAGAAGTTTACGATGCTCAGGATCCATCATGTTTAGCTTCTTTTCATTGATAAGCATAGTTTGCTTGCTTTGCCATTGTCCCCAAGCTTCTTTAGACACGTTGTCAAAGATACGCTTACCTAAGTCACCTGGGTAAAGTTGAAAATCTAGGCCTTCAGCATCTTTTTGAAGGCGAGCACAAAATACAGTGCGGCTCATAGTGGTTCCTCTTATCGCGTTCGTTGATTCAAACGTCGTCGTTCAGTTCAAAGGGTAGGCTCTCAATAAGCTGCTTTACAGGAGCGGCTAGGCCAATTTCTTCCGGTTTTGATAAGTTATACCAGAGACCTTTAGCCCCTTCCATTATCAAATCTGGTTGTTTATCTAATTTCACTAATACTGGCGTGATATCTAAGTGGTAGTGGCTGAAAGTGTGTCTAAACGCAATCATGGTCTTGATCGAATTGGTTTGAGTGTCTTTGATCGAACGAAGATCTAGTTGATGTTCGATCTCTGCGTTTTCATTTTGAGGGAAACAAAACAATCCGCCCCAGATACCAGATTGAGGGCGCTGTTCGAGCCACACTTGGTTGTCGTGATACAGAATCACAAACCATGTGTCTTTTACTGGCTTTTCTTTCTTAGGCTTTTTGCCAGGGAAGTCGAGCTGTCTATCGAGCTTCTTGGCCTCACACATGCTTTCAATCGGGCACAAGGTGCACTTAGGCTTGCTACGGGTACAAACCATGGCACCCATGTCCATCATTGCTTGGTTGTACTTATCGACATCTTTGTTCGGAGTATGTGCTTCGGCGTGTTCCCAAAGCTGGTTTTCGACTTTCTTTTGCCCCGGCCAACCTTCAACGGCAAAACTTCTCGCAAGCGTTCGTTTTACATTGCCATCAAGAATCGCATGAGGAAGTTTATGAACCGATGATAAGACGGCTGCTGCTGTTGAGCGACCAATCCCCGGTAGCGCGTTCATCTCTTCGATAGACAGCGGAAATTCACCACCATATTGCTCAGCAACGATCTTGGCTGCTTTATGTAGATTGCGAGCTCGTGCGTAATAACCAAGCCCTGTCCATAAGTGGAGTACCTCATCTTGTTCGGCGTTCGCTAGGTCGATAACCGTTGGAAAGCGTTCTAAGAAGCGTTGGTAGTATGGAATCACCGTAGCAACCTGAGTCTGCTGAAGCATGATTTCAGATAGCCAAACGGTGTAGGCGGTTTTGTTTTGTTGCCAAGGCAATTCTTTACGCCCGTAGGCGTCATACCACTTTAATATGGCGGTTGCGAAAGGAGTCACGACATGCTCTATGCTTTGCTATTATTAGAAGCGAAATTGCACCACACTTAACGTTGGATGTAAAACAGACAAATTGTGTGGGAATTTATCCACGGAAAGACTTGCACCGGAGGCAATTCTTTGGATAATCCCCGCTTTGATTAATCAATGTGCAGGCAAAAATCAATGAGTGAAGTGACCACTAACGAATATACTGAAGACGGCAAACTGGTTCGTAAGATCCGTAGCTTTGTTCGCCGCGAAGGCCGCTTAACAAAAGGCCAAGAGAACGCGATGAATGAATGTTGGCCAACAATGGGTATCGACTACAACCCAGAGCTTCTTAACTGGAAAGAAGTATTTGGCAACGATAACCCGGTTGTACTAGAGATTGGCTTCGGTATGGGTGCATCACTGGTTGAAATGGCAAAGAACGCACCTGAGAAAAACTTCTTAGGTATTGAAGTTCATAGCCCGGGTGTTGGTGCGTGTTTAGGTACAGCTCGCGATGCTGGCGTAACTAACCTGCGTGTAATGTGTCACGATGCTGTAGAAGTATTTGAACACATGATCCCAGATAGCAGCCTGCATACTCTGCAACTGTTCTTCCCTGACCCATGGCACAAAGCTCGTCACCATAAACGTCGTATCGTTAAGGCTGAGTTTGCAGAGATGGTTCGCGGCAAGCTTCAACTTGATACTGGTGTTTTCCACATGGCAACAGACTGGGAAAACTACGCAGAACATATGATTGAAGTGATGAACGTAGCTCCAGGCTTCGAAAACATCGCTGAAGATGGTGATTACATCCCTCGTCCGGATGAGCGCCCGCTAACTAAGTTTGAAGCGCGTGGCCACCGTTTAGGTCATGGTGTTTGGGACATTAAGTTCAAGCGTACTAAGTAACTTCGAATCAAATTAAGTGAAGGGTAATCCGACTTAGGGTTTAACCCCTACACTTTATGGGATTGATTAAAGCCAACATTATTGTAATGTTGGCTTTTTTGTCCTTAGGCTTTTATTTCAGTAAAGGCTTAACGACAGAAAGTAATACCAATCACAGTAAGTAAGTGATCAGAAATAGCGTAGGAAAAAGGCTTGAGAACAAGGCAGCATTTTTCGATAAGTAGTTACTCTACAATCAAAAATTCTAACGCAGTTATCGAGCATTTTAACAAGCTAGAGTGAGCAGTTATTTACTACGATTGGTATATGTTACACCCCTACAAAAATAACAATATAGAAGTAAGCGCACATGAAACCAACTCAAGCTATTTTGGCCGAGATCTTAGACGAAGTTCGTCCTTTAATTGGACAGGGAAAGGTCGCTGATTATATCCCTGCACTGGCTCGCGTATCGAACCAGAAACTGGCGATCGCGGTATACACCAATGAAGGTGAGGTGATTAAAGCAGGCGATGCTGAAGAAGCATTTTCTGTGCAATCTATTTCTAAAGCCTTGAGCCTGACGCTAGCTATGGTGCTATATAAGCCTGAAGAGATTTGGCAAAGAGTAGGCAAAGAGCCTTCTGGTCAAGCCTTTAACTCGATGATTCAGCTTGAGATGGAGTATGGTATTCCCCGCAACCCGTTCATCAATGCGGGGGCAATTGTCGTTGCAGACCTACTACAAAGCCGCTTGTCTGCGCCTAGGCACCGCTTGTTAGAGTTTGTGCGTCAGTTATCGGGTGATACTCATATTGTGTATGACAAGGTGGTAGCGGCTTCAGAAATGATGCACAGCGATCGTAATGCTGCCATTGCTTATTTGATGCGTTCATTTGGTAATTTTGAGAATGATGTTATCCCAGTTCTGAATAACTACTTCCACGCTTGTGCGCTTAAAATGACGTGTGTGGATTTGGCAAAAACCTTTAGCTATTTAGCAAACAAAGGCGTGTCGGTTCAAACCAAGAAAGAGATCATCACGCCAGTTCAAACCAAGCAGTTGAATGCTTTGCTTGCGACGTGTGGCTTGTACGATGGGGCTGGTGAGTTTGCCTACCGTGTTGGTATGCCAGGAAAATCGGGCGTTGGTGGCGGTATTATTGCTATCGTTCCTGGCGAAATGACGATTGCGGTGTGGTCTCCAGAGCTTGATCCTTCTGGCAACTCGCTCGCAGGTACTAAGGCTCTAGAGTTGCTTTCAGAGCGAATTGGTCGTTCTATTTTCTAAGAGAAAGATTCGAGCACGGACGTTGTCCTATAGAACGCTTCGCTCCGAGAGAGGGCTATAAAACAAAAAGGGTTGACCCTAAAGCCAACCCTTACGCAATGCTTCTCGAATCTCGAATCTCGAACTACTCGTCTTCTTCTGCCATAAAGGCTTCTAACAGATCATTGAGAAACAGCTTTCCTTTTTCAGTGATCTGCCAGTGAGTGTCGGTTTCCTTCAAGTAGCCTAGCTCTTTTGCCCATTCAATCGTTTTTTGAATCGAGTCAAAACCAAGCCCTGTCGTATCAATGAAATCCTGCTTTGGACATGCTTCCATTAACCTAAAGCGGTTCATGAAAAATTCAAAAGGGCGGTCTTCATTCGGCACTTCAAATTCATCTGATAGATAAGGTTTTACCATGTTTTGGTACGCAGCTAGATAGCCTCTAGGGTGCTTAACCTTAGTGGTACGAACAATGCGTCCATCTGTAAAGCTCAGCTTGCCATGAGAGCCACAGCCAATACCTAGATAGTCACCAAAGCGCCAGTAGTTGAGGTTATGTTGGCACTGATATCCCGGCTTGCTGTAGCCTGAAATTTCGTACTGCACATACCCTGCGTCTGCGAGCTTCTTATGGCCTAGGTCGAAGATATCCCAAAGGTCATCATCATCAGGCAGCGTTGGTGTTTTGTAATAGAACATGGTGTTAGGTTCTATTGTTAGCTGATACCAAGATAAGTGCGGAGGGTCGAGTTCTATCGCTTTATCCAAATCAGCCAACGCTTGTTCAATACTCTGTTCGGGTAAGCCGTGCATTAAGTCTAAATTGAAACTATTCAATCCAATCTTATGCGCTAAATGAGCAGCATTTACCGCTTCATCTTGACCATGAATACGCCCAAGTCTTTCCAGTTTCTCTTGCTCAAAACTTTGCACACCCACCGAGATTCGAGTAATGCCTGCCTTTTGGTAACCTGCAAAACGCTCAGCTTCGATAGTTCCCGGGTTGGCTTCCATGGTGATTTCTATTTCAGGTTTGAACGGGATGCGCTGTTCAATGCCTTGTAACAATCGGCCAATTCCTTCAGGAGAAAACAGGCTTGGGGTACCGCCACCAATAAAGATCGAATGCAGTGGGCGAGGCATACCATTGAGCTGATATTTTTCGATATCAGTATCGAGATCTTCAAGCAGTGCATCGATGTACTCTTTTTCAGGGATCTCGGCTTTCAGAGCGTGAGAGTTAAAATCACAATACGGACACTTTTGTACACACCATGGGATGTGTACATAGAGGCTAAGTGCGGGTGGTATTAGCGCTGCATTGTGCATTACAGAGCTTGCTCCTTGAGAGTCTTGAATAGTGACGCAAGCGCTTTACCACGGTGTGATAGTTGCTTCTTACGCGAAGATTCAAGCTCTGCTGAGGCGCAGTTATCTTCTGGTACAAAGAACACAGGATCGTAGCCAAAGCCATTCTCACCGTGTTCTTCAGTAAGAATACGACCTTCCCATTTACCGTGACACACTAGAGGTGTTGGATCATTCTCGTGACGCATTAGCACCAACACACAGTGGAAACGCGCAGTACGCTTTTCAGTTTCGACACCTTGCATCGCATCTAATAGTTTTTTGATGTTCTGCTTATCGGTTGCCCCTTCACCTGAGTAACGCGCTGAATAGATACCTGGCGCACCATTTAAGTAATCAACCTCTAAACCTGAGTCGTCAGCAATGGCTGGCAGCCCTGTTTCTTTCGCTGCGTGGCGAGCTTTGATGATGGCATTTTCAATGAAAGTCGTTCCTGTTTCAGCGACTTCTGAAACGTTAAATTCACTTTGCGCGACAACGTCAAAACCAAACTCAGACAGAATATCTGCCATCTCGCGAACTTTACCTTGGTTGCCTGTTGCTAAAACAATCTTACTCATGGGAATGTAGCTCTAAATAAGTTAATAAATGAAAAGTAAGGTTTGAGCTTACTCTTCTATATAGAATTTCTGTGTGAAACGCAGTGGACCAGTGCCTTTTAGGCCTGCGTTCACATCGATGTCGAAGGTGATGTTTTCTTCGTGAGTTACGGGGAACTCAGCAAGGTAATAAATCGCATCGCCTTCTTTGATTTCTCGAAACTTCAAAGTACGGGTGTTTCCAACGAGGTTCTTCGCTGTTCCCGTAATTTTAGCCGTTGTCGCAGGCTTGCCTAGAGAAGCCTTGTCTAACACGCTGATGTTGAGGATTGCTGAGTATCCATTTCGCTTAAGTTTGTATTGCTTAGCGACTTGCGAAGTTAAGAACGTGGAATTAAAAGCCGAGTAATGAACCTCGACATCCTTAATGTTCTTAAATTGCCCTGCTGAGCTTGGTAAGGCAACAAGAGCGGTGAGTAGTGCTGTTATCCATAAACGCATAATGACTCCAATAAATAGCAAAAAGCCATCATAGGATGGCTTTGACTTCAGTTGGGATTTGGCTTGGCGAGCATATTCGAACTTGCTTGTGCCTACCGAGATCTCCCTTTTCTATCTTAATTTGCCCTTTTGCGACCTTAAACTGTTTCGCGAGGTATTTCGCTAAATGGGCATTGGCTTTGCCATCAACCGGTGGTGCAGTAATGGCAATTTTCAGTTCCTGACCGTGCAAGCCGACAATTTTGTCTCGGCTTGCTTTGGGTTGGATATAGAGCCTAAGAAGAATATCGTCTTCCTCGGCCCAAACCGCTTTTGGCATCGTCAAAGTACCTGATGTTTGTACTTGAATTATAGCTGATACCAAATAGGGCCAATCATGTCGCCCATTAGGAAGTTCGCAAATTGCAGAACAATGAACAGAACCAGTACGCTTAGGTCGAAGCCACCCATGTCCGGAAGGATACGGCGGATAGGCACTAGCATTGGTTCAGTCAGTTGATGGAATACGTACTCGATTGGACTACGACCTTGGCTTACCCAGCTTAGGATTGCACGGATTAGCAGAACCCAGAAGATCAAACCACCAGCCGCTTTGAGCAGAGACAGTGCACCAAAGATAAGGAAGCTAATATCGAAAACGGCAGCGCCGCCAGAGATAATCAGGTTTAGAGCAACGAACTTAAGTACACACAGCACATAAGCGAAAACAACGGTCGCTAGATCAAGGCTGCCGATTGATGGAATAACTCGGCGTAGTGGGGCAACAACCGGTTGTGTCGCTTTTACGATGAATTGTGAGAATGGGTTGTAGAAATCTGCACGTGATGCTTGTAGCCAGATACGCAAGATCACAACCATGATGTAAAGATCAAAAACGGTCGAGATCAGAAAGCTCATCGAGTTCATATTGTTTCCTTTTTCGGATTTACTTGCCGCTTAGATATAACCCGAGCGACAAAATGCTTAAAACAGTTTTTCCATCTCTTCAGCTCGAGCAACCGCCGCTTGCATGGCTTTGGCTACGATGTCTGATAGTTGATGTTCATTGAACGTGCGCAATGCTTCTGCAGTTGTTCCGCCTTTTGAAGTCACTTGTTCACGCAGTGTTGATAATTCAGTATCTTGGTTTGCTACCACCATCTCTGCCGCGCCTAATGCAGACTGCTGCACTAGCTTACGAGCGGTTTCTTGGTCAAAACCTTGCTTGATTGCTTCAGCTTGCATCGCTTCCATAAACAGGAAGAAGTAAGCCGGAGCGCTACCCGCCGCCGCAATGATGTTGTTGATTCCAGACTCTTGTTCAACCCAACTTACTTCACCAACAGCTTGCATCAGCTGAGATGCAAAGTCTTTATCATTTTGGCTGACCGTTGAATCGGCATAAAGACCGCTCATTCCTTTACCAAGCAGTGATGGCGTGTTTGGCATCACACGAACAAGGTTCAGTTGGCAGTTTAACATCTCATTAAGTCGATTCGCATTAATACCCGCGGCAATTGAGATAACTAGTTTGTTGCTGAAGTCGATATCTTGTAAGGGTTTACATACATCAGCCATCATTTGTGGCTTCACGGATAACACAACAACGTCTGCTTGCTCTGCTGCTGCAATATTATCGCTGGTGGTATTGATGCCGTATTCTTGTTCTAACGGCAGCCTTCTGGTTTCTGAAGGTGCTGTCGCAGTAATCTTTTGCGCTGGGTAACCACTAGCAACTAAGCCAGCTACAATTGAGCGAACCATGTTTCCCGCCCCAATAAAGGCGATGTTCTTATGTACCATATATAAAATCCTGAGCGTGTCGCTGCGCGGATAAGGCGAAGCGGTATCAATACTTGTACTTGTCGTTACTTACTACGGCTATTTCGCGTAATCACGAGCGCCGAAAATAGCTGTTCCAATACGAACCATGGTGCTGCCAGCCTCAACTGCTGCATCCATATCACCACTCATCCCCATCGAAAGGGTATCAATGTCTGAATACTTCGCGGCTAGCTTGTCTTTAAGCTCTGCCAGTTGAGAAAATGCATTAAGCTGAGATTGATAGTCAGATACGTTTGCAGGAATCGACATCAATCCTCTTAAGGTGAGGTTGGGGAGCGATGAAATCAACTCCGCGAGTGCAAAAACTGTCTCTTCTGAGGCTCCAGATTTGGACTCTTCACCACTGGTGTTTACCTGAATCAACACTTGCAAAGGTGGAAGTTCGCTTGGTCGTTGATCATTAAGCCTTTGTGCGATCTTATCGCGATCGACGGAATGCACCCATTGAAAGCTTTCCGCGATTGGGCGGGTTTTATTGGATTGAATTGGACCAATAAAATGCCACTCTAAATTTAGGTTAGAATGTTGTTCTGAAAAGTGTTTTACTTTATCTACACCTTCTTGAACATAGTTTTCACCAAAGGCAACTTGGCCTCCGAGTGCGGCTTCTAGAATCGCATCAATAGGTTTAGTTTTGCTGACGGCTAAAAGTTGCACGGACTCTGGAGCTCGTCCGCACTTTTGCTCAGCACTACGAATCTGTGAGGTGATTTGTTCGATATTTTGTTGAATACTACTCATAGCTGACTTTACTTAAGGGAAAATAAATGGATATCACTGAGTTACTAGATTTTAGTGTAAAGCATAACGCGTCAGATCTACATCTTTCTGCGGGTGTATCTCCAATGGTACGTATAGATGGTGAAGTAAGGAAGCTTGGAATCCCAGCTTTGAGTCATGCTGATGTGCATCGTTTGGTTTTTGAGATCATGAGCGATTCACAACGCGGCGAGTTTGAAGAAAAACTGGAAGTCGACTTCTCTTTTGAATTACCCAATGTTGGTCGCTTTCGTGTTAATGCGTTTAACCAAGCCCGTGGCTGCTCAGCTGTCTTTCGAACTATCCCTGTCGAAATCCCGACTTTAGATCAGTTAGGTGCACCTGAGATCTTCGAAAGGATTGCTAACTACGAAAAAGGGTTAGTGCTCGTCACTGGTCCAACTGGCTCTGGTAAATCAACGACTCTTGCGGCGATGGTTGATTACGTAAATCGCAACCACAATAAGCATATTCTGACGATTGAAGACCCGATTGAATTCGTTCACACCAATAATAAATGCCTAGTCAACCAGCGTGAAGTTCACCGTGATACTCACAGTTTTAAAGCGGCACTGCGCAGTGCCTTACGTGAAGACCCAGACGTGATTCTGGTTGGTGAACTTCGTGACCAAGAGACGATTAGCTTAGCGTTAACCGCAGCAGAAACGGGTCACTTGGTCTTTGGTACTTTGCATACTAGCTCTGCGGCAAAAACCATAGACCGTATTATCGATGTATTCCCGGGTAGCGACAAAGACATGGTGCGTTCAATGTTGTCTGAATCGTTACGTTCGGTGATTGCCCAGAAGCTGTTAAAGCGTGTTGGTGGCGGTCGTGTGGCTTGTCATGAAATCATGATGGCGACACCTGCGATCAGAAACTTGATCCGTGAAGACAAGGTCGCGCAGATGTATTCGATCATTCAAACGGGCGCGGCACACGGTATGCAGACCATGGAGCAAAATGCGAAGCAGTTGATGGCTCAAGGCTTGGTTGATTCAGAAGAGGTCGAGAAAAAGATCGAAATTGAAACCTCAATGTTTTAATCAAGGTGAACAAAATGGAATTGAATCAAATCCTTGAGGGGATGCTATCTCAAAAGGCTTCGGATCTTTATATCACTGTCGATGCTCCAATCCTGTTTCGTGTGGATGGTGAACTGCGACCTCAAGGAGATAAGCTGAATGCGGCTCAAGTATCTCAGCTTCTTGATGCGATGATGGATCAAGACCGACGCGATGAATATCAGCAAACGCGTGAGGCTAATTTTGCCATCGTGCGTGATTTTGGTCGTTTTCGTGTCAGTGCATTCTTTCAACGAGAGCTACCTGGAGCGGTCATTCGACGTATCGAGACTAACATCCCAACCTTTGAGCAACTAAAGCTTCCTGATGTACTACAGGACCTATCAATAGCTAAGCGCGGACTTGTGCTGGTGGTTGGTGCGACAGGCTCTGGTAAATCGACCTCAATGGCTGCAATGACAGGCTATCGCAACACCAATCGCTCGGGACATATCTTGACGGTTGAAGACCCTATTGAATTTGTGCACGAACATAAAAAGTGCATCGTGACGCAGCGTGAGGTCGGGCTCGACACCGAGAGTTACGAGGTCGCGCTTAAGAACTCGCTACGCCAAGCACCAGACATGATCTTGATTGGCGAAATCCGTAGCCGTGAAACCATGGAATACGCGATGACCTTTGCTGAAACGGGCCACTTGTGTATGGCAACACTGCACGCGAATAATGCCAACCAAGCGTTAGAACGTATTCTTCACTTGGTGCCGAAAGAACAGAAAGAGCAGTTCTTGTTTGATCTGTCGATGAACCTGCGTGGTGTCGTCGCTCAGCAATTAATCCGAGATAAGAATGGCAGCGGTCGACATGGTGTGTTTGAGATTCTACTCAACAGCCCGCGAGTGTCTGACTTGATTCGTCGTGGTGAGTTGCATGAACTAAAAGCGACTATGGCTAAATCGAAAGAGATTGGTATGCAGACTTTTGACCAAGCTTTGTATGACTTGGTGCTTGCAGGCAAGATCAATGAAGAAGACGCATTCCACAGTGCTGATTCTGCGAATGACTTACGCTTAATGCTAAAAACCAGACGTGGTGATGATGACTACGGAACCGGAGCTTTGGCTGGCGTGAAGATTGATATGGGTTAGAAGCTATAGGCTTTAACGAAGAACGCCTGAGTTTTGAAACTCAGGCGTTTGAAGGTATTTAATTATTATTCAGCGAACCGTGTTCTCGACGGCTGTCATCGTAATATTTGTTGCCGCTAGTGAAGCTAGAATTGGTTTTACCATCATTCATATACCCAGCACTGCTAGACCCTGTTGAGCTGCATGCTGAAATGGTTAGAGCGGCGAATATTGCTAGAAAAATTTTCATGTGAACTCCCACTTACCTAATAATGAATTGCTTCGACATTACGTCGTAATATCATTATAGGATCACAAAGGAGTTTAATCTTTGAGCACTTAATTTTAGTTAAGAATATTGTGCTTCAAACCAACTCTCTAGAATTACAACAGCTGATTGGTTATCGACATTGCCTTTGCTTAGTGCTTTGTAGCCACCCATTTCAAAAAGGTCGGCCCTTGCTTCTGTCGTAGAAAGTCTTTCATCATGCAGCTCAACATCGACGCCAAAGCGCCCCTTTAGGCGATTGGCAAACTTCTTCGCCCTTGGTGTAATCGCGGCTAGATCTTTACCATGAAGGTCGGTAGGAAGACCAACCACTATAAGATTCGGCTGCCACTCTTTGATTTGTTTTTCTATGTCATCCCAGTTGGGGATACCATCTTTGGCTTTAAAGGCTTTTAAAGGGCTTGCTGTACCTGTGATTTCTTGTCCTATCGCACTGCCGATACTTTTCGTACCGTAGTCAAATGCCATAATTGTTCGTGACATGGGGCTTCCAAATTAATCTGTGTTTGAGAGTGTCTGTTTATTTTATTGATCTGAGTCGGGCTAGGCGTGGCCAGCGTCTGCTGAAAGCTGAGCCGCATTGATGCCTAACATCTGCACTGCGACTTTCCAGCGGTCTGAAATTGGCGTATCGAAGATGACCTTTGGATCGGCTTCAACAGTTAACCATGAGTTCTCGGTCAGTTCGGTTTCCAGTTGTCCCGGTTCCCATCCTGCATACCCAAGTGCGACTAAATAATTCATCGGCTCATCTTCTGTGCCCAACACCATCAAGATATCTTTTGAAGTCGTCACCGAGATTTGATCTGTCATGTTGATGCTGGATTGATAGCTGCCTTTAGGTTTGTGCAAAATAAATCCACGGTCTTCTGCGACCGGTCCACCATTCAATACAGGCTTATCAAGACTTGCTTGGTTGGGTTTTGGCTGATCAGAATCAACCTCAACTTGCTTAAGCATGCTACCGACAGTGACATCAATAGGGGCGTTGATCATCAAACCCATCGCGCCTTCGTCATTGTGCTCACAAAGGTAAATCACCGAATTTTGAAAGTATGGGTCTTTCATTCCGGGCATAGCAACCAGAAAGTGGTTCGTTAAATTCATAGAGCCTCCTGCCAGTGTGTTCCCAGTAAAGGAAAAAGAGCGGCGTAAAGCCGCTCATTGTTCTTTGCCTAGATATTTCTGTGTTTTCGAATAGCTAAGGCTTTCTTTAGTTTAGGCTATTTAGCGTTAACGCGACGCTCAATTGCATCCATTAATTTACCTGTAACTGAAATATCAAAAGCGGCTTCAATTTCACGGATACAAGTAGGGCTAGTCACGTTAATTTCAGTCAGCTTGTCGCCGATAACATCAAGCCCAACAAAGATTAAGCCTTTCTCTTTCAGTGCTGGAGCAACTGCTCTTGCGATAGCCCAGTCTGTTTCACTTAGAGGACGAGCTTCACCTGTACCGCCAGCAGCAAGGTTACCTCGAGTTTCCCCTTTTGCAGGAATACGCGCTAGACAGTAAGGCATTGGCTCACCGTCAACCACAAGAATACGCTTATCACCATTGCTGATGTCTGGAACAAAAGTTTGTGCCATTGCGTAGTTCTGACCGTGGTTGGTCAAGGTTTCAATAATAACTGATACGTTTGGATCGCCTTCTTTCACACGGAAGATAGACGCGCCGCCCATGCCATCAAGTGGTTTTAGAATCACGTCGCCGTGTTCTTCTCGGAACGCTTTAATTTTTTCAGCTTTACGAGTCACGATGGTGGTCGGTGTCAGTTCAGGGAACCATGCCGTGAACAACTTCTCGTTACAGTCACGTAGGCTTTGTGGTTTGTTGACGATCAGTGCGCCGTTCTCTTCAGCACGCTCAAGAATGTAAGTTGCGTAGATGTACTCAGTATCAAACGGAGGATCTTTACGCATTAGTACCGCATCTAAATCGGATAGCGCGATAGTCTGTTCTGATTTGAACTCGTACCAACCGTTTGGATCTTCTTTTAGTTCAACAACCTTAGTGTCAGCAATGGCTACGCCTTGATCTAAATGTAGATCATCCATTTCCATGTAATGGATTTCGTAACCACGACGCTGAGCTTCAAGCATCATGGCAAAGCTAGAGTCTTTTTTGATGTTAATGGATGAAATTGGATCCATTACGATGCCAAGTTTGATCATTTTTTTCTCCTAGCCTAGATCGCCAAAACGGACTTGTAAGGCAGTAATTGCGGTTAGAGCTGCTGTTTCGGTACGAAGTACACGTGGGCCGAGTAGCGTCTCTTCAAATTTGTATTGTTCTGTCATGCCGATTTCTTCAGCCGACAAGCCACCTTCAGGGCCGATCAATAGGCGTACCTTACTGATAGGTTCTGGAAGGGTATTAATTGAGTATTTTGCACGAGGATGTAAGTTCAGCTTTAATGCTTCACTCGGTTCGCTACACCACTCTTCAAGTTGCATGATAGGGCGAATGACTGGAACCGTATTGCGGCCACACTGTTCACACGCCGCGATAGCAATCTTTTGCCACTGTGCGAGTTTTTTCTCGAAGCGTTTTGTATCAAGCTTAACGCCACAGCGCTCTGAAATTAAAGGGGTAATGGTGTTCACACCAAGCTCAACCGATTTCTGAATCGTGAACTCCATTTTGTCGCCACGTGAAATCACTTGGCCTAAATGTAAGTCTAACGGAGATTCGCTGCTGCGTTCGATGCGTTCAGAAACATTAACGGTGACATTTTTCTTTGATACTTCGGCTATCGTCGCAGGGAATTCAGCGCCACTGCCATCAAATAGAAGGACTTCTTGGCCTTCTTTCATGCGAAGGACACGACCAACATGACCCGCGGCATCTTCGCCTAAAGCGAGTGAACCTAACTGATGAATGCGTTCTGGGTGATGAATACGAGGGATTCTCATGCTGGTAAACCTATAAATATGTTCATTTGGGTATTTTGTCTCTGCCTAACATGGATGCTTTTAGTTGAAAAAACAAGGGTAGAGCAAGAGTTTCAGGGGCAATTCTGAAACTCTTGTTTGAGATAGTTAGGAATGTTGATTGTGCGAGCGACGTTATTTACAAGCAGGGTAAACAAATGGGTTGTGATTACCTTGGATGGCATAGATTCGCTCATCACGAGTACATTCCCACTTGTCGACAGGAAATTGCTTGTTCCACGCCATCATTAGGTTGGTTTGTTGCTTAGATAGTTTGAAACCATACTCTTGGCTCATGTAAAGGTAAGTACGCGCGATAGAGCCTTTTGCTCTGTCTGGCGGCATAACTTTACGCTGCTTGAAGTTGACCTGCATTTCACACTGACCATAGCTCACACCATCCATGCCATTCCACTGACTGAAGTTGTAGTTGGAGCGATCACCGTTAACCTCGCCAATGGCCGGAGTTAGGTTGTGAAGGTCGGCTTCCATGGATTTGAATATTTTGTCATTGCGAGTGCAGTTCTTGCGCCCACCATCTTGCCAACACTGACGCTGGTGGCCAAATTGCCAAGCTGGAACCACGTGTTCCCACTCAATTCGACTCGCCCGCTTTTGTTGTTTTCGGACTTGATAGCCACAGCCATCAAGGTCGGGAATGCCTTTCTTTTTGTCCTTCCAAGTAATGTCACAGCCGCAATAAAATGAAGTCGGATGGTCGAGGTAAATCTTCACCGCTTCTCTTTTTGCTTTGGAAAATGAGCTCGGTGGTGCGGCGAGAACGCTTTGGGTTACCAGTAGGCCAAATACTATTGTTAAGTAAAAAGACACAGGTAGGCCAAATGCTTTGATGGTGAGTTTTTGCATAGAAAAAGACTGATAAAAGTATGATAAACATCAGTCTAGCACTCAAAGGATGAGTTTCTCCATTACATTTCTATCATCAACTTAATCGAGTGTTGCTTTCTGAAATAAAAAGGATGGGGTTACCAAATCGAATAGGTGCGAGTCTAGGACTTTAGCTGAGCTGTGTGCCTGTGAAGGATAAGGTTTGATTGCACAGCTGGCAGCGATAGGTCGATTGATTTCGAAGCACTTTATTGTGTCGTCTGATTGATAATGGGTAAGTGGTGCACTCACATCGATATTCAAAGGTTTTCCCTTGAACTGAAGCTATTTCAAAGCTGTGAGTTGTTTTGGCTGGAACGTTGAATACCTTTTCCATCACGTATTTCCACTCGTTTCCGTGAGGCCTAACACGTCCGAAAACCTGATGCGTGATTAGGTGTGCGAGCTCATGCGGCACAACTTCGTTGATGAAGGCGTCTTCATTTTCAGAAAATAGTACGTGGTTGAGCTTAATTTCGTTGAGCTGAAGGTAGGCCTTTCCCGCTGCTTTACCTCTTAACTTGAAGGTGATAGTTGGGTGTGGAAATTCACGAGAGAAATGTTGATTTGCGATAGCTAGGCACTCGGCCAATTTCTTATTTGCTCGATGTTGTTGCGGGGTGTAAGACAAACGTTGTTAACTCCAAATAAAAGACCTCAGCGTTTAAGCCAAGGCCTCATCATAACATTGCTTTTTGATCTAGCGATGCTTTACACGTGATGTTTTTTCTTAATGATCTCGTGATAAGCGTGCCATGTACCATAACCAAGTAGCGGCATGGTGACGATCATTCCGATGCCGTAGGTGGCAAAACCCACCAGAATACCGGCACAAATAATACTTGCCCAAACCACCATTGCAGGAATGTTCGATTTCACGGCATTAAAGCTAGTGAAAATTGCACTCATCACATCAACGCGTCTCTCCATCATTAACGGAATTGAAAATGCTGAGATGCTAAATATGAGGCTTGCGATGACAAAACCAATCACAGAACCCGTAATTAAGAAGGGAGCGAACTCAGCCAATGGTGCGCCTTGCACTGAAGGGTAGAGCGCGTGCAATAACGCAGCGATACGCATCCAGAATATCATCGCAACCATCAACACAATCGCAAAGGCCCATTGGTGGGTCGAGTTGCGAGTGATGGCTTTCATTGAGTGCAGTAGGCTGGCGTTATGGCCTTTTTCTCTTTCCCAAGCTGCGTCATACAAGCCCAGAGCAAGAAACGGCCCTATTAGCATGTACACGATCAGGCTTGGCATTACGACCAAGTGTGTTCCTTGCCATTGGACAAGCTGAACAATGGCGATTGCCGCTCCCATAAAGCACAAACCGTAGAATGCGCTGATTAATGGCATTCTTACTAAGTCATGCAGAGCAAGCGACAACCAATGAAAGGGTGCGGAAATACTGATTTGGTTACAAGGAATGGTGCGAGCGTAATCCTTATCGCTGACCTTGTGTTTTTTATCGTTCAGTTCGGATGGGTGCGCGGTACGAGGCATAGATCCCCCTAGTTAAATAACGTCCTAGTTATAATTCCATAAGGCTCATCGATGTGGCTTGTGTGAGAGTTATGGTGTTGAGCTAAATTGCTCTTTGTCATCCCAGTTTTTGTTCTAGCGTGCATTTAACGAGCGTTATCAGGCTGAATTAATTTAAGTTAAATGTGAGCTTGATCTCTTAGGAGTTACCTTAACTATTGTCAGTAGTGTTAGAAAACACAAATTATCAGCGGTTTTTTATACTAAGTGGTTAACGGTAAAGAAGGGCATTAGAGAAGAGAATGGCGAGTGAAAGTAAGGTAAGTACATAAAAATAAAGCCCTTACTAAGAAGTAAGGGCTTTAAAGAAACAAATCGCAGTGGCTAAATTATTTTAGGCCAGCGAAGTCCGCAAGGATTGCTGCTTTGTCAGTCGCTTCCCAAGGGAACTCTTCACGACCGAAGTGGCCGTATGCAGCAGTCTGCTTGTAGATAGGCTGAAGAAGGTTCAACATCTCTTGAAGACCGTATGGACGTAGGTCGAAGTTTTGACGAACTGCTTCAATGATAATTTCGTGAGCTACTTTTTCAGTACCAAACGTTTCAACCATGATAGATGTTGGATCAGCAACACCGATAGCGTAAGACAGTTGAATCTCACAACGGTCAGCCATGCCAGCAGCAACGATGTTTTTCGCAACGTAACGAGCCGCGTAAGCTGCAGAACGGTCAACTTTTGATGGATCTTTACCAGAGAATGCACCGCCACCATGACGAGCTGCGCCGCCGTAGGTATCAACGATGATCTTACGACCTGTTAGACCACAGTCACCCATTGGGCCACCGATTACGAAACGGCCTGTTGGGTTGATGAAGAAGTTAGTGTCTTTGTTGATCCACTCAGCAGGAAGTACTGGTTTGATGATCTCTTCCATTACTGCTTCACGTAGATCCGGTGTTGTTACTGAATCGCAGTGTTGAGTCGAAAGAACAACAGCGTCGATACCAACGATTTTACCTTGGTCGTATTGGAACGTAACTTGAGATTTCGCATCAGGGCGAAGGAAGTCAAGTTTACCGCTCTTACGTACTTCAGCTTGCTTCTTAACAAGAAGGTGAGAGTAAGTAATTGGAGCCGGCATTAGGATTGGTGTTTCGTTAGTCGCGTAACCAAACATGATGCCTTGGTCGCCTGCGCCTTGCTCTTTAGGGTCTTCTTTATCAACACCTTGGTTGATGTCTGGAGACTGCTTACCAATTGTGTTTAGAACAGCACAAGAGTCAGCGTCAAAGCCCATATCAGAATGAACGTAACCAATTTCACGTACTGTTTCACGAGTGATTTCTTCGATATCAACCCATGCAGACGTTGTTACTTCACCGCCAACCATAACCATGCCGGTTTTAACGTAAGTCTCACAAGCAACACGTGCTTTTGGATCTTGTTCCAAGATGGCATCAAGAACAGCATCAGAGATTTGGTCTGCAATTTTATCTGGATGGCCTTCTGAAACAGATTCAGAAGTGAATAGGTGCTTAGCCATGAGAGCTCCACTTTTAGTTTTTGGTGTAAATAGTTTATGGCGTCGCAAGCTAGGAAGCGCGCCATTAAATACAGTATATTTTGTAGGTGTTTCTACATCTAGACGGCTATTCTAAATTCCAGCGGTCGAATTACAAGCTCTTTTTTATGATATGTCATAACTAATCGTTTGCGTATCGATTGAGATAAGCCACTGCCAAGTGATGTAAATGTTCGAAAATTGCGAAAAATGACCGTTAAAATGCCAGTAAAACGTTTGCAGTCGCAATAGTCGTTTGAGAGAATACCCGCGCTAATTAAAATGAAAACATTAGCACTATCTCTTTTTTAAATCGCTTATGTATCCAGGAGCAGACATGCCTTCTCGTAAAGATCTAGCCAATGCAATCCGCGCACTTAGCATGGACGGTGTTCAACAAGCAAATTCAGGCCACCCAGGCGCACCTATGGGTATGGCTGACATCGCTGAAGTTCTTTGGCGTGGCCACTTGAACCACAACCCAGCAAACCCAGAGTGGGCTGACCGCGACCGTTTTATCCTGTCTAACGGCCATGGTTCAATGTTGATTTACTCTCTGCTTCACCTTGCAGGCTACGAGCTTTCAATTGAAGATCTGAAAAACTTCCGTCAACTGCACTCTAAGACTCCTGGTCACCCAGAGTACGGTTACGCTCCTGGTATCGAGACAACGACGGGTCCTCTAGGTCAAGGCATCACTAACGCTGTTGGTATGGCAATGGCAGAGAAAGCACTGGCTGCACAGTTCAACAAAGAAGGCCACGACATCGTAGACCACTACACTTATGCATTCATGGGTGATGGCTGTCTGATGGAAGGTATCTCTCACGAAGCATGTTCACTAGCTGGTACGCTAGGTCTTGGTAAGCTAGTTGCTTTCTGGGATGACAACGGTATCTCTATCGATGGTGAAGTGGAAGGTTGGTTCTCTGACGATACACCTAAGCGTTTTGAAGCTTACGGCTGGCATGTAATCCCAGCGGTAGATGGTCACGACTCTGACGCTATCAATGCAGCAATTGAAGCGGCTAAAGCGGACCCTCGTCCAACACTTATCTGTACTAAAACTATCATCGGTTTTGGTTCTCCAAACAAGGCAGGTACGCACGACTGTCACGGTGCCCCACTAGGCGCTGATGAAATCACAGCAACTAAAGCGGCACTGGGTTGGGAACACGGTCCTTTCGAAATCCCAGCAGATATCGCAGCTGAGTGGAATGCAAAAGAAGCAGGCGCAGCGAAAGAAGCAGCGTGGAATGCTAAGTTTGACGCATACGCAGCGGCTTACCCTGAGCTAGCAGCAGAATTCAAACGTCGCACTAACGGCGAACTTCCAGCTGAGTGGGAAGAGAAAGCAAACGCAATCATTGCTGATCTTCAAGCTAACCCTGCAAACATTGCTTCACGTAAAGCATCTCAAAATGCTCTAGAAGCGTTTGGTCAAATGCTTCCAGAATTCATGGGCGGCTCTGCTGACCTAGCGCCTTCCAACCTAACTATGTGGTCTGGCTCTAAGTCTCTTGAAGCAACTGACTTCTCTGGTAACTACATCCACTACGGTGTACGTGAATTCGGTATGACGGCTATCATGAACGGCATCGCTCTGCACGGTGGTTTCGTACCATACGGCGCAACGTTCCTAATGTTCATGGAATACGCGCGTAACGCAATGCGTATGGCTGCTCTGATGAAAGTTCAGAACATCCAAGTTTACACGCACGACTCTATCGGCTTAGGCGAAGATGGTCCTACTCACCAACCGGTTGAACAGATCGCTTCTCTACGTCTAACGCCAAACATGAGCACATGGCGCCCATGTGACCAAGTTGAGTCTGCTGTTGCTTGGAAACTGGCTATTGAGCGTAAAGATGGTCCTTCATCTTTAATCTTCTCTCGTCAAAACCTTGCACAACAAGATCGTAATGCTGAGCAAGTAGCTAACATCGCTAAGGGTGGTTACATCCTGAAAGATTGTGAAGGCAAGCCTGAGCTAATCATCATTGCAACAGGTTCTGAAGTTGAGCTTGCTGTTGAAGCTGCTGCACAGTTAACCGCTGAAGGTAAAGCAGTACGCGTAGTATCTATGCCTGCAACTGACGCGTTCGACAAGCAAGATGCTGAATACCGTGAGTCTGTACTTCCATCTGACGTTACTGCTCGTATCGCAGTAGAAGCTGGCATCGCTGACTTCTGGTACAAGTACGTTGGTTTCGGTGGCAAGATCATCGGTATGACAACGTTCGGCGAATCTGCACCAGCAGGCGAGCTATTCAAGATGTTCGGTTTCACTACTGAAAACGTAGTAAACACCGCGAAAGAGCTTCTTGCTTAATCATTGATTGCTAGCTTAGTGCTAACAATGAAATGAATAAAAAAACCGAGCGCTGAGCTCGGTTTTTTGTCTCTGGGATTTGTTTCTCCTAGACTCATCTCTATAAGCAACAGATCAATCTGTCATGAACAAGCTGAGTTATTCAAGTAATGCCTTTTGGGTAGGATTCAGTTATCATCTGTTGCACGAAATTTTGGTTAGATGTACGGAACTATGCTAAAAGTCGCGATAAATGGATTTGGACGAATAGGGCGTAATGTATTGCGCGCTGTCTATGAAAGTGGCAAAAGCCAACAAATCAAAGTAGTAGCGGTCAATGAGCTTGCTCAGCCTGACGCTATGGCTCACCTATTGCAGTACGACACCAGTCACGGCCGCTTCGGTAAGAAAATCTCTAACGATCAAGAGCACATTTATGTCCATCATGGCATTGGTGCTGAAGACAAGGGTGAGTTTGATACCATTCGTATCTTACATCTTGCTGATATTGAGCTGTTGCCTTGGCGTGACCTTGAGGTGGATATCGTTCTCGATTGTACCGGTGTTTATGGTTGCCGAGATGACGGCCTCGCGCACATTGCTGCAGGGGCGAAAAAGGTACTGTTTTCTCACCCCGGTGCCAATGACCTCGATAACACCATTATCTATGGTGTGAACCACGATACCATCGAAGCGGACCACCAAATCGTTTCCAATGGTTCGTGCACCACCAACTGTATTGTCCCTATCATTAAGGTTCTTGATGACGCCTTTGGTATCGAGTCCGGTACGATTACGACTATTCACTCTTCAATGAATGATCAACAAGTTATCGATGCGTACCACAGCGATTTGCGTCGTACTCGAGCAGCAAGCCAATCGATCATTCCTGTCGATACCAAGTTGCATAAAGGTATTGAAAGAATCTTCCCGAAATTTTCCAACAAATTTGAAGCTATATCTGTGCGTGTGCCGACGGTAAACGTAACAGCGATGGATTTAAGTGTCACAATTAATGCAAATGTGAAAGTTAATGACGTAAATCAAACCATTGTTAATGCATCCCAGTGTACATTACACAATATAGTTGACTATACTGAAGCGCCGCTCGTTTCCATCGACTTTAATCACGATCCCCATAGCGCAATCGTTGATGGTTCACAAACGCGAGTGAGCAACGGCCACTTAGTTAAAATGCTAGTGTGGTGTGATAATGAATGGGGCTTTGCGAACCGAATGCTGGATACGGTTCTTGCAATGCAAGCTTCTGAAGGCAAGAAGTAAGACCTAGAAGCAAATGTGCGGATTATTTATTTTTTAGCTTGAAATAAATACTAAGAGTCCACATATTATTAGTAGTGAAAGAATTACCAGTTGAATAATTTATAGGCTTAGCAGGGTTGCTGAGTTTCCAAAACTTTATATTTATTTAAATTTGAGAGGACAAATCATGTCTGTGATCAAGATGACTGACCTGGAACTTGCAGGTAAACGCGTATTTATCCGTGCTGACCTAAACGTACCAGTAAAAGACGGTAAAGTAACTTCAGATGCACGTATCCTTGCATCTCTACCAACTATCAAACTTTGCCTAGAAGCTGGCGCAAAGGTAATGGTTACTTCTCACCTTGGTCGTCCTACTGAAGGCGAATACAACGAAGAGTTCTCTCTAGCTCCTGTAGTTAACTACCTAAACGACGCACTAGACTGCGAAGTTAAACTAGCTAAAGATTACGTAAACGGCCTAGAGCTAAACGCTGGTGAACTTGTTGTTCTTGAAAACGTTCGTTTCAACAAAGGCGAGAAGAAGAACGAAGAAGCACTTTCTAAGCAATACGCTGCACTATGTGACATCTTTGTAATGGATGCATTCGGTACAGCTCACCGTGCTCAAGCTTCTACACACGGCGTTGGTACTTACGCTCCTGTAGCATGTGCTGGCCCTCTTCTAGCTGCTGAGCTTGAAGCGCTTGGTAAAGCAATGGACAACCCAGCTCGCCCACTAGTGGCTATTGTTGGTGGTTCTAAAGTTTCTACTAAACTAACCGTTCTAGAATCTCTTTCTAAAATTGCTGACCAGCTTGTTGTTGGTGGTGGTATCGCGAACACATTCATCGCTGCTGAAGGCCACAACGTAGGTAAGTCTCTATACGAAGCTGACCTAGTTGAAACGGCTCAAAAGCTAATGAAAGAGTGTGCTATCCCAGTAGCAACTGACGTTGCATGTGCTAAAGCATTCGACGAAAACGCAGAAGCTGAAATCAAGCACGTTTCTGAAGTTCAAGACGACGACATGATCTTCGACCTTGGTCCAGATTCAACTGCGGCACTAGCTGAAATCATCGGCAACGCGAAAACAATCCTTTGGAACGGCCCTGTAGGCGTATTCGAATTCAAGAACTTCGAAGCGGGTACAGCTGGTATCTCTAAAGCAATCGCTGAGTCTGCAGGTTTCTCTGTAGCAGGTGGTGGTGACACGCTAGCAGCTATCGATAAGTTCGGTATCAAAGCTGACGTTTCTTACATCTCTACTGGCGGTGGCGCTTTCCTTGAATTCGTTGAAGGTAAAGTACTTCCTGCAGTAGCAATGCTTGAAGAGCGTGCTAAAGCATAATTGATTTAGAAAGGCGAGATGTGAATCTCGCCTTTTAACGTTTGCTGCATATCACACTTTTTTGCTAGAATGGCATAAGTTGTGAGCAAACGATTGCAAGTTTTTAAACTTAAGTTTTTTAATCTTAAAACGATAGAATAAATAGGACTATTTCCATGTCTAAGATCTTCGATTTTGTAAAACCTGGTGTGATTTCTGGCGATGACGTACAGAAAGTATTTGAAGTAGCAAAAGAAAACAAATTTGCTCTTCCTGCTGTAAACGTTGTTGGTACTGACTCTGTAAACGCAGTACTAGAAGCAGCTGCTAAAGTTAAAGCTCCAGTAGTTGTTCAGTTCTCTAACGGCGGCGCTGCATTCTTCGCAGGTAAAGGCGTTAAACTTGAAGGTCAAGGCGCACAAGTTCTTGGCGCTGTAGCTGGTGCAAAATACGTACACGCTGTAGCTGAAGCTTACGGTGTTCCAGTTATCCTGCACACTGACCACGCTGCTAAGAAACTTCTTCCATGGATCGACGGTCTACTAGACGCTGGTGAAGAGTTCTTCGCACAAACTGGTAAGCCTCTATTCTCTTCTCACATGCTAGACCTTTCTGAAGAGTCTCTAGAAGAGAACATCGAAACATGTGCTAAGTACCTAGAGCGCATGGCTAAAATGAACATGACAATCGAGATCGAACTTGGTTGTACTGGTGGTGAAGAAGACGGCGTTGATAACTCTGATATGGACGCATCTGAGCTTTACACTTCTCCAGAAGACGTAGCATACGCTTACGAGAAACTAATGGCTGTTAGCCCACGTTTCACTATCGCTGCATCTTTCGGTAACGTACACGGTGTTTACCAAGCTGGTAACGTTGTACTTACTCCAACTATCCTACGTGACTCTCAAGCATACTGTGCAGAGAAGTTCGGTATCGCACCTAACGCTCTAAACTTCGTATTCCACGGTGGTTCTGGTTCTTCTGAAGCAGAAATCCAAGAGTCTATCGGCTACGGTGTTATCAAAATGAACATCGATACTGATACACAGTGGGCAACTTGGGACGGTATCCGTCAGTACTCTGCTGACAACTTCGATTTCCTACAAGGTCAAATCGGCAACCCAACTGGCGAAGCTGCTCCAAACAAGAAGTACTACGATCCACGCGTATGGCTACGTGCTGGTCAAGCTTCAATGGTTGCTCGTCTAGAGAAAGCATTTGCTGACCTTAACGCTGTAGACGTACTATAATTCTTTGAATTAAGTACTCTTTAAGTTTTAAAAACCCGCTCATTGAGCGGGTTTTTTTATATCTGATAAAAACTTGTACTAAATATGTGAAAAACCTAGCGTGCGGTGAATAAATTTCGTAGTCTTTTAGTTATCGGTATTTGTGTTTATCGGTAAGTTTTAATAATTCAAAAGCTTACATAAATATGACTTTGCAATCTGTCAAAGATAGGATATCGTGCCGAAAAACTGAACTTGGTTCAGTTTATAAAAAGGACTTGGCTTTAATTTACTTTTAACACAATGACTTAACGGTAATTACACTGTTTATTATATTGCAGAGTAAATGAGGCTTAAGGCAGTTTAGCCCATAGCATATTATATAGAGGATGCACATTATGGCTGATAGTTCGACAGCGATTGAGACTCCACTTGTGGATGGTTTGTCTCAAGCAGAGCAGTGGTTAACAAATAATTCAGATTTATTTATCCAATATGGCGTAAATATCATTTCAGCACTGATAATTCTATTTATTGGTAACCTTATTGTTAAAGCAGTAGCGAATAGCGTGTCTAAGGTTCTTCAGAAGAAGAAAATGGACCGAGCAGTTGTGGAGTTCGTCCATGGTTTAGTTCGTTACTTGTTGTTTGTGATTGTTTTAATTGCTGCACTTGGTCGTTTAGGTGTTCAAACGGCATCTGTAGTTGCTGTTATTGGTGCGGCTGGTTTAGCCGTTGGTCTTGCACTACAAGGCTCACTATCTAACTTTGCTGCTGGTGTACTTATCGTTGCATTCCGTCCATTTAAGTCTGGTGACTATGTGGAAATTGGTGGTGTGGCAGGTTCAGTTGATTCTATTCAAATCTTCCAAACGGTTCTAACAACGCCAGACAACAAAATGGTTGTAGTACCTAACGGTAGCGTTATCGGCAGCCCAATCACAAACTATTCTCGTCATGCGACGCGCCGTATTGATCTAATGATTGGTGTTTCTTACAACGCTGATCTTCAGAAGACAAAAGCGCTACTGACTAAGATCTGTGAATCTGATGAGCGTGTACTGAAAGAACCTGGCGTTCAAGTTGGTGTTCATACGCTTGCTGATTCTTCAGTTAACTTCGTTGTTCGTCCATGGGTTAGCACTGCTGACTACTGGAATGTTTATTTCGACCTGATGCAAGCAATCAAAGAAGGCTTGGATAACGAGGGTATCGAAATTCCATTCCCGCAAATGGATGTACACATGAATAAAGTAGAAGCTTAATTCCTAGTTAGTTTTTATAACTATAAGCTTTTATAAGGAAAGGCGGATAACTTAGGTTATCCGCCTTTTTTGTTGGTTTCATGAAGCTAAATAGATTTACCAGTATTGCTCAATAAGTCCATCGGTAAGCACCGTTGCTATGGCGAACATCATGGTTGCGACTGCGATATCAATGCCTTTCTTAACCTTAGGTTTAGATAGCGTCGGGCCTAGTTTTGCAGCGCCTAATGACAAAGAATAGAACCAGACGAACGAAGCCAATATAGTCCCCATAGCAAATGCAATTCTGTCGTTGCCTTCAAATTGCCCACCAATGGATCCAAGAATTACCACGGTATCCAAATAGAGATGTGGGTTTAATACTGTTACTGCCAATGCCCCTAAAATAACGGTGCGCTTGCCACGCGCTAATATCTCACCTTTCGAGTCATCACTGGTGCGCACTTTGAATGCACTGCGTAGTGAGAGCAAACCATACACAGTCAGAAAAGCGATGCCACCTAGTGTCACTGAGGTAAGCAGTAATTCATTTTGCGACAAGATCGCTCCGCCGCCAAAAATGCCTAATGAGATAAACAGAGTATCGAGCAGGCTACAAATCGTTGCTGTCGTTAAATGATGATTGCGTTTTATCCCTTGATTTAGGACGTACGCATTCTGAGCGCCAATAGGGATAATCATACTTGCCCCTAGACCAAAACCTTGTAATAAAACCCAAAAACTCATTTTAACCTCCACTTATTTAACGATATTTACGTGCTATATGGCGAAGATACTCTGACCCTTTAAATAAGTATAATTAATGATTTTAATCCATTATTAGAGTTGCTAATGTGGTGATGAGTTAGCTTAAAAAGGAAGCAAATTGATGCGCGGATTGGATTATAAATGGATTGAAGCACTGGATGCTGTAGTAAAACAACGTAGCTTCGAAAGGGCTGCTGAGCAGTTATATATCTCCCAGTCGGCGGTATCTCAACGCATCAAACAGCTGGAAAGGTGGTTGGCTCAGCCAGCCTTGGTGAGAGAAAGCCCGCCTAGGCCAACGCCTGCGGGTAAAAAACTACTGGGCTTATATCGCCGTGTTCGTTTGTTAGAGCACGAGCTTGTGCCTGAGTTGATGAATGAAGAGGGTAATCAACCACTATCGATATCCATAGCCACCAACGCTGATAGTTTGGCGACATGGTTGCTACCAGCTTTGTCGGATGTGATTAAGTCTCGCCAAGTCGAGTTGAACCTCGCGATTCATGGTGAGTCGAGAACCATTGAAAAGATTAAAAGTGGCGAGGTGGCCGGTGCAATCAGTTTGGAGTCTCAAGCGATTCCTGGCTGCAGTGCTGACTATCTCGGTAGGATGGATTATGTGTGCGTGGCTAGCCCTGACTTTCATCAGCGTTACTTTGCAGAGGGCGTAAACTACGCCACCTTAAGCAAAGCACCTGCGGTTTCCTATGATCAATACGATGATCTGCATAAGAAGTTTCTGCATGATCATTTTAACGTCCCGAGAGACAGTGTGATCAATCATACAGTCGGCAGTTCAGAAGCATTTGTGCGCTTGGCATTATCGGGTGTAGCCTATTGCTTGATCCCCCGATTACAGATTATCGATGAGCTCGAGTCTGGTGCTCTGATTGATATTACCCCTGGCTTTCTGCTCTCTTATCGCATCTATTGGCACCATTGGCAGCTTGAGAGCGGAGTATTAAAAGAGGTATCCCAAGCAATATTGAGTTTTGCTCACAATCACTTACCTCAGTAAACTGTTGGTTTTTTCAGCGTCAAAGTTCTGTTAGAAGTGTGTGCTCTGGATTGGCTAAACGATAAATTGCTCTATGATGAAAGGACATTTGTTTAGCATAGGTCATACCTAATGAAGCTTGTACCAAAGATGTTAGCAACGTCTCTTACTCTTACTGCGGCGTTGAGTGCTGTGAGTTTTCCATCATTGGCTGACTCTCCATCCTTTCCTCATATTTCAACGACAGGCTATGGTGAAGTGATCGCTACACCTGATATGGCGACATTCTCTGTGAGAGTCGTGGAATCGACGATGACTGCTGAACAGGCTAAAAATACCGTTGATAAAGTCGTGACAGGCTTTCTAAACAAGCTGCATCAAGCTGGTGTTGATGAGGCGAGTGTACACAGCTCTAACCTGTATTTATCTCCTCAATATCATTACCCGAAAGATGGCAAACCGGAACTGGTTGGCTACCGCGCCTCACGTAATGTGACCGTTCAAGTGACTGAGCTAGCTAATCTTAATGAGTACATGGATATTGCGATTGGAGAAGGCATTAATCAGATCGACAACATCCAACTGCAAGTTCGCGACCAAGCTAAGTATCAAGAGCAAGCGCGCTTAGAAGCCATTAAAGATGCGACATCAAAAGCTAAATCATTGGCGAGTGGTTTTGAGCGCGAGTTAGGTGATGTATGGCGCGTGGATTACAACGCCCAATCTTCTCAGCCAGTACTCATGCGTTCAATGGCGATGGATGCAAGAACAGAATCGAACTCTTATGAAGACTCAACGATCACCATTCGTGATCGCGTGAATGTGATCTACCAGATCGAAGAGTAATGACAGTGCTATAGAAGGTTTTGGATCATGACGACCTAATTACCTACGATAGGCCAAATGCTAAAAAGGCTCTCATGATGAGAGCCTTTTTTATGCATTTTGAGTGCGATGATTAGTGAAGAAGACGAGCACGGATTGTGCCTTCGATCTCTTTCAGTTTAAGCAGTGCTTCTTCAGAGCGATCGGCTTCTACATCGATAACGACATAACCCATATCAGCCGCAGTCTGTAGGTATTGACCCGCGATGTTGATCCCTTCCTCAGCGAAGATGGTGTTGATCTGAGTTAGGATGCCTGGGCGGTTTTCGTGAATGTGTAATAAACGAGACGTTCCAGTATGCAGTGGTAGTGATACCTCAGGGAAGTTAACACTTGATAGCGTAGAGCCGTTATCAGAGTATTTCGCTAGCTTACCAGCAACTTCAACACCAATGTTCTCTTGTGCTTCTTGAGTTGAACCACCCACGTGAGGCGTTAGGATCACGTTATCGAACTGCATTAATGGAGACTCAAACGGGTCTGCATTGGTTTTTGGTTCTGTTGGGAAAACATCAATAGCCGCACCTGCAAGGTGTCCAGACTCCAGAGCGCCACACAGAGCAGGAATATCGACTACCGTGCCACGAGCTGCGTTGATAAAGATAGAACCAGGCTTCATGCGCTCGAACTCTTCTTTACCCATCATGTCTTTTGTTTCGTTGGTTTCAGGTACATGCAAAGAGATTACGTCACACTTGTTCAGTAATTCCGTCATGGTATGAACTTGCGTTGCGTTACCCAGAGACAGTTTGTTTTCAATGTCGTAGAAGTAAACACGCATGCCAAGGTTTTCAGCAATAATACCCAGTTGAGTACCGATGTGACCGTAGCCAATAATACCTAAACGCTTACCACGGGCTTCGTAAGAGTTGTCGGCACTTTTTTTCCAGATGCCACGGTGTGCAAGCGCGTTCTTTTCTGGAATGCCACGTAGTAGCAATAGAACCTGACCAAGAACGAGCTCAGCAACGCTTCGAGTGTTTGAGAACGGTGCGTTGAACACAGGGATACCGCGTTTTGCTGCTGCTTGAAGGTTGACTTGGTTAGTACCAATACAGAAACAACCGACGGCAACCAGCTTTTCAGCTGCATCAATAACTTCTTGGGAGATATTAGTGCGAGAACGAATACCAATGAAATGAGCATCTTTTACTGCTTCAAGAAGTTCATCTTCCGGTAGCGAGCCTTTGTGGTACTCAATGTTTGTGTAACCAGCGGCTTGCAGTACTTCTACAGAAGAAGGGTGAAGACCTTCTAGAAGTAGAATTTTAATTTTTTCTTTTTCCAGTGAAACTTTGGCCATTGTTCTCGTCCTTAAAATGGAAAGGTTGGGCAAATGCGGCGCACGTGCTACAAAATGGCTGAAAGGGGAACAAATTCACCACTTTGTTAGGAGACAAACGTTTTCCCTGTGCGTCTTCTGAACAATAAAGTAACAAAAAAAAAATGTTTTGGGTAAGAAAATTACGGAATAAGACATAATTTTACAGCAATAAAGCAAAAAAAACGGCGCCCTAGGGCACCGTATGTAATGAAGTAACAGAAAAACTCAATCTTCTATTATTTATTCTTCGATTTTTGCACCTTCAGGCGTGCCGGTGATAACCACATCAGCACCACGGTGAGCGAACAGACCAACCGTCACCACACCAGCTATACCATTGATGATATCTTCTAGTTGTTTCGGGTTTTCGATCGCCATGCCGTACACATCTAGGATCACGTTGCCATTATCGGTTGTGCAGCCTTCGCGGTAAACTGGGTCACCACCAAGCTTAACCAACTCACGTGCCACGTATGAACGTGCCATTGGGATTACTTCAACAGGCAGTGGGAATTTACCCAACACATCAACTGCTTTAGTACCGTCAACAATACACACAAACTTATCAGAGATAGCCGCTACGATTTTTTCACGAGTCAAAGCAGCGCCGCCGCCTTTGATCATATCGCGAGTTGGGTTGATTTCATCTGCGCCATCAACATAGATGTCTAGCTTAGCGACATCGTTACACTCATACACTTTGATCTCTAGCTCTTCTAGTCGCTGCGTTGAAGCAACAGAGCTTGAAACCGCACCTTTGATTTTGTCTTTCATTGTGCCTAGTGCGTCGATGAAGTGATTTACTGTAGAGCCAGTACCTACACCTACAATGCTGCCTTCTTCAACATATTGAAGTGCTGCCCAGCCAGCTGCTTTTTTCATTTCATCTTGAGTCATGCCATTCTCCTGAATAAGGTCTTGCGCTTTGAATTGATCGTTTGCGTAATGATGAAGTTAACGTTTAGATATTGAGTTAACGTTTCTATATCGAGGTTAACGTTTGCGGCGCGATTATAGCGCTTTAATGGTTGCTTTCCCATTGCCAAGTTTTACTCGGAGTCACGATTTTAGGTAACGGAATGTCCCATTCTTCAATCGGTAGCGTATCAACATGTTGGCAATCATGAGCCAAACCAATAGGAGCTGCACCTTCGCCCGTCTCGAACCACTTTGCCAAGGTGCGATCGTAATATCCGCCGCCCATACCTAAACGATGGCCATGGGAGTCAAAGCCGACAAGGGGCGTAAGAATAAGGTCGAGTTGCTGACAAGGTTTAACCAGCATTTGATTGAGCTGAGGTTCGACAATACCGTACTTATTCAAGACCGTCGGTGTGGTTGGCGAGTAGTGTAAAAACAGCAGGTGCCCGGCAGAGAAGGGGTGCAATACTGGTAAATAAGTTTGCTTACCTTGCGCCCATAACCATTCGATTAAAGGCTGAGTATCGAGTTCGCCATCGATAGAGATATAGAGGGCAATATGCTGAGCAGACTGAATTTCATCAAGCTGCATGCACTGCTTAACTAAGTCGATACCGGATTGAGTTTGTTGGTCGCCAGATAAGGCATTGCGTTTGATACGGATCTGTTTGCGAAATTCGCTGCGTGTGAGCGTCTTCATAAGAAGGGATACCCCAAAGTGCCGTTGAGAATAGATGGCCCTTGAACCAGCGAGTTCAAGGCGGATCAGCAATGATTACCGTAGGCTTCTCGGTCGGGCCGAGCATGCTCAATAGCACTCAAGTACTAACCCTTAGGGATTGCTTATCGGCTCGGGGACGTGAATCCTCTGACAAACACTCCAGGGTAAATTTTGTGTACGCTATTGCTGTCCGTGCTTAACTTTACTGAGGACATCTGAAAGTGATGTCGTGAGCTGTTCCATTCGCTCGGTCAGTGCGTTTTGTTCATCATTTGCTTCAAACTTCTTGGTTTGTAATTCGTAGCAAATATTCAGAGCTGCGATAGTCAGCAGCTTCACTTCATTGGTTACCTTAGTACGTTCAGCCATCTCTTTCAATCGATTATCAAGATCGGCCGCCGCTGCAATCAATGACTCTTCTTGCCCTGGTGGACAATTCACTCGAGTCAGTTTTCCTAATATTTCAACGTCTACCGCTTGATTACTCATGATGGATGAACTCTTTAACGCGCTATTTTAAGGCTGTTGCCCTTCGCCATTTTTTGAGAAAGAAAAAGTGCAAGTACCGATGAGGAAGCAATCTCCTCTGAGGGAGAAACTATAGGTAAACCGCTATTAAGATTCAAGCTTTTCAGAGTGACTGTTTGTAAATGAGAGCTTGAGCACACAGTAATTCAGCAAATTGAACAATTGGTAGTCAGTCATCCTTCAATTGCTGGGGATCGATGCTTACCAGAATTGGGGTGAAGTGGTACGATTATACTATCGATATAAAGAATAACTGAGCGAGCTATCTGATGAGCGAAACTACTTTACCTGACTACCTAACGGTTGCGACTGAACTTCAATCGGCAAGTCTAGCCGTAACCCCTGCTGAGATGCATGGTTTATTAACGGGTATGTTAAGCGGAGGCTTAAACCTTGCAGATAAAAGCTGGCAACCACTGATCTTCGATTACACCAATGAAGGTATGGGCTGGCCAGATCGCGCGCTAACGCTTGCGGAAGCAACACTGAAAGTCACAACCAGTGAAATCACAGGCTCAGGCATGGAACTGTCTATGCTGCTGCCGGACGAAGACGCAAGCGCAAGCCTATTTGACTTGGCTGATGGTGTGTCTGATTGGATTAACCATTTCATTTCTGGTCTAGGCTTGGTTGGCGCTCAATTGAACAAAGCGTCTGACAGTACAAAAGAAGCATTAGTTGATCTAGAAGAGATGGCTAAGCTAGGCATTGACGAAGAAGATGATCTGGAAGAGCAAGCGCAGCTTCTAGAGCACGTTATTGAGCACGTAAAAGCGTGTGCACTAACGATTCATGCTGAATTTGGTGCTCGCCCATCTGAAGATGCGGCGCCTACCATTCATTAATTCGTTGGCCGGTTTGAGGTTATGATGGCTCAGTATGATGTTGTAATTGCTGGTGGCGCAATGGCAGGGGCAACCTTAGCCCTTGCTTTGAATCACCTAAGCCAAGGTTCACTGTCGATTGCGGTAGTGGAGCCTTATCAGGTTGATCATCAAGCTCACCCTGGGTTTGATTCTCGTTCGATTGCTTTGTCCTATGGCACGGTGCAGATCCTGGATTCTTTGCGCTTATGGCAATCTATCGCTCCGGTCGCGACCCCGATTAAAGATATCCATGTTTCGGATCGCGGGCATGCCGGAATGACAGACATCTACAGTGAAGAGCTTGCTGTAGATGCGCTTGGCTACGTGGTCGAGTTAGCAGATGTGGGTCGAATCTATCAGCAGAAACTTGAATCAGAAGCGGCAATTACCATGCTTTGTCCTGAGTCTGTTAGTAAAGTTGAACGTGAAGAAGCGTTGACGACGATTGAACTGACAAGTGGGCAAACAGTAACCACTAAGTTACTGGTTGCTGCTGACGGTGCAATCTCAACCTGTTGCCAACAGCTCAATATCTCATTGAGTGAGCACGACTTTGAGCAAGTCGCTGTGATTGCCAATATTGTGGCGAGTGAACCTCACCAAGGTCGCGCATTTGAGCGTTTTACCCATCATGGGCCAGTTGCTCTATTACCGATGAGTGACAACCGTTTATCGCTGGTTTGGTGTTTAACACCAGAGCAAGCACAAAAAGTGATGACGCTAAACGACAATGAATTTCTTGAGCAATTGCAGAATGACTTTGGCTGGCGACTTGGCCGATTAGAGAAGGTCGGCAAGCGCGCGAGTTACCCTCTGATTCTTCGTCACCGACAGCAAAATATCTCTCATCGATTTGCCATTGTTGGTAATGCTGCTCAAACGCTTCACCCAATTGCGGGGCAAGGCTTTAACCTAGGCATCCGAGATGTGGCTTCCTTGGCAGAAGAGTTGTGTACCCAGTTAGATGATGTAGGTCGTTACCGTGGTCTTGTTAACTTTAGAAAGCGTAGAGAACAAGACCGAGACGCAACGATCACGTTGACTTCAAGCCTAGTTCACCTGTTCTCAAACGATTATATGACCGCTCGCATTGGGCGTAATCTTGGGTTAGCCGTAATAGATAACCTTCCACCACTTAAAGGTCCACTTTTGCGTCATACGCTTGGCCTAGTAGAAAGATAAGGTAATAAATAATGATGCAAAGTGTTGATATCGCGATTGTTGGTGGTGGCATGGTTGGCCTAGCGCTTGCTGCTGCCCTAAAAGACAGTGACCTAAGAATCGCTGTCATTGAAGGCAGAGCGCCTAGTGAAGGGCTGAGTGAGCTGCCTGATGTGCGTGTATCCGCGTTGAGTCGTTCTAGTGAAGTGATTCTTCGTAACCTAGGTGCATGGCAAGGTATCGAACAAAGACGCGCTGCACCGTATCAAGCGATGGAAGTGTGGGAACAAGACAGTTTCGCTCGTATTGAGTTTGACTCGACACGCTTGGCTCAGCCTAATCTTGGTCATATCGTTGAAAACCGTGTGATTCAATTAGCGCTGCTTGATCAGGTTAAGAAACAAGACAACGTCAGCCTGTATATGCCCGCAACGTGTAAAACGATGGCGATTGGTGAAAGTGAAGCTTGGTTAACATTGGACAATGGTCAAGCACTGACAGCTAAGTTAGTTGTTGGAGCAGACGGCGCAAACTCTTGGGTTCGTAAGCAGCAAGATATCCCATTAACACATTGGGATTACGGACACAGTGCGATTGTCGCGAACATCAAAACCACAGAGCCGCACCACAGCGTTGCTCGTCAAATCTTCACGCCTCAAGGCCCATTGGCATTCCTACCAATGCAACCAAGCAACATGAGCTCGATTGTTTGGTCTACGGAACCAAATCGTGCCGAGAACCTTGTATCAATGTCGGATGCTGAATTCAACAAGCAGTTAACAGCTGAGTTCGATGCAAAGCTGGGCTTATGTGAAGTGGTTGGTGACCGTTTTGCCTTCCCACTGCGCATGCGTTATGCGCGTGACTTTGCGGTAGAGCGTGTGGCTTTGGTTGGTGATGCTGCTCATACCATTCACCCATTAGCAGGGCAGGGCGTGAACCTTGGCCTATTAGACGCAGCAAGCCTAGCGCAAGAGCTGTTAAAGCTATGGTCTGCGGGTGAAGACATTGGCACCAAGCGTAATCTTCGCGGCTACGAGCGCTGGAGAAAAGCAGAGGCGGCGAAAATGATTGCTTCAATGCAGGGCTTTAAAGATCTGTTTGAAGGCGATAACCCAGCTAAGAAGCTGATTCGTGGCATTGGTATGAAGCTTGCGGGCCAATTACCGGGTGCGAAAGATGAGATCATGAAGCGCGCACTGGGTTTGTTTGGCAATCTTCCTGACTTAGCTAAGCGTCCAGTGACTCATCGATAATGACATAGTGTTCTGGTGGTATATCGAATCATCATTGATACGAAAAAAGGGTTGGCATAATGCCAACCCTTTTTGTTTTTAATTCTGTAGATAATCAGGTCATGCGTACGCGCAGCGCAGTTTCATGATTTCACTATTTATTTCTTTCACTGTTTGAAAGTGACGTTTTTCTGCTCGGTCTGGTAGCACTAGCTTACCGTTATCAAACTCAAATTTTCCTACGCCGTAAATGTAGATTCGTCCTTTGAAAAGTCGACTTACATGTTTAGCAATCATACTCGGTGTATAGCGCTTAAACAGTCTCATTCTTAATTATCCTTATATTTACCTAGCCTGCATATTATAGAAAAACTCCGAGATAATAATTGTGATAAGCATGGAGTTATATGCAGTAGCGTTGACGTTAATTAGATATTTGTGCTGTTCTAAGCACTTTCTTCAGTAAATATCTATTTTTACGTGAGCTCCTCCCCAAAATAATACTGAGTAGTGAACTACCGTGAACTTTTCTGTTCAGTATTAAGCAGTGATAATGTTACAAGTATAAGAATAGGCGGGATTTTTTTGTTTGTGTAATCAAATTGTAAATTTCGGACAAAAAAAAGCCCGTCTAAAACGGGCGAATAGTCACAGATGCATTACACAAAAGTGGATACTGATGTTACTCAGTGGATTCACTTGCACTGATTTGCTTAATAGCTAGTCAGTAAATTTACAATAACGCAAATTTAACTTTGTGACTACTTATGCTTTTATTTTGAGTAACCATTTATTAATGGTGTGTTCTTCTTATGACGAGGTTCACACTAAAAATGTACTCAATGAAATATTCAAATGAAGTTTGCGAAGCATGATCTAAACGATCATCGACTGATGTCCGCGACGGTCGGTGCACATAGCGCCATAAGATCATTGAGATCCAGCGCAACGCCAGCCATTCGGTCGCCGGAGCTAATGGTTACGGTCGAGTTGTTTTGAATGGAAGGATCAAAAATGATCGGCATGTGTCTCTTGAGAGCGAGCGGACCAACACAACCCACTTTAAAACCGGTGATCGCTTCAACATCAGCGAGCGACACGCAGGTCATTCGACGGCAATTCAGTACCGAGCGTACTTTCTTGGGGTCGACAGAGCGATCGCCAGCAGTACAGGCTAACGCATACTGGTTGCCCATATCCTTGAGCAGGATGCACTTCACCATTTGAGAGGCGTCGATGCCTCGCTCTTGTGCAGTTTCTTCAATGCTGGTGGTTGGCTTGCTTTGCATCAGCAGGCGATAATTCACCTGCTGTTGATCCAGCCATTGTGTAATCTGCGTTTCCACGTGGTTACTCGTCGTCAAGGCTGTACGGCAGTGGCAGGATATTCCATGTTTGATCAGGCTGCGCGGTCAGTCGCAGCTGAACATCGTCATCAAGGTTGTTTGGCAGTACCATCAAACCAATCGCTCGGTTATCAGCAAATTGATAGACGTTTAATAGTCGGCCTGCGCCACGCCAGTTCTCACCCACACTACGTTCCAGTTCAATAGGGTTTTCTAACGACAGCACGTCCGCAGTTGTGCCCGACACAATGCGCATCTCACGCTTGTTCATGCCACGGTACTTAGCACGAGCAACCGTTTCTTGACCTGTGTAACAGCCTTTTGAAAAGCTGATACCGCCAATCGCTTGCAGGTTAAGCGCTTGAGGGATGTGCTCGTTTTGCTCTGCTTTCGATAGGTTAGGCTGAGCATCAAGAATTTCATGATATTGCCAAAGTGTTTCTGATACTTTCTCCGCAGCGCTGTTTGATACCAAGGCTTCAGCGGCTTCTTCTGTCACAAGTAGAGCCCAGCGATTGTCTGAGACTTTAACCGCTGTGCCACCAGAGATAGCACGCACGTTACCTTGGCCTTCTGAAATTGAATCAATATATTGATCCGCAGACGCGCCCATCACACCGATAACAACATCTGTCGTTTGCTCGATATCAACCTTAGAGAACACGGCGTATTTTTTGATTTCGACCAGCTCTACTTCAATCGCAGATTTAGGCTGCATGAGTGCGTAACCGCCATTGTGATGGAACAGGCGGAAGATGCTCCATACCTTTCCTTTTGCATCACAGTGCGCGCCTAACGTGGATTCATCATTAGGAAGAGTGACGACATCGCACGTTACTTGACCCTGTAGGTACGACTTTTTGTCATCGCCTATCATGGTGATTGCGCTCCAGTCTGACACGTGTGTCATCATCAGTTCTGGAAGCGATTCATTTTGCGTATGAGCGAGTGGCTGAAATGTGTTTTTCCAATCCATTTTATCTTTCCTAAGAATTTTATTTGGCTCTATGTTAATCCGGTTCTGTTTCTTTGTCAGCCTAGGTTTTTTTGTGAGCTTAGATAGGGACTGTGACTCACATAGTAGTTACAGGGCGTATGACTTGTTACACTCCGAGAAAGAAAAATTATAGGTGAGGATAGCCAATGTACACTGCAGAGCAGAAAGCACGAATTAAATGGGGTTGCCGTCGCGGCATGTTAGAACTTGATGTAGTCATCATGCCATTTTTCGAAGAGTGTTTTGATTCATTGCAAGAGCAGGAACAGCGCGAGTTTGTTTCTCTATTAGAGTGTGATGACCCAGATTTGTTTACTTGGGTGATGGGACACGGACGCAGTGAAAACCTAGGCCATGCATCAATGGTTGATAAAATTGTCGCACACAACCTCAGCAAGGTTCGTTAAGCTCCAGCTTAACCCTTCATATTCCGCATTATTCGCAAAGGGCACTGTTTTCGGGTGCCTTTTGTTTTTCATCGTCCTGTCTTCTATTCCACTTGTTGTCAGCCTTTATTGCTTGGCACTGCTGATTCATCTGCTTCAAACTAATCATCTGATTTTGAATAGTGCCCATGGCCGTTTTGATTATAAAGAGGATGGTGATATTCGACTCAATGACCGAACTTACCGACTCAAGTCCGTTGATAAGATCTGGGCGCAGTTCTTCGTTAAATTACAGTTTGAATGTGGGCACTCGGTACTGCTTTGGCGAGACAGCTGTTGCGAGCGCGAATATCGTCATTTTCTGGCGAACTTACAACGAGTGCGCTAGAGAAGCCAAACTATTCGATGAAAGAAAGTATTAGATAAAAGAAAGCGTTAGACAAAAGAAAAGGGAGCACTCGGCTCCCTTTCGTTTAATCATTTTCCGCTGACGGCTAATTCGCTAAGCACGTTTAACCAATTATTATGATTGGCGTTTCTCTGGCGTCAGAATCGTTGGGCCACTGTCTTCTGCAAGTTCAGGGTAATCCAACGTGTAGTGGAGGCCGCGGCTCTCTTTACGTTGCATTGCACAACGAACCATTAGCTCTGCCACTTGTAGCAAGTTACGCAGTTCTAATAGGTTATTCGAAACCTTGAAGTAGCTGTAGTACTCATGAGTTTCTTGTTGCAGCATCTGAATGCGACGCAATGCTCGCTCTAGTCGTTTATCCGTTCGAACAATGCCCATGTAATCCCACATGAATAGGCGCAGTTCGTGCCAGTTGTGTTGAATGATAACTTCTTCATCACTGTTGGTGACCTGGCTTTCATCCCATGCTGGCAGTTCAGCGCACAGTTGAGATTGGTCGATGTTCTCAACGATATCTTTTGCTGCTGCCCATGCGTAAACCACACACTCAAGCAGTGAGTTAGAAGCCATTCGGTTTGCACCGTGTAAGCCGGTGTAGCTCACTTCGCCAATCGCATACAAGTTCGTTAGGTCGGTTTGACCCTGCTTATTCACCATGACACCACCACACGTGTAGTGAGCGGCTGGTACGATAGGGATCGGCTCTTTGGTCATGTCGATGCCCAAGTCCATCAAGCGAGTATGGATCATCGGGAAGTGCGCTGTGATGAATTCTTCAGGCTTGTGGCTGATATCAACATACATACAGTCGGCACCTAAGCGCTTCATTTCGAAGTCAATTGCACGAGCAACCACATCACGTGGCGCCAGTTCACCGCGCTCATCGAAGTCCTTCATAAAGCGAGAACCATCTGGACGACGCAAGTAAGCACCTTCACCACGCAGTGCTTCCGTTAGTAGGAAGTTACGCGCTTCTGGGTGGAATAAACAAGTTGGGTGGAACTGGTTGAACTCAAGGTTTGCCACACGACAACCCGCACGCCAAGCGATAGCAATACCATCACCTGAAGAAACATCTGGGTTAGAGGTGTATTGGTAAACCTTTGAAGCGCCGCCTGTTGCTAATACAACAAACTTAGCGCGCACGGTTTCAACATGTTCTTGGTTACGGTTCCAAATGTAGGCACCGATCACCTTGTCTTTTGAACCACCAATCTTATCTTCCGTGATCAAATCCAGCGCATTGTGGCGCTCGAAGATCTCGATATTTGGGTGGTTGTTGACGTTATCTTGTAGTGAGGTTTGCATCGCCATGCCAGTTGCATCGGCAGCGTGCAGAATTCTGCGGTGACTGTGGCCACCCTCACGAGTGAGGTGATATTTTGGTTGGCCTTCTGTGCTGTTCTCATCTTTATCAAATGGAACACCACCATCAATCAGCCATTGCACACACTCTTTCGCATTTTCAGCAATGAATTGAACTGTATCTTCTTCGCATAACCCAGCCCCAGCGATTTGAGTATCCTCTACATGAGACTCAATACTGTCCGACTCATCGAACACCGCGGCGATACCACCTTGTGCGTAATACGTCGATCCTTCGCTGCGTGGTCCTTTGCTTAATACAATTACTTTTGCATGTTCTGCTACGCGTAAGGCTAATGACAAGCCTGCCGCACCACTTCCTACCACTAATACATCACACTGATGTTCACGGTTTGCGTTCATAAAACTTATTAAATCCCGGGCTATAGTCGAGTTGTCCACTCTCAATTGACTTTGTCTTGTTTTAGGAGTTTGGCTAAGACTGTTATAATCTCTCCAGAGTCATCCTTAAACGCTATGCAAAATCAATATATAGACAGCTATCTAGAAATATTTAATTGCTCAATACCATTGCTTTTGCTCAAGTTTCCCCAAATTGATAGGGATAGCTATTTTTATTACATCACATTGTGAAACAATAATGGCAAATAATTTTAAGAAAGTTGGAACTTTCGGTATTTGGCTTAGTCACAATAGTGCTCTTGTAGACGGTGGTGTCAATACTACATTTCGCATAATTAGTACCCATATCTGTGAAGGTGAGGGTTATAACAATAGGAGTACCCGCTCGAATGAACGAGCAGCTAACCGATCAAGTGTTGATTGAGCGAGTTCAGAGTGGAGATAAGCAGGCATTTAACTTACTAGTGGTTAAGTATCAAAACAAAGTTTGTAATCTTATCTCTCGATACGTGAATAATTCCGGTGATGTACCTGATGTAGCACAAGAAGCTTTTATTAAAGCTTACCGCGCGATACCTAACTTTCGTGGCGAGAGTGCCTTCTATACATGGTTATACCGAATTGCCGTGAACACCGCTAAAAATCATATCGTTGCCCAAAGCCGTAGGCCGCCAGCAACCGATGTAGATGCAGAAGATGCAGAATATTACGAAACAGGCAGCGCGTTAAAAGAAATATCGAACCCTGAGAACTTAACGCTGTCTAAAGAATTGAAACAAGTTGTTTTTGGAGCGATTGAAGCGCTACCAGAAGACTTAAAAACTGCAATGACGTTGCGAGAGCTCGAAGGTTTGAGCTACGAAGAGATTGCAGAAGTAATGGATTGCCCTGTAGGAACCGTACGTTCGCGTATTTTCCGAGCTCGTGAAGCGGTGGAAAAGAAAATCAAACCTCTTTTGCAACGCTAGAACTTGTAATAATTATGGTGAAAATAATGGCTGATAAAGAAAAGCTTTCGGCACTAATGGATGGTGAAACGATCGATAAAGCTCTCATTGTAGATCTAGAATCTGATCAAGAAAGCATGGATACTTGGCAGAGTTACCATTTAATTGGTGATGTTATGCGTGGGGATTCGCCAGAAACTCCAGAGTGGAACATTGCTAATAGTGTAGCGGCAGCGCTTGAGAACGAGCCTGCACATGGTTCAATGTCGAACCTGCACCAAGTGAATGTTGAACCTACTGTTGCTCCAATTGAAGAGCAACCTAAACCTCAGCAAGCGAAGCGTCAGCTTCCGGCGTGGTTACAACAGTTTGGACAAGTTGCCGTGGCAGCGTGTGTTTCATTAGCCGTTGTATTAGGTGTTCAACAATATGGTGGTAGCGACCCTGCAGCACCAGAGCAGTTGCCTGTACTCCAGACGATTCCATTTGCCGGTTCTGCGGAACCAGTAAGTTTAACGCGTGACTCTGTTGAGAAACCAGCATCTGAAGCTAACTTGCAAGAGCAGCGCAAACGCGTTCATGCATTGTTAGAAGATTATGAGCTGCAGCTAAGATTAAACAGTGATGCATCGCCAATGCAAGATGCACATCTAGAATCGGACATTGAATGAAGAAAATCCTGGTCAGTGCACTGACACTGTTCAGCTTGATGTCTCCAACAGCCTTTGCAGAGGAAACCACTGCAAAGGCCTTGTTGCATCAAATGAACGAGGCCAGTCAGCATCTAAATTACGAACTCTCCTACATTTTGATAAAGAAGAGCAGTATTGAGCCTCTTGTTTATCGCCATGCGGTTAACGACGACCAACAACTTGCACACCTTGTTTATCTAAGCGGCCCTGTTCGTGAAGTCATTCGACGTGGCAACGAAGTTAGCTACATCGAGCCGGGTACAGAGCCATTTACGATTCAGTCAGGCAGCATGGTTGCGCCTGTTATTCCGATGATTAATCGAGATATCGAATCTCTGAATCAGTACTACGACTTTGTGAAAGTTGGTCGCTCTCGTGAAGCAGGTAGCACCACTCAAGTGCTGCGTGTCGTGCCGAAAGATGGCCTTCGCTACTCTTACGTGGTTTGGGTAGACGAAAAAACGAATCTTCCTTTGCGTGCCGACCTTTTGGATCGTGATGGCGAAGTGCTTGAACAGTACCGCACTATCTCTTACGTGGTGAACGATAAGATTGCTGAGGCTATGGGTGGCTTGAGCCAAGCTCAATTGCCGAAAGTTTTATCATTACCGGAAGGCTTAGTGAGTGAAACTAACTGGCAAGCGTCGTGGATTCCTGAAGGGTTTAAATCAAAAGAGCTTAGCCGCTATCAAATGGCTGCGACCGATAAAATGGTTGAAAGTCAGCTTTTCAGTGATGGACTGTTTAACTTTTCGGTTTATATCGCGGAAAAAGATGAGCATTCATTGAAAGGGCAGCTGGTGCGTCAAGGGCGTAGAACCTTGCACAGCTTAGTGATTGGCGATAAAGAGATCTCTGTGGTTGGTGACATTCCGCCGGCAACTGCAAAACGTATTGCTCAGTCAGTTACATTTAATAAATCGGTACAAGCGCAATGATGACCGCGCTGGCGACCGTTAGCTCGGTTGAACAAAAAGGTAAGCAATACTTTGTTCAATTGAGCTGCGAACAACAAACCAGTTGTAGCAGCTGTTCTTCTCAAAAAAACTGCGGTACGGGTATTGTGACCAAGGCTGTTGGCAATAAATCTTTGTTTTGGCAGCTTAAAACCAAAAGCTTAGTCAAAGCTGGACAAATCGTAGAAATTGGCTTTCCAGAAAAAAGCCTACTTCAGTCGGCGGCGATTGTTTATCTCATCCCACTTTTCATGTTGATGATTGGTGCTGGTTTTGGGCAACTCTTGTTACAACCCTTACTCCAGGGGGGCGAGGGCATTGTTATCTTAAGTGCAGCACTGTTTACTGCTGGTGGGATTGCCTTAGCGAAGCGGTTAGCCAAACCCATGGAAGACAAATCCAAGCAAGAAGTCGTCTTGATTCGAATCCTAGGTGAGTCTCTCGTCTAATTTATGATGCTTCTTGCCCTTAAATTGGGTAGAATCTGCCAACTTGATTGAAATGCCGCCACCAATGCTGACTGTAGATTGGACGCGTCGCGGCTTTCTTATTATCCCTATTCAAAGAGTTTAGTCACACCAAGCCTATGAAGCACATTCGTAATTTTTCGATTATCGCCCACATCGACCACGGTAAGTCGACCCTTTCTGACCGCTTAATCCAAGTTTGTGGAGGATTAAGTGAACGTGAGATGGCAGCTCAAGTCCTCGATTCTATGGATATAGAACGCGAGCGTGGTATTACAATTAAAGCGCAGAGTGTGACTTTAGATTACAAAGCTAAAGATGGTAAAACTTACCAACTTAACTTTATCGACACTCCTGGACACGTAGACTTCTCTTACGAAGTATCTCGTTCTCTAGCGGCTTGTGAAGGCGCACTACTTGTAGTGGATGCTGGCCAAGGTGTTGAAGCACAAACTCTAGCAAACTGTTACACAGCAATCGAAATGGAACTGGAAGTAGTGCCAATCTTGAACAAGATTGACCTACCAGCTGCTGAACCAGAACGTGTTGCTGAAGAAATCGAAGAGATCGTTGGCATCGATGCGATGGAAGCGACTCGCTGTTCTGCGAAAACAGGTTTGGGTGTTGATGATGTTCTAGAAAACATCGTGACGGCAATCCCGCCACCGGAAGGTGATCCTGAAGCGCCTCTACAAGCGTTGATCATTGACTCTTGGTTCGATAACTACCTTGGCGTAGTTTCTTTGGTTCGTATCAAAAACGGTAAGCTGAAGAAGAACGATAAGATCAAAGTAATGTCGACAGACCAAGTATGGGGTGTTGACCGTCTAGGTATCTTCACGCCTAAGCAAATCGATACTACAGAGCTAAATACTGGCGAAGTAGGTTGGGTTGTTTGTGGTATTAAAGACATCCTAGGTGCACCAGTTGGTGATACGTTGACGCTTGCAAAAGGCGGCAGCACTGAACGTCTACCTGGTTTCCAAAAAGTGAAGCCTCAGGTATACGCTGGTCTATTCCCTGTATCATCTGATGACTACGAAAACTTCCGTGACGCGTTAGGCAAATTAAGCCTGAACGATGCATCACTGTTCTTTGAACCAGAAAGTTCAGCAGCACTTGGTTTTGGTTTCCGTTGTGGCTTCTTAGGAATGCTTCACATGGAGATCATCCAAGAGCGTCTAGAGCGTGAATACGACCTAGACCTAATCACAACTGCTCCAACAGTAGTGTATGAAGTTGTAAAAACAGATAAAACGGTTCTTTACGTTGATAGCCCGGCTAAACTGCCAGCGGTTAATGACCTAGAAGAAATTCGTGAGCCAATTGCACGCTGTAATATTCTGGTACCTTCGGATTACCTAGGTAACGTAATCACACTGTGTGTTGAGAAGCGTGGCGTACAAGTAGACATGGTCTACCACGGTAACCAAGTTGCTGTGACGTACGATCTTCCTATGGCAGAAGTAGTTCTAGACTTCTTCGACCGTCTGAAGTCAACGTCTCGCGGCTATGCATCATTGGATTACAACTTCCAACGTTACGAGCCATCAAACATGGTACGTGTAGACGTACTGCTGAATGGCGAAACAGTTGATGCACTAGCTATCATTACGCACAAAGATATTGCTCAGTCTCGTGGTCGTCTACTGGTAGAGAAGATGAAAGAATTCATCCCTCGTCAGATGTTCGATATCGCGATTCAAGCAGCGATTGGTAACCACATCATTGCTCGTTCTACAGTGAAACAACTGCGTAAGAACGTAATCGCAAAATGTTACGGTGGTGATATCAGTCGTAAGAAGAAACTTCTTAAGAAACAAAAAGAAGGTAAGAAGCGTATGAAGCAGATCGGTAACGTTGAACTGCCTCAAGAAGCTTTCCTTGCAATCCTTCATGTTGGCAAAGACTAGGTATCAATCGCACTAACTATCTGCTGAACATTACTGGTTAAAATCGTTTATTTCTTTGTTGCAAAGATTGCAATTAGGCCCACTAGTCACTGCACTTTGCGCCTCGAACTAAACGATTTTTCCTGCGTAATCTCCCCAGCATTTAGTCAGCATGATTGATACAGATTAGAAATATTAAGCAGAGTGAAAGGGTTATACTCTTTCACTTTCGTTATTTTTAAAGAAATGAAATTTAAGGGATATCAATGGCTAATACATTTTCGCTTATCTTAGTGATCGTAACTCTAGTGACCGGCATTGTATGGGCGTTGGAAAAGTTTGTGTGGGCGAAGAAGCGCCAGCAAAAGCTTGCTGACGTTGAAGCACAATCGAATGGCCTAGACGCTGAAACCAGCGCAAAAGTTACGGCTCAACCTTGGTGGGTTGAGAACAGTGTGTCCATTTTCCCGGTAATTGCATTTGTTTTGATCTTGCGTTCATTCATCTATGAACCGTTTCAAATCCCTTCTGGCTCGATGATGCCAACCCTTTTGGTTGGTGATTTCATCTTGGTAGAGAAGTACGCGTACGGTCTAAAAGACCCAGTATGGCGCACTCAACTGGTAGAAACGGGCAAGCCAGAGCGTGGTGATTCAATCGTATTTAAGTACCCACCTCAGCCTAACATCGACTACATCAAGCGTGTTGTTGGTATGCCAGGTGACACCATTCGCTACAGCAGTCGTAAAGAGATCTGCATTCAGGCGAAGGGTACAAGTAGCTGTGAACCAGTGAAACTAAGTAATGTTGAAGAGAGCCAATTTATTCAAGATGGTGTGCCTCTGATTCAGCTGAACGAACAGCTTGGAGACGTAGAACACCAGATTTTAGTTAACCCATTGCGCCGCGATCGTGTGCAAGCATATCAGCCTCGCAATGGTGTTAACGAATGGGTCGTTCCAGAAGGCCAGTACTTTGTGATGGGTGATAACCGTGACAACAGTGCCGATAGCCGTTACTGGGGCTTTGTCCCTGAAGCAAACCTTGTTGGTAAGGCCGTTGCTATTTGGATCAGCTTCGAATTCGAACGCGGTTCAGACAGTGTACTTCCAACATGGATTCCTACTGGTGTGCGTTTTAATCGCATCGGTGGGATTCATTAATCGATCACATAACACATCGAGAGAGCATGAATTCTCCAATTGATAAACTAGAGAGAAAGATTGGCTATCAGTTTAATGATGCCGATCTTATCCACTTGGCGCTGACTCACCGCAGCGCCGCAGGTAAACATAACGAACGTCTTGAGTTTCTGGGCGATTCAATTTTAAGTTTTGTTATCGCTGATGATCTTTACCACCGTTTTCCTAAGGTAAACGAAGGTGATATGAGCCGCATGCGCGCAACATTAGTACGTGGTCATACATTGGCAGAACTAGGTCGTGAATTCGAACTAGGAGATTACTTAAAATTAGGTCCAGGTGAGTTGAAGAGTGGCGGTTTCCGTCGTGATTCTATTCTAGCGGATGCGGTTGAAGCGGTCATCGGCGCTGTCTATTTAGATAGTGATACCGAGACGGTTCGCGGCATTATTTTAAGCTGGTACCAATCTCGCCTAGATGCTATTCAGCCTGGAGTATCTCAAAAAGATCCGAAAACTCGCCTACAAGAGTTTTTGCAAGGTCGAAGAAATCCTCTACCTGTCTACACAGTGACTAATATTAAAGGTGAAGCACACAACCAAGAGTTTACGGTTGAGTGTGAAGTGGCAGGTGTGGATAAACCTGTTATCGGTAAAGGCACTAGCCGCCGCAAGGCAGAACAAGCGGCTGCTGAAACAGCATTAGAGCAACTAAGCAATGTCTGATAACAACCAAGATTTCGATATCGATGCATTCTTTTCATCTGATAGCAAAAAAACAGGCCTACCGGAAAACCAACACTGTGGCTTCATCGCTATTGTCGGTCGCCCAAATGTAGGTAAGTCGACGCTTCTGAACCATATTCTGGGTCAGAAGATTTCTATTACATCACGTAAACCACAGACGACACGTCACCGTATTATGGGCGTTGAAACTGAGGGTGATTACCAAGCGATCTTTGTTGATACTCCTGGACTTCATATTGAAGAAAAGCGTGCCATCAACCGCTTGATGAACCGTGCGGCGAACAGCTCATTGAGTGATGTAAACCTAGTATTCTTCCTTGTCGATGGTACTCACTGGACTGACGACGATGAGATGGTTCTGAACAAACTGAAGAAGACTGACTTCCCAGTTGTACTTTGCATCAACAAAGTAGATAACGTTCAAGACCGTACTAACGTGATGCAGCACATGATGGAAGTCTCTAAGAAGATGGACTTCATTGATGTAGTGCCAATCTCAGCGAAGCAAGGTAAAAATATTGATGTACTGCGTAAGCACGTACGTGAACATTTACCTAAAGCGACACACCACTTCCCTGAAGAATACGTGACTGATCGCTCGCAACGTTTTATGGCCTCTGAAATTATCCGTGAAAAGCTGATGCGCTTTACGGGTGACGAGCTACCTTACTCGGTAACGGTTGAAATCGAACGTTTCGATTACAACCCAGATAACGATGGCTTCCACATCAATGCACTGATTCTTGTTGAGCGTACAGGCCAGAAGAAAATGGTGATTGGTAAAGCGGGCGAGAAGATCAAAACGATTGGTCGTGAAGCGCGTATCGATATGGAAGAGCTATTCGGCCGTAAGGTTTACCTAGAGACTTGGGTCAAGGTTAAATCTGGCTGGGCTGATGATGAGCGTGCACTTCGCTCGTTAGGCTACATCGACGATCTATAATATATTGAACGTCACTTTCTGAGATTAAGAAAGTTGAACTGAAGATAAATCCAAGAGAGAGTGCGAACTCTCTCTTTTTGTATCTGTAATAAGGGTAAGTGATTGAGCGAAGGGTTACAGCGATGCTTTGTGTTGCACCGTCGACCATACAGTGAGTCGAGCCTGATCTTGGACGTCTTCAGCGAAGAGTTCGGTCGGGTGACGTTGATGTCTAAAGGCGCTCGCAGCAAGCGTTCCAATTTGAAAGGTGCATTACAACCTTTTACGCCGCTATTGCTTAAGTGGTCTGGTAATGGTTCGATGAAAACCTTACGCCAAGCTGAACCCATCAGCTTGGGGCTCCCTCTCGCCGGTATTAATCTGTATTCAGGCATGTACGTGAACGAGCTTATCGGTCGGGTATTGATGGCGGAAGTACCGATGCCTGCACTTTTTCACGACTATCTTCATGCTTTAACAGAGCTGGCGCATAATGATAATCCTGAGCCAGCACTGCGTCGCTTTGAGCTGGCTCTATTATCTGCTATGGGTTACGGCGTCGACTTTTTACACTGCGCGGGCACTGGCGAAGCGATTGATCCGAGCATGACTTATCGCTATCGAGAGCAGAAAGGTTTCATCGCTTCAGTACGTCGAGATAACCTGACTTTTATGGGCGATGAACTTATTGCAATCAGCGAACGTAGGTTTATCACTAAAGAGCAGTTAAAAGCGGCAAAACGCTTTACACGCATAGCCTTAAAGCCGTATCTTGGCGGCAAACCATTAAAAAGTAGAGAGCTATTTATGCCAACAATAGCCCTCTCCAGAGCACGGAGTATTGGAAAATGAGCTCAATCCTTTTAGGCGTTAATATCGACCATATTGCAACACTACGTAATGCACGTGGTACTAAATACCCAGATCCAGTACACGCAGCTGAAATCGCTGAACGTGCTGGTGCAGATGGCATTACTATTCACCTGCGTGAAGACCGTCGTCACATCGTTGATCGCGATGTGCGTATTCTGGCTGAAACACTTCAAACTCGCATGAACTTGGAGATGGCCGTAACGGACGAGATGGTTCAAATTGCACTCGATACTAATCCTGAGTTTGTTTGTCTGGTTCCTGAAAAACGTGAAGAGCTAACCACTGAAGGTGGCTTGGACGTAGTTGGTCAACTAGAGAAGATCAAAGCGGCGACACAAAAACTGTCTGCAGCAGGTATCAAGGTATCTCTGTTTATCGATGCTGACCGTGAGCAAATCGATGCTGCAAAAGCGTGTGGCGCACCGTTCATTGAACTGCACACGGGTCACTATGCTGATGCTAAGACAGAAGAAGATCAACAAGACGAGCTTAAGAAGATCGCAGCAGGCGCAAGCTATGCAGATGACTTAGGTATCACAGTCAATGCGGGTCATGGTCTGACTTACCACAACGTAGCACCGATTGCGGCACTTCCAGAGATCTACGAGCTGAACATCGGTCACTCGATCATGGGACGTGCAGTGTTTGATGGCTTAAACAAAGCCGTTGCAGACATGAAAGCAATCATGGAAACAGCACGTAACAACGCTTAGTTCGGCAAGTCGTCGGCACTAAGCGATGTACAGTTAATCATTAGACAGAAGTTAAGTAGTAGAGGAAACATGGCAGTTGTTGGATTAGGTACAGATATCGCAGAAATCGAACGTGTCGAGAAGGCGCTGTCGCGAAGTGGCGACGCTTTTGCTCAGCGTATTTTGACGGATTCTGAGTTTGAAGTATTCCAACAGTTGAAGCAAAAAGGCCGTTACCTTGCAAAACGTTTTGCTGCTAAAGAAGCTGCATCTAAGGCGTTAGGTACGGGGATTGCGCTGGGTGTTACCTTCCACGACTTTGAGATTTCAAACGATGAGCATGGTAAGCCAGTATTGAGCTTACACAAGAAAGCGCGTGAAATCGCAGAGGCGAATGGCACAACATCGATTCATCTGACTATCTCGGATGAGCGTCACTACGCTGTGGCAACGGTGTTACTCGAATCGTAAACAGATTATCGCGACTTTATATCTAGTGCTCTTGGCTCTAGACAGAAAAAAGCAGAGCTCATGAGCTCTGCTTTTTTATTGGCGGGTAAACCCTCTAAAGAATACTAGTGAGTAACAAGTACCCGCTAGGCCTTCGCCTGTTTCAAGTAGTGAATCGCGGTTGCTTGAACCTTATCTAATTCATCCTGAAGCTCGAAAAGCTCAGGTTCAATGTCTTCAACAGAAGTACCTGAACGCAGCTCTTTCTCTATTGTCGCACATACCGATTTTAGCCTTGGTACGCCGCTGTACGAGCTGCTGCCATGCATCTTGTGAATGATGTGTATCAGCTCTTCAACTGGATAGTCACTGTCTTCTATCGCTTTGTCTGCTGCCTCATACACCTCTGGAATAAAGTCGACGAGCATTTGCAGCATATCGCGTGCGAGGTCTTCTTTATTGGCGGCTTGTTTCATCGCAGCTTGCCAATCAATGATGATGTTTGTGTGTACGCTGGCTTCAGTTTCTGACACTGGACCGTTGTCGACTTCAGCGGAGACCGCTGGGTGGTCTGGATCTATTTTTTCGATGTGCTCAACCTCAGAGGTCGGGCTCCAATGAATCAGAACCTGCTGTAAAACATGCTCTTCAATCGGTTTGGTTAGGTAGTCATCCATGCCCGCTTCAAGCAGTCGATCACGCTCGCCAATCATTGCATGTGCGGTCACGGCAATTACAGGTGTATTCGCATTGTTCGCCAGTTTTTTGATGTTCTGACAAGCGGTTACACCGTCCATCTGTGGCATTTGAATATCCATGAAGATGATATCAAATGGCGTCTCTGTCGCTTTGTCTATCGCCTGCTGACCACTGGTACAACTGATGACGGTTTCTACACGCTCTTTAAGCAGCGCGGTAATCAACTTAAGGTTGGCTGGGTTGTCGTCTACTGCCATCACAGTAAGCGGTAACTTCTCTTCAGAATGCGTTTCAATCGCTGGTGCAATCAAGGTAGGTGCCTGATTCGATACCAGAGTTTGCAGCAACTTCTTACGAGAAAGAGGCTTGGTGATGCACTGAACATCGACCTCTTTCATTAGTTGCTCACCCAACGCTAGCTCGGTACTTGGTGTACCAATAATCACGTTTTGAGCAATCTTCTTCGCACCGATCGCCCAACCACTCACAGTATCAAATTGATACTCTTGGTTGGCGGCTAGGTTAAGCAGAACGTAGTCATACGAGGTCGTCTCATCTGGCATCACCGAACGATACGTTACCACTAAGCCTTCTTGGGTTAGGATTTGCTGAGTAATCGATGCCGCTTGCATGTTTGGCTCGATAAGCAGCAGTTGTTTGTCTTGCAGACACTGCGTCTCAATCAGCTCTGTCATCGGCATATCAGTCGTTGATAGTCTCAAGGTGAACCAGAAGGTAGAGCCTTGGTGAAGACGACTGGTTAGGCTGATCTCTCCGCCCATTTGGCTGACCAGTTTTTGGGTGATAACCAGACCTAAGCCTGTACCGCCGTAACGACGAGAGATACTTGCATCGGCTTGGCTGAAAGCTTGGAAAAGCTGAGCTTGTTGACGCTCAGAAATACCAATACCCGTATCGCGAACCATGAATTGCAGCTCGATGTTGTCTTCACTTTGTGAGCGAAGCTCAACGCTGATATCAATGTTGCCGCGTTCGGTAAACTTGATTGAGTTACCAACAAGGTTGGTTAGGATCTGCTGAATACGCAGTGGATCGCCCACCACACCTGGCGGTACTTTAGGGTCGATCTTCAGTGTCAGTTCTAGGCCTTTCTCATGAGCGTTGGTTGCTTGAAGGTTTACTACCTCTTCAAGGCTGGCTTGGAATTCAAATGGGATGTTCTCTAGGGCTAATTTACCGGCTTCAAGTTTCGAGAAGTCCAAGATATCGTTGATGATGCTAAGCAGGTTGTTTGCCGAGCGTTCAATGGTTTGTAGGTAATCGGTTTGACTGTTCGATAGGTGAGTCTTGAGCATTTGACGAGTAAAGCCAATCACACCGTTCAGCGGCGTTCTCAATTCGTGAGACATATTCGCTAAGAACTCAGACTTAACACGAGCCGCTTCTTGAGCGCGTTTCTTCGCGATGTCTAACTCAACGTTTTGAATCTCTAGCTGTTCAAGAGTTTCACGCAAATCTGATGTGGCCTGGTCGATACTGTGCTGCATCTCGACGTGATACTCTGATAGCGATACCGCCATCGCATTGATACCGTTTTTCAGCGAGTCTAGCTCACCATGCATCTTACCTTCGATACGCACATCTAGGTGACCTCGACGAATTCGGTCGACCATGTTTTTCATGTGTGTGATCGGTTGAGTGACATCGTGCATTAAGCGGAACGCAAACACGCCCGATAAACCAAGCCCGAGAATCAACACTAAGAATGCAGAGAACACTTCTTGATATTGCTGCAATCGAAGTGATGAAAGATCTAATTCAATCGCAATGTAGCCGATCGCTTGATTAGCTTGAGACTGACCGTTGGCTGAATTGATGTACTGGCCTTCGGCGATGATAGGTGTCCGCAGAATCAGCGTATTATCGAGAAGGTTCGATGAGCTTAAATGCGGGATCGGTTTATCTTTGGGGTAGGTCAGGCTTTCAAAATCGGGGTGGAAGTTTGAGGTTACAAACAACTCATGACGCTCATCAAACACCGCGATACTGCGCACTAGCTTAGAATTCTTTCGATGCGCATAGCTAATAAGCTGACGAACAGACTCTCGACTTTCGAGCTTCATGCCTGATTCACTCGTAATCGCAAGTGGCTCAATGATGCTAGTACCAGTGTTAACCACTTGACCTTCAAGGTCTTGATAGCGGTTAAATGAGAAAAATGCACTCAATAGCAACCCAATAATCAGGGTTGGAGCTAGAGTTAAGGTAATTACACGGGCTCTTAAGCCATATCTGGTCATGTTCTTTAATTACATCGAGGTCTGGATATGGGAAAATAACGCACACAATGGCGGTTAAGTGAACGGTAAGCTTAATCAAAGCCGTGACGTTCGACAATGATTCCAAGACATAATAGTGAGTCCTGGATACCAATTACTTATTAAAAGATACATTAGGCACAAGCAATGGCACGTTTTTTCCAACCAAAAAAGAAAACTCAACTCGAGACCAAGCATCAATCGGTTTTGGTTGAACGAATGGATCACAATGGCGCTGGCATCGCTTATCAAAAGAATAAACCGGTTTTCATTGATGGCGCATTGCCCGGTGAGCAGGTGGTTATTCAACTTACTGAGAGCAAAAGTAAGTTTTCGCGAGCTAAACTCATCAAGTTATTGAAGCCGAGCGAGCAGCGTTTAAAGCCGTTTTGTAAGCACTTTAATCAGTGTGGTGGCTGTCACCTTCAACACCTAGGTTACTCTTCTCAGGTTGAGCATAAATCGCAATCTCTGACGCACCTGATGAGCCAATACCAAACGGCGAACACTGAAGTTGCACAACCTATTGTCGGTGATGAAACCGGTTATCGACGTCGCGCACGTATCAGCCTATTTGTTGATAAGAAGACACAACAGCTTCAATTCGGTTTCCGTAAGAAGCAGAGTAAGCAGATTGAAAACATCACCGACTGTGCCGTGCTTGATCCTCGCCTTAATGTGTTGCTGCCAAAACTGAAAAATTTACTGAACACTTTCAACAGCCTTACGTCTTTAGGACACGTTGAATTGGTGTTGGGCGATACTGGCCCTGTTATGGTGCTACGTCACCTTAAGCCTCTGGTTGAAAAAGATGAGCAAGCGCTGATTGCGTTAGCAAAAGAAGAAGGCGCTACGCTGTATTCGATGCCTGAAACCGATAAGTTGGTTCGCTTAGTCGGCGATACACCTTCTTACAGCGAAACTGGCGTGACGTTACCGTTTGAGCCAAACCACTTTATCCAAGTAAACCAGAAAGTGAATCAGCAGATGGTGGCTCAAGCGATTGAGTGGCTAGAGCCTCAAGCGGATGAGCGAGTGCTAGACCTGTTTTGTGGTCTCGGTAACTTTAGTCTGCCTATCGCGCAACAATCGGCGTTTGTGGTTGGTGTAGAAGGCGTTGATGAAATGGTTCAGCAAGCCGCATCTAATGCAGCGTTAAACCAGTTAAGCAATACGGAATTTTACCAAGCTAACCTTGAAGAAGACTTATCTTCACAGCCTTGGGCAAAAGAGAAATTTGATAAAATCTTACTTGACCCAGCTCGTGCTGGAGCGAGTGGTGTTGTTGATCAAATTTCAGCGTTAGGAGCGAAGCGTGTGGTTTATGTTTCGTGTAATCCTGCTACTCTAGCTAGAGATTCAGAGAGCTTAGAAAAGCAAGGCTACCAATTAGCCAAACTTGGTATGTTGGATATGTTCCCACACACTAGCCATTTAGAATCGATGGCTCTCTTTATCAAGGCTTAAAGGCCCGTAAATAAGGCTTAAAAATGAATGACAAAGGCGCAGGGACACCTGCGCTGATATCAATATGGTCGAACTAACTTGGAACCAGTTAGTCATATTGAATTGGGTATAAAACAGAATAACTAGGAAGGCACGATGGTTGCGGTACGAAGCGCACATTTAAACCCAAGCGAACAGTTTGAGCTAGAAAGTTGGATTGCGTCATTAAAGCAAGACGCAAAAACCTCGAATAAACTGAACAAAGTTTATCGTCACTGTGAAGAGCTATTAAAAGATCACGAGCAAGCATCACTCTTGCTATGGCGTGGACGCGAGATGATTGAAATCTTGGTCACGCTGTCGATGGATCGTGCAACATTAGTCGCAGCACAACTCTTCCCAGTGGTATCAAGTGGCGTTTTTGAACGCGAAGCCTTCGAAGAAAGCTACGGCAAAGAAATCGTTAAGCTGATTGACGGCGTTGAAGAAATGGCGGCCTTGGGCCAGCTAAACGTGACCCTTGAAGGCAGTGCAGCCTCGGGTCAAGTCGATAACGTTCGTCGCATGCTATTAGCAATGGTTGATGACTTCCGTTGCGTAGTCATCAAGCTAGCGGAGCGAATCTGTAACCTTATTGAGGTGAAAAAGGCACCTGATGCTGTGCGTCGCGCGGCCGCAAAAGAGTGTTCTAACATCTATGCCCCACTGGCAAACCGTTTAGGTATCGGCCAACTTAAGTGGGAAATCGAAGATTACGCATTCCGCTACCAACAACCAGATACCTACAAGCAGATTGCAAAACAGCTGTCTGAGCGTCGTATCGTTCGTGAACAATACATCACAGATTTCGTTGATGATTTAACCGCAGAAATGCAGCGTTCAAACATCAATGCTGAAGTGAGTGGCCGACCAAAACACATCTACAGTATCTGGCGCAAAATGCAGAAGAAAGGCTTAGCCTTCGATGAGCTTTTTGACGTACGAGCAGTACGTATTATCGCTGACCAGCTGCAAGACTGTTACGCCGGCCTTGGGGTGGTACACACTAAATACAAGCACCTCCCGAGCGAATTTGATGACTATGTGGCGAACCCTAAGCCAAATGGTTACCAGTCGATTCATACCGTAGTACTTGGCCCTGAAGGCAAGACCATTGAGATTCAGATCCGTACTAAGCAAATGCACGAAGACTCTGAGCTTGGTGTGGCGGCGCACTGGAAGTACAAAGAAGGAGCTTCAAGCGGCCGTAGTGGCTACGATGAGAAAATCACTTGGTTGCGTAAACTTATCGACTGGCAAGAAGAGATGTCGGACTCTGGCGAGATGCTGGATGAGGTACGTAGCCAAGTCTTCGATGACCGTGTATACGCATTTACTCCACGTGGTGACGTGGTCGACTTACCAATGGGCGCAACCCCGTTGGATTTCGCCTACCACATCCACTCGATGGTCGGACACCGCTGTATCGGTGCCAAAGTAGCGGGGCGTATCGTACCGTTCACTCATAAACTATCGATGGGCGATCAAGTTGAGATCATCACGCAGAAAGAGCCGAACCCATCTCGTGACTGGTTAAATCCAACCACAGGTTTTGTTCATTCTGGTCGAGCTCGAGCGAAAATCAACGCTTGGTTCCGCGCACAAAGCCGTGAGAAAAACCTAGAAGCGGGTCGTGATATCCTGGAAGTTGAGCTAGCGAAAGTAGGCGCAACCCTAAAAGATGCTGATCAATACGCACTAAAACGCTTTAACGTGAATACGCCAGACGAACTCTATGCAGGTATTGGTAGTGGCGACTTGCGTATTAACCAAGTGGTTAATCACATCAATGCGCTAGTGAATAAGCCAACGGCGGAAGAAGAAGACAAGAAAGCGCTAGAGAAACTGCTTGAGTCGGAAAACAAGCCGGCACAACAGAGTCGTCCGAAGAAAGATGCGGTAGTGGTTGAGGGCGTTGATAACCTAATGACGCACCTAGCGCGTTGCTGTCAGCCAATCCCAGGTGATGTGATTAAAGGTTACATCACTCAAGGTCGTGGTATCTCAGTGCACCGCGCTGACTGTGAACAGCTAGGCGAGCTAAGCGTGCATGCGCCAGAACGTATCATTGATACCGTTTGGGGTAATGGCTTTGTCGGTTCATACATCCTAACGCTGCGTGTTGAAGCGCTAGAACGTAATGGCTTGTTGAAAGACATCACCTCACTGTTCTCGAATGAAAAGATCAGCGTGACCACAATGAAGAGCCGCATCGACTACAAGCGTCAGCTATCGGTAATGGATTTCGATTTGGAAGTGACCAATATTGAAATTCTGAGCCGAGTGACAAGTCGAGTAGAACAGATCAAAGATGTAATGAGCGTTAAGAGACTTGGATGATCCTTTTGTGTCATTTATGTCATTCCCTACAGTGAGGGACGAACGTGATAGGGAATCTCGCCAAGCGGTTTGAGATCCCCAACTCGCTCATACTTCACTCTTGGAGATGACGAAAAATAGAAAGGTGAGTGGTTTTGGCTGCTCACCTTTTTAGTTTTAAGAAAAGAATTAGATTAAAACAATCAAACAGAATAATAGGAAAGCACCATGAGCCACCCGATTGAACAACTAGAACAAATTATGACTAAGCTGCGCGATCCAGAAGGTGGCTGTCCTTGGGATTTAAAACAAAATTTTGAAACAATTGTCCCGCATACTATCGAAGAGACGTACGAAGTGGTGGATGCGATTCACAACAAAGATTGGCCGAACCTACAAGAAGAGTTGGGTGACTTGTTGTTTCAGGTGATCTTCTATAGCCAGTTAGCGAAAGAACAGGGGTTGTTTGAGTTCTCTGATGTGGTTGATGGCATTAACGAAAAGCTAACACGCCGTCACCCGCATGTGTTCTCTGATACTGAGTTTGCCAGTGATGAAGAAATCAATGCCAATTGGGAAGCGGAAAAAGCCAAAGAAAAAGCACAAGCAGGCAAAACTCAAGAAAGTATTCTAGACTCAATACCAAACTCTCTACCTGCACTTTCGCGTGCTACAAAAATTCAAAAGCAGGTCGCGAAATATGGCTTTGATTGGGACTCAATTGGCCCAGTCGCCAATAAGGTATTAGAGGAAGTGGACGAGGTGCTAGAAGAAGCACTTCAAGTGACGCCAAACGAAGAATTGGTTGAAGAAGAGCTGGGGGATTTACTGTTCGCGACCGTTAACTTGGTACGACATTTAGGTAAAAACCCAGAATCGGCACTCAATAAAGCCAATCTCAAGTTTTCGCGTCGCTTTAAAGGGGTGGAACAAAAAGTTCGTCAGCAAGGTAAAAATTTGACCGATTTTTCACTACAACAGCTTGATTCCATGTGGGGTGAAGTCAAAGTGGCGGAGAAAAGATAACCAAAGCTTTTATCATGAATTGATTTGAAGCAAAAAATAAAAAATAGCAGTGTGATAGATTTCACGTTGTGGCGATAAGGGGCTTCTGGTATATTTTCATCCCGTCCAGAAGTAGTCCATTTCCCTCATTCAACCAATTTCAGGTTAAACATGACGACAAATTACATTTTTGTTACTGGCGGGGTTGTATCCTCTCTAGGTAAAGGTATTGCTGCAGCATCTCTTGCGGCTATTTTAGAAGCTCGTGGTCTTAAAGTGACTATGATGAAGCTTGACCCTTACATCAACGTTGATCCAGGCACTATGAGCCCGACTCAGCACGGTGAAGTGTTCGTTACGGAAGATGGCGCTGAAACAGACCTTGACCTTGGTCACTATGAGCGATTCATTCGCACCAAGATGACTAAGCGTAACAACTTCACTGCAGGTCGTGTTTACTCAGACGTACTCGCTAAAGAGCGTCGCGGTGATTACCTAGGTGCAACTATTCAGGTTATCCCACACATCACTAACTCTATCAAAGAGCGTGTAATTTCTGGCGCAGCTGGCCACGATATTGCGATCGTTGAAGTTGGTGGTACGGTTGGTGATATCGAATCTCTACCATTCATGGAAGCGATTCGTCAGCTAGCAGTAGAACTAGGCCGTGAACGCGCAATGTTCATGCACCTTACTCTAGTGCCATACCTAGCAGCTGCGGGCGAAGTGAAAACTAAGCCAACGCAACACTCTGTAAAAGAGCTACTGTCTATTGGTATTCAGCCAGACATCCTAGTTTGTCGTTCAGACCGCAACATTCCTTCGAACGAGCGTAAGAAAATTGCTCTGTTCTGTAATGTGCAAGAAAATGCAGTTATTTCTATGCGCGATGTTGACTCTATCTACAAGATCCCTCAGCTTATTAAAGCTCAAGGTACTGATGAACTTGTATGTAAACGTTTCGGCATCACAGCTCCAGAAGCAGACCTGTCTGAATGGGAACAAGTAATTTACGAAGAAGCTAACCCAACGGGTGAAGTGACGATTGGTATGGTTGGTAAGTACATTGAACTACCAGACGCATACAAATCAGTAAATGAAGCGCTAAAACACGCGGGCTTGAAAAATCGCCTAAGCGTTAATATTAAATACGTAGATTCACAAGACGTTGAGTCTCGTGGCGTAGAAGTTTTAGAAGGCCTAGATGCAATCCTAGTTCCTGGTGGCTTTGGTGACCGTGGTGTTGAAGGTAAGATTCTTGCTGCTCAATACGCTCGTGAAAACAAAGTACCGTACTTAGGTATCTGTCTAGGTATGCAAGTAGCACTTATCGAGTACGCTCGTAACGTTGCGAAAATGGAAGGGGCACACTCTTCTGAATTCTGTACTGAAACTAAGTACCCAGTTGTTGGTCTTATCACTGAGTGGACTGATGGCGAAGGTAAAGTTGAAGAGCGTACAGAAACATCTGACCTTGGCGGCACAATGCGTCTTGGTTCACAGCTTTGTCACCTAGCGAAAGGGACGAAAGCTTACGAATTATACGGTAGCGCGACGATCCATGAACGTCACCGTCACCGTTACGAAGTGAACAACAATCTTCGTCCACAAATCGAAAAAGCGGGCCTAAAAGTATCGGGTCTATCTGCGGACAAGAAACTGGTTGAAGTTATTGAGAACCCGAACCACCCATGGTTCGTTGCTGCTCAATTCCACCCAGAGTTCACTTCAACACCTCGCGATGGTCACCCATTGTTTGCAGGTTTCGTTAAAGCGGCTGGTGAGTTCCAGCGCGGCGAGTTAGAGAAGTAAAAAGGAATACAGGTAGCTGCGTAAGTTGTGCTGCTACCTTTAAATTTGACATTTATATATTCAACGAGAAGGAAACATTCAATGTCTAAGATCGTTAAAGTTCTAGGTCGTGAAATCATCGATTCACGTGGTAACCCAACTGTAGAAGCTGAAGTACACCTAGAAGGCGGTTTCGTAGGTATGGCTGCTGCTCCATCTGGCGCATCTACTGGTTCTCGCGAAGCTCTTGAGCTACGTGACGGCGACAAATCACGTTTCCTAGGTAAAGGTGTTCTTAAAGCTATTGAAGCTGTAAACGGCCCAATCGCTGAAGCTCTAGTTGGTACTGACGCTAAAGCACAAGCTGACGTTGACCAAATCATGCTTGACCTAGACGGTACTGATAACAAGTCTAAGTTCGGCGCGAACGCTATCCTAGCTGTATCTCTAGCTAACGCAAAAGCTGCTGCTGCTGCGAAAGGCATGCCTCTATACGAGCACATCGCTGAGCTAAACGGTACTGCTGGTCAGTTCTCTATGCCTCTACCAATGATGAACATCATCAACGGTGGTGAGCACGCAGATAACAACGTTGACATCCAAGAGTTCATGATCCAACCAGTTGGCGCTAAAACTCTTAAAGAAGGTCTACGTATCGGCGCTGAAGTATTCCATAACCTAGCTAAAGTTCTTAAGTCTAAAGGCTACAGCACTGCAGTTGGTGATGAAGGTGGTTTCGCTCCTAACCTTAAGTCTAACGCTGAAGCTCTAGAAGTTATCGCAGAAGCTGTTGCAGCTGCTGGTTACGAACTAGGTAAAGACGTTACTCTTGCTATGGACTGTGCAGCATCTGAGTTCTTCGACAAAGAAGCTGGCATCTACAACATGAAGGGCGAAGGTAAAACTTTCACTTCTGAAGAGTTCAACCACTACCTAGCTGAGCTAGCGAACAACTTCCCAATCGTTTCTATCGAAGACGGTCTTGACGAGTCAGATTGGGATGGCTTCAAGCACCAAACTGAACTTCTAGGCGACAAGCTTCAAATCGTTGGTGACGATCTGTTCGTTACAAACACTAAGATTCTTGCTGAAGGTATCGAGAAAGGCGTAGCTAACTCTATCCTTATCAAGTTCAACCAAATCGGTTCTCTAACAGAGACTCTAGCTGCTATCAAGATGGCTAAAGACGCTGGCTACACTGCAGTAATCTCTCACCGTTCTGGCGAAACTGAAGATGCAACTATCGCTGATCTAGCGGTAGGTACAGCTGCAGGTCAAATCAAAACTGGTTCTATGAGCCGTTCTGACCGTGTTGCTAAGTACAACCAACTTATCCGTATCGAAGAAGCTCTAGGTTCTAAAGCTCCTTACAACGGTCTTAAAGAAGTTAAAGGTCAATAATTCGTCCTATTTGGCACTGTAGCTGCGTTAACTGCAGAAGATTCACTAAGTCACATAGGAAACTATGCTCCATAGCTGAATCTTCTTTGTTGCCTTGCTACAGCACCAACTAGTTAGAATTATGCACTAATACTTTTGAATGCCTCGCTTATGCGGGGCATTTTTTTGTCTGTAGAAAACTGAATGAAAGAAGCTCTAGGCTCTAAAGCTCCTCCTTGTCACATATAAAGTTCGTCATTCCCTAGACTGACGAAGGAAGGAGTAGGGAATCTCATTGTTTTCCTGACAATGACTCCCCGACTTATTGATTCCCTGACACCACATATCTCGCACCAATAAGCTCATTATGGTATATATGTGCCTTATTCTAGTTCCTTCTTTTTCAACCGGCGAAAGGTGTTATGCGAATTTTTGCTTTAGTACTGCTCATAGTGTTTGGCTGGCTACAACACACACTGTGGCTCGGTAAAAATGGTATCTCTGATTACTACGGTGTGAACAACGAAATCCAAGTTCAACAGCAAGTAAATGAAAAGCTGCATATTCGAAATGCAGAAATGTTTGCTGAAATTGACGATCTACGCCAAGGCTTAGACGCGATAGAAGAACGCGCACGTCATGAACTTGGAATGGTCAAAGAAGGTGAAACGTTTTATCGCATCATTGGTGAGGAATCCCATTAATGTCGACTCAACTTCAAAGCGTGATTGCCGTTGTACCTGCGGCGGGCGTCGGTAGCCGAATGAAGGCAGACCGCCCTAAGCAATATCTCAAGATTCACGACAAAACAATTTTAGAGCACACCATTGAGAAATTACTGTCTCACCCACAAGTCGCTCAAATTGTCGTTGCGATCAGCGATGATGACCCATACTACCCTGATCTAGCACTCAACCTGAACCCGCAAGTGATCAGAGTGTCAGGCGGAAGCGAGCGAGCGGACTCTGTACTCTCTGCGCTAAACTATATCGCTGAGCAGCAGCTTAGTGATTGGGTAATGGTTCACGATGCGGCAAGGCCGTGTGTTCAGCTAAGTGATATCGACAAGCTAATTTCCGGCGCGATGAGCCATGATGTGGGCGCTATTTTAGCGGCTCCAGTTCGTGACACGATGAAGCGCGGTGCCCAAGGGCAGATCGAGCATACCGTTGAGCGTGCCGATTTATGGCATGCACTTACGCCGCAAATGTTCAGAGCAAAGCCTCTGTGGAAGGCATTAAGTGAGGCGTTGCAACAAGGCGCTTCAATTACTGATGAAGCCTCAGCCTTTGAGTGGAAAGGTTTATCGCCCGCATTAATCGCTGGGCGTTCAGATAATTTTAAGATTACTCAGCCAGAAGATTTAGCGCTCGCTGAGTTCTATTTAAGTCAGAATAAGGAATAATGATGATTCGTATTGGCCATGGCTTTGATGTACATAAGTTTGGTGGTGAAGGCCCGGTAATTATTGGTGGCGTGAGCGTCCCTTATGAACAAGGTCTTATTGCACACTCAGACGGTGATGTTGCCCTTCATGCGTTGTGTGACGCTCTATTGGGTGCGATTGCTGCGGGTGATATTGGTCGTCATTTCCCTGATACCGATGACGAATGGAAAGGTGCGGATAGCCGTGAGCTACTGAAAGATGTTTACCGTCGAGTAAAAGAACAAGGTTACGTGATTGGTAATGCCGATATTACTATCATGGCGCAAGCTCCAAAGATGGCGCCTCATATAGACTCTATGTGCCAAGCTATTGCTCAAGACCTAGAAACCAGCATTAGCAATGTGAATGTAAAAGCGACGACCACTGAGCGTTTAGGTTTTACAGGTCGCAAAGAGGGCATCGCATGTGAAGCGGTGGTCCTAATTACTAAAAGTGCGTAAGCACCAACACGAAAAGAACAGCATGTCAGATATTTTATCTTCATTGGCTTATCTAAACGGTAAACCAACTGCGAAAGCAAAACTAAAAGCAAAAGCCGAACACTTTGTCGTTAATGAAGACTTGGGTTTTGAGTTTGCTGGTGAAGGCGAGCACCTAATGGTTCGTATTCGTAAAACTGGTGAAAACACGAGCTTCGTAGCCAATGAGCTGGCTAAAGCTTGCGGTGTTAAGTCGAAAGACGTGAGCTGGGCGGGTTTGAAAGACCGCCACGCTGTGACAGAGCAGTGGTTGAGCGTTCACCTACCGAAAGGTGAGCCTGACTTTTCAGGGTTCTTAGCACAGTACCCAAGCATTGAGATCTTGGCGACAGCACGACACAACAAAAAGTTACGTCCGGGTGATTTAGTTGGCAACCAATTCGAGCTGACTTTGTCTGAAGTAACAGACTGTGATGATGTCGTAAAACGTTTGGAAAAAGTCGCTCAAGTCGGTGTGCCAAATTACTTTGGTGCTCAGCGTTTTGGCAATGAAGGTAACAACCTATCTGAAGCTCGTCGTTGGGGCCGCGATAACGTTCGTACTCGTAACCAGAATAAGCGCAGCTTGTACCTTTCTGCTGCTCGTTCGTGGATTTACAACCTGATCCTTTCAGACCGTATTGAGCAAGATGCGTTTGTATCAGCATTGGTTGGCGATATCGTGGTGAAAGACGGTGCTCAACTGGCAGTAACAGCAGACAACATTGAAGCTGTAAACCAAGACATTGCGAACGGTTCTGCTTTGATAACTGTTGCTTTGGCTGGCGATAATGCCTTACCAACGATTGATGAGTCTCAAGCTCTAGAACAGAAACACCTTGATGCTGAACCGGATCTAATGGCTCTGATTCGTGGTAACCGTATGCGTCATGATCGCCGTGAAGCGTCACTGAAACCAACAGACTTAACTTGGGAAGTGAACGAAGATAATGTCACGCTTAAGTTCTCTCTTGATGCGGGTTGTTTCGCAACAGCGATCGTTCGCGAATTGGTTGAAGAAGTACACGTAGAGAGAACCTACGAGCAATAACGATTCTGCTTGGAGCTGAGTCACTTGATATTGGAATTTAAGTGACTTGGCTTAGCATGGGAACAAAAGAAAGGATACAAGATGAAGATTTTACTCAGCAATGATGATGGTGTGCACGCTCAAGGTATTCATGAGCTGGCAAATGAGCTACGTGATCTTGCTGACGTTATCATTGTTGCCCCTGACCGTAATCGCTCGGGTGCGTCAAATTCATTAACTTTAGAACAGCCTCTGCGTGTTCAAGAGATTACTGAAAATACCTATTCGGTACAAGGAACACCGACCGACTGTGTGCATTTTGCGTTAAACGAACTGCTAAAGAATGACATGCCTGATCTGGTATTAACGGGCATTAATCACGGTGCTAACCTGGGTGATGACGTGCTTTATTCCGGCACGGTGGCTGCAGCAATGGAAGGGCATTTTCTAGGCGTTCAATCGGTAGCGTTTTCTCTGGTGGGAAAAAAACATTTTAAGACAGCGGCAGCGATTGCTCGTCGTATTGTCGAACAACATTTAGCAAACCCAATCCCGACCAACCGCTTGTTGAACGTAAACGTTCCTGATTTAGCCTTAGAACAATTGTCTGGTACTCAGGTGACGCGCTTAGGTGCTCGTCATCACGCTGAAGATATGATCAAGCAAAAAGACCCGCGTGGTCACGATATCTATTGGCTTGGCCCTCCGGGTAAAGAGCAAGATGCCGGTGAAGGTACCGATTTTTACGCGATTGAGCATGGCTTTGTGTCGGTAACACCGTTGCAGGTTGATCTGACGGCGCATGAGTCGTTGGGTGCGATGGCAACATGGTTAGGGGAGAAGTAAGTGAGTAATCCGCAAGCTGAGCGTTTAATTACTTTCCTGATTGAAAATGGTATTCAGGATCAAAAGGTTCTTGATGCGATTTACCAACTGCCGAGAGAGAGCTTTTTATCACAGGCGATGTATCACCAAGCCTATGATAATAATGCGCTGCCTATCGGTCAGGGTCAGACAATCTCACAGCCATACATTGTTGCTAAAATGACAGAGCTACTTGAATTACAACAAGATAGCCGTGTCTTGGAGATCGGAACGGGTTCTGGTTACCAAACTGCGGTATTGGCTCAACTTGTTGATCATGTGTATTCGGTTGAAAGAATAAAGTCGCTACAATGGGATGCCAAGCGTAGGTTGAAGCAACTCGATTTCTACAATATCTCAACTAAGCACGGTGATGGTTGGCAAGGTTGGTCTTCAAAAGCCCCTTTTGATGCGATTATTGTCACCGCCGCTGCAGAGTCGATTCCTCAAGCGCTTCTGCAACAGCTGAAAGATGGCGGTCGTTTACTGATTCCTGTCGGTGATGACGAACAGCAACTATTGAAGATCGTTCGACACGGCGATGAGTTTTTATCGAGTGTTATCGAGATGGTGAGATTTGTACCTCTTGTTCCTGGTGAGCTAGCTTAATAAAAGACTAATGGTGTAGGTGGATAGAGAGTCGATGCGTTCGAAGTTGTTTAAAGGAAGTACTTTACTGCTTAGCTGTGCCCTTGTTGGGTGTGCAGCGAATTCGCCTGCGCCGGTTTCAAGCCTTAACAAGAAATACTCATCGATTGATCGTGGTAGTTATCGCGGCAGTTACTATGAAGTGAAAAAAGGCGATACGCTTTATTTCATCGCTTATGTGACCAATAAAGACGTCAATGACCTCGTCAGCTACAACAAATTGTCTGCGCCTTATACTATCCACCCCGGGCAGAAGCTTAAGTTGTGGCGTCCTAGCTACAATGCGCCAGCGTATGGTAAATCAACGGTAGCGGCAGCAGCAGTTGCTGCGCCTGTCGCGGCATCGACAACGTCATCTGCGGCAAGTAAACCTAAAACCACATCGCAACCGAGCAAAAACTCTAAACCGGCTCCAGCTCAAACTACCACCAAAGTGGTGAAAAAAGATCCACCAAAGAAGGTTGAACAATCCAAATCAAAGGAGTATGTTGGTTCTAAAGGTAAACAGAATGTTACACCGCCCACCAAACCAACAAGTGATAAAGTATCCAAATGGTTATGGCCAACTAAAGGGAGAGTAATCAAGAGTTTCTCTGTAGGCGAACAAGGAAATAAAGGCATAGACATAGCAGGACAGCGAGGTCAGCCAATAGTATCTACTGCAGGGGGAACGGTTGTTTATTCGGGTAATGCACTACGAGGCTACGGCAATCTAGTGATTGTGAAGCACAATGATAATTACTTAAGTGCATACGCGCACAACGACCGACTATTAGTATCTGAAGGGCAAAGTGTGAAACCAGGGCAGAAGATTGCAACAATGGGAAGCTCTGGAGCCAGCAGTGTTAGGCTGCACTTTGAGATTCGTTACCAAGGTAAGTCCGTTAATCCAAAACGATATTTACCTTAAATACAATATGCAAAAATTACGTATTGTATGGAGTGACATAGTCATTTAGCGACATATGAAGTTGTAATGTCATGCTAATTTCGCCAGGGGGAGGCGTTATGAGTATAAGCAATGCAGTAACCAAAGAAGAGTTCGATCTTGACCAAGCAACCACGGAACCGGAAGCTCTTGGAAAAGCAAAACGAACAGTCACTAAGAAAACCGAAGCGAAAGAAGAAGTTGAAGTTACGTCTAAAAGTTTAGATGCCACTCAACTCTACTTAGGCGAAATTGGTTTCTCACCACTACTAACCGCTGAAGAAGAAGTGCTATATGCACGTCGAGCTCTACGCGGTGATGAAGCAGCACGTAAACGCATGATCGAAAGTAACCTGCGTTTAGTGGTAAAAATTTCACGTCGTTATAGCAACCGCGGCCTTGCACTTCTCGATCTAATCGAAGAAGGCAACCTAGGTTTGATTCGCGCCGTAGAGAAGTTTGATCCAGAGCGTGGCTTCCGCTTCTCAACTTACGCGACATGGTGGATTCGTCAAACCATTGAACGTGCGTTAATGAATCAGACTCGCACTATCCGTTTGCCAATCCATGTTGTGAAAGAGCTGAACATCTACCTACGTACTGCAAGAGAGCTATCACAAAAGCTTGACCATGAACCAACGGCAGAAGAAATTGCTTCTAAGTTAGATAAGCCGGTTGGTGATGTGAGCAAGATGCTTCGTCTAAACGAAAGAGTGAGTTCTGTAGATACGCCAATTGGTGGTGACGGTGAGAAAGCACTGTTGGATATTATTCCAGACATCAACAATTCAGATCCTGAGGTTTCAACTCAAGATAGCGATATCAAGAACTCACTGATCTTCTGGCTTGATGAACTGAATCCTAAGCAGAAAGAGGTACTTGCACGTCGATTTGGACTACTGGGTTATGAACCGTCAACGCTAGAAGAAGTTGGCCGTGAAATCAGCCTGACTCGTGAGCGAGTTCGTCAAATCCAAGTTGAAGGTCTTCGTCGTCTACGTGAGATTTTGATCAAGCAAGGTCTGAACATGGAAAACCTGTTCAACGTTGAAAACGACTAAACGATATTCCACGATATCGAAATAAAAAAACGCTGACCTAATGTCAGCGTTTTTTAGTTTTAGCTTCTGGTTTAATTTTGACTTCAGCTAGAAACCACAGTGCTTGGCTATTTTAACTAGAGTGCTTCTTAAGCTAGAGTAGTTTCTTCAAGCGGTAGAGCTCTTCTAATGCTTGGCGAGGTGTTAGATCATCAGGATCAACATTCGCTAGTGCTTGCTCCACCTCACTCGGTTCAGGGATCAGGCTAAGTTGGTTCGCGATATCAACACCACTTGGCTTTGATGTTGGCGACTCCATACTTAACGCTTCTAACTGAGTCAGCTTCGCACGAGCATTCTTGATCACTGCTTTCGGTACGCCAGCTAAACCTGCAACCGCTAGACCATAAGATTTACTTGCAGCACCTTCTTGAACTGCGTGCATAAAGGCAATGCTATCACCATGTTCAACCGCATCTAAGTGTACGTTTGCTAAAGTTGGAAGTTGGTTAGGTAGTTCAGTTAGCTCAAAGTAGTGCGTTGCAAACAGTGTCATCGCATTGATTTGATTGGCTAGCCACTCTGCACTTGCCCAAGCCAGAGACAGGCCATCGTAAGTACTGGTACCACGACCGATTTCATCCATTAGCACAAGGCTGTTTGGTGTTGCATTGTGCAGGATATTTGCGGTTTCTGTCATCTCAACCATGAAGGTTGAACGGCCAGAAGCCAAATCATCGGATGCGCCAATACGCGTAAAGATACGGTCGATAGAGCCGATGGTTGCGCTTTCTGCAGGAACATAACAACCGATATGAGCCATCAATGCGATGAGTGCCGTTTGGCGCATGTAGGTCGATTTACCACCCATGTTGGGACCCGTGATGATCAGCATCTTACGTTGATCATTCAGGTCGATAGGGTTAGCAATGAAAGGTTCGTCCATCACTTGTTCAACAACAGGGTGACGACCGGCCTGAATTTGTACGCCAGCAGACTCTGTCATGGTTGGACGACAGTAATCAAGGGTATCTGCACGCTCAGCCAAGTTCTGTAGAACATCAAGCTGAGATACTGAAGAGGCGATATTTTGTAGGCGCTCTAGATACGGCAGTAGTAAGTCAAACAACTCTTCCCACAGCTGTTTCTCGATAGCGAGTGCTTTCGACTTAGAGTTAAGTACTTTGTCTTCGTGCTCTTTTAGCTCAGGAATGATGTAACGCTCAGCATTTTTCAGCGTTTGACGACGAACATAGTGTGGCGGCACAAGATGGCTTTGCCCACGGCTTACTTGAATGAAGAAACCATGTACGTTGTTGTAGCCAACTTTTAGCGTGTCGATGCCATGACGTTCACGCTCTTCTTGCTCAAGCTTATCAAGAAATTCAGTTGCGCCTGCTGCAAGGTCGCGCCATTCGTCTAACTCGGCATTGTAGCCTTCTGCAATCACACCACCGTCACGGATAACCACCGGTGGGTTCTCTTTGATTGCACGTTCAAGCAGCTCAGAAACCTCATCCACAGGAGAAGCATATTGAGCAAGTTGAGTTAGGTATGGGTGCTTCAGTTGCGTCAGTGTTTCAGCAAGCTCTGGTAAATATTCCATTGCTTGGCGAAGACGCGCCATATCGCGAGGGCGAGCAGAGCGAAGTGCTAATCGAGCGAGAATACGTTCGATATCACCAATCTGTTTTAAGGTTGGCTGTAGTTCTGTGAATAGAGCCAAATCTTTCATTTCACCAATTGCATCTAAGCGCTGATCGAGTGCAGATATATTGCGCATTGGTTGATGTAACCAACGCTTAAGCATACGGCTACCCATTGCTGTCGCAGTGTGATCAAGTACTTCGGCAAGGGTGTTATCAGTACCACCCCCAAGATTTTGCGTGATCTCCAAATTACGACGAGTTGCAGCATCAAGGATCACCGAGTGATCTTGTTTATCCATCGTGAGTGAACGGATATGAGGGAGGGCAGTACGTTGGGTATCTTTCACGTATTGGATCAAACAACCAGCCGCACATAGACCCAGTTTCGCGCTTTCTACGCCAAAGCCAACCAGATCGCGAGTACCAAACTGCTTATTCAATTGCTGCTTAGCGGTGTCTAATTCAAATTCCCATACAGGGCGGCGGCGGTTGCCATTACGGCTTGCCATTAAATCGACGGGTTCGAAATCTTCAGGGAACAGCAGCTCACGCGGAGAGGTTCTTTGTAGCTCAGCGGCCATCGCTTCTTCTGTTTCTGGCTCGCAAAGTTGGAATCGGCCAGAGGTAATATCAAGTGTCGCATAACCGAATTTACCGTTGTGGTGATAAATGGCTGCAATTAGGTTATCAACGCGTTCAGAAAGCAAGGCTTCGTCGGTTACGGTACCCGGTGTCACGATACGCACTACTGCGCGCTCAACAGGGCCTTTTGAAAGTGCTGGATTACCAATCTGTTCACAAATTGCTACGGACTCACCAAGTTGCACTAACTTTGCAAGGTATCCTTCAACCGCATGGTATGGAACACCTGCCATCGGAATCGGTTCACCATTTGATGAGCCACGCTTAGTCAGTGAAATATCGAGGAGTTGAGAGGCTTTTTTAGCGTCATCGTAGAAAAGCTCGTAGAAATCGCCCATGCGGTAGAACAGCAGAATTTCTGGGTTTTCTGCTTTCAGTTTTAGATACTGCTGCATCATGGGAGTATGTTTTTGATCGGCTTTCACAGTTAACTTCTTTCGTTTATTTCTATTGCGGCTTAGGATACGTGAAAGCGTTTCGTGCGAAAAGCGGCTGATGCGAAAAGATGCGAATCCAAATGATATGACAGTAAATAAAGGGAAGCAGATGATGCAGATGACTCAAGACCTTAGTGAGCAGCTTGGACATTTACTCGCTAAACACAAACACGTGTTAGTGACGGCTGAATCTTGCACTGGCGGAGGTGTCGCGAGTGCAGTCACCGATATTGCGGGCAGCTCTGGATGGTTTGATCGCGCTTTTGTTACGTACAGCAATGAAGCCAAACAAGAGATGATCGGTGTACAGCTTAAAACCTTAATGGAGTTCGGCGCCGTGAGTGAGCCTGTCGTAATAGAAATGGCGAGCGGGGCATTGCAACATTCAAACGGGACGATCTCTGTATCAATCAGTGGCATCGCTGGCCCAGGTGGCGCGACCGAAGATAAGCCTGTTGGTACAGTATGCTTCGCGTGGAAAGCGCTAAATGGCTGGGATAAAGTAGAAACGCATGTATTTACAGGCGACAGATCACAAGTACGCCAACAAGCCACGCACCATGCCCTGCAAGTTATTTATGATTACCTATCAATGGAAGGTAAGTAACATTTGTACAAATTATTTTCATACAGGTATAGACACTGTATGAATCAACAGTATAATGAAAGCCAATTAGTCACCCCTATGTGGGTTAGAAATAGATTCTAGATCGCTTGTTGAGACAACCGATTATGTGGAGATAGAAATGGACGAGAATAAACAAAAAGCGTTAGCCGCAGCCCTTGGTCAGATTGAAAAGCAATTTGGTAAAGGTTCTATCATGCGTCTTGGTGATAACCGCACAATGGACGTAGAAACTATTTCTACAGGTTCTCTATCTCTAGATATCGCACTAGGTGCTGGTGGCCTACCGATGGGACGTATCGTAGAAGTTTACGGTCCAGAATCATCAGGTAAAACAACGCTAACGCTTGAGCTTATTGCTGCAGCACAGAAAGTGGGAAAGACGTGTGCATTCGTTGATGCGGAGCACGCACTAGACCCTATCTACGCTCAAAAGCTTGGTGTTGATATCGATGCACTTCTTGTTTCTCAACCAGATACTGGTGAGCAAGCGCTGGAAATCTGTGATGCACTGGCTCGTTCAGGTGCAATCGACGTTCTTGTTATTGACTCAGTAGCAGCCCTAACACCAAAAGCAGAAATCGAAGGCGAAATGGGCGACAGCCACATGGGTCTTCAGGCTCGTATGCTTTCTCAAGCAATGCGTAAGCTGACGGGTAACCTTAAGCAGTCTAACTGTATGGCTATCTTCATTAACCAAATTCGTATGAAAATTGGTGTGATGTTCGGTAACCCAGAAACAACAACAGGTGGTAACGCACTTAAGTTCTACGCATCTGTTCGTCTTGATATTCGCCGTACTGGTGCGATTAAAGATGGTGATGAAGTTGTTGGTAACGAAACTCGTATCAAGGTCGTTAAGAACAAGATTGCTGCACCATTCAAACAAGCTGAGACTCAAATCCTTTACGGTAAAGGCTTCAACCGCGAAGGTGAGCTTATCGACTTAGGTGTTAAGAATAAGCTAGTAGAAAAAGCAGGCGCTTGGTACAGCTACAAAGGCGATAAGATCGGCCAAGGTAAAGCTAACGCTGGTAAATACCTACGTGAAAACCCAGAAGTTGCTCTAGAGATCGATACTAAACTTCGTGAGTTACTACTGACTCCTGCTGTTCTTGAAGAGAAAGACGTAGAGAAAGAAGAAGAAAACGAAGAGTTATAAGCTCACGTTTTATAGAGTGGATGTTTGAAAGAAGCATCCGCTTTGAAAGAATTTAAAGCCTCGCATATTTTATGCGGGGCTTTTTTATTGGATCTGCTCCGTCGAGCATGTCTTTGGTCAAATCTCTCTCGTTGACTGAGTTTCTTCGGTACTAGGTCGTCAATTTAGTTCTGCTTTTCCACGGCAAGATATAGTGGAATATTCTTCATTTTATCGAATTCCCACTAAAATCCTGCCCAAGGGTGTCTTTTCTACAAGAAAACTAGTCGAAGCCTTAACCATGATCTACAATACGGCAAAATTCTAACTCGACTATTTTCAGGAAGAGCTGCATGTACATGAGCACTGATGAGGTTCGCAACGCGTTCCTTAAGTTCTTTGAGAGCAAAGAACACCAAATCGTAGACAGTTCATCGTTAGTTCCACATAACGATCCAACCCTGCTATTCACTAACGCAGGTATGAACCAATTCAAAGATTGCTTCTTAGGCGCCGAAAAGCGTGCCTACACTCGAGCAACTACGGCTCAGCGTTGTGTACGTGCGGGTGGTAAACACAATGACCTTGAAAACGTAGGTTTCACGGCTCGTCACCACACGTTCTTCGAAATGCTAGGCAACTTCAGCTTTGGCGACTACTTCAAAGAAGAAGCGATTGGATTTGCTTGGGAATTCCTGACTGAAACTCTTCAACTGCCAAAAGATCGTCTACTGGTAACGGTATACGAGACAGATGATGAAGCATTCGATATCTGGAACAAGAAAGTAGGTGTTCCTGCTGACCGTATCGTTCGCATTGGCGACAAAGAAGGCGGTAAACAGTTCGAGTCTGATAACTTCTGGACGATGGGTGACACAGGTCCTTGTGGTCCATGTACTGAAATCTTCTACGATCACGGTGAGCACATCTGGGGCGGCCGTCCTGGTACACCTGAAGAAGATGGTGACCGTTTCATCGAGATCTGGAACAACGTATTCATGCAGTTCAACCGTCACGCTGACGGCACAATGGAACCGCTACCTAAGCCTGCTGTAGATACAGGTATGGGTATTGAGCGTATTTCTGCAATCATGCAGGGCGTTCACTCTAACTACGAAATTGATGTATTCCAAAAGCTAATCAAAGCGACTGCGGAAGTTGTTGGTCATGACGATCTATCTAACCAATCGCTACGCGTTATTGCTGACCACATCCGTTCTTGTTCATTCCTAATTGCTGACGGTGTTATGCCTTCAAACGAAGGTCGTGGCTACGTTCTACGTCGTATCATCCGTCGTGCAGTTCGTCACGGTAACAAGCTTGGCGCACAAGGCGTGTTCTTCCACAAACTTGTGGGCGTACTGGCTGAAGTGATGGGCTCTGCGGCAGATGAACTTAAGAAACAGCAAGAGCTGGTTGAAAAAGTACTTCGCATTGAGGAAGAGAACTTTGGTCGTACGCTAGAGCGCGGCATGGTTATTCTTAATGACGCACTAGATGCACTTGAAGGCAAAGAGCTTGACGGCGAAACAGTTTTCAAACTTTACGATACATACGGCTTCCCAGCTGACCTTACTAACGATGTAGCTCGCGAACGCGATTTTACTATCGATGAAGAAGGCTTTGAGAAGGCGATGGAAGCACAGCGTAAGCGTGCACGTGAAGCAGGCCAATTCGGCACGGATTACAACGCGACAATCAAAGTAGACACCAACACTGAGTTCTGTGGTTACACAGCAACTGAAGGTGCAGGTGAAATCTCTGCGCTATTCGTTGACGGCGAAGAGGTTGCTTCACTATCGGCTGGCGACAAAGCAATCATCATCCTTGAAGAGACACCATTCTACGCTGAGTCAGGCGGTCAATGTGGTGATGCTGGTACACTAAAAACAGCGTCGGGTCTTTTCAAAGTACAAGACACTCAGAAGCTAGGTAACGCATTTGCGCACCACGGTGAGCTAGTTGAAGGTGTATTTGCTAAGGGCGATAAAGTAGAAGCAACGGTTGACGCTGAGCGTCGAGCTGCTATCTCACTAAACCACTCTGCCACTCACTTACTTCACTCTGCATTGCGCGAAGTGCTAGGTGAGCACGTTGCTCAGAAAGGTTCTTTAGTTAAGCCAGACAACCTACGTTTTGACTTCTCTAACCTTGAAGCGGTAACACCAGCACAGATTAAAGAAGTAGAGCGTCTAGTTAACGCACAAGTTCGTAAGAACCATGTGATTGAAACGAACATCATGGACATCGAGTCAGCGAAAGAAAAAGGTGCAATGGCACTGTTTGGCGAGAAGTACGATGATGAAGTTCGCGTTCTATCTATGGGCGACTTCTCTACTGAACTTTGTGGTGGTATCCACGCTTCAAACACAGGTGATATCGGCCTATTCAAGATCACTTCTGAAGGTGGTATTGCTGCGGGTATTCGTCGTATTGAAGCGGTAACAGGTGAAGCTGCACTAGATGCAGTAGAAGCTCAAGCTAACGCTTACGAAGAGAAACTGGCTGAGTCAGCTAAGAAAGCGAAATCGCTAGAGAAAGAAATCCAACTGCTTAAAGAAAAGATGGCTGCTGCAGAAAGCGCAAACATCATGGGCAAAGTAGAAGACATCTCTGGTACTAAAGTTTTGGTTGCTGCAATTGAAGGCGCAGACAACAAGAACCTACGTACTATGGTTGATAACGCTAAAAACCAAGTAGGTAGCGGCATCATCCTGATCGCGAACGTAGCAGACGGTAAAGTTGGCTTGATTGCTGGTGTAACCAAAGACCTAATCGGCAAAGTAAAAGCGGGTGATCTCGTCAAGATGGTTGCTGAGCAAGTTGGCGGTAAAGGCGGCGGTCGTCCAGATATGGCTCAAGCGGGCGGTACAGACGTTGCAGCACTGCCAGAAGCGCTTAAATCTGTGCGTACTTGGCTAGAAGAGCGTCTTTAAGCTTAAGTAATTGATACAAAGATGCCCAATCAGTTGATTGGGCATCTTTTATTTTGCCTATTGGAAGTGTGTTTAAACAAGATTTGATTGAGATTAACCAAGAAGTCTAATGGTGGCGTTAGACTCCTTGGTTAATTTTTTATTGCTTCGCCCTGACGCGGAGTATGTGTTTTTTTGTCATATATAGACATTGGTCTTGGGAAGGTGAGGACGGGTGAAAATGCCTCTTATCGTGCAGAAATTTGGTGGAACGTCGGTGGGTTCAATTGAACGAATCCATCATGTAGCAGAAAAAATCATTGAAGCGAAAAATGAAGGGAACCAGATCGTGGTTGTCGTTTCTGCTATGTCTGGTGAAACAAATCGGTTAGTTAATTTAGCCACGCAAGTTGATAGCGTACCAAACGCTAGAGAACTGGATGTGTTGTTAACGGCTGGCGAGCAAGTTTCCATGGCCTTGTTAGCAATGACGTTACACAAGTTAGGTTATGAAGCGACATCGATGACTGGCTATCAAGCCAAGATACACACGGATTCTAATCATAATAATGCGGCGATTGAGCGTATTGATACTGCTCCGATTCAAGCTCTGCTAGATGACAACCAGATTGTTATTGTTGCAGGCTTTCAAGGATTCAATGCGAAAGGTGATATCACGACATTAGGCCGCGGTGGTTCAGATACTACAGCGGTCGCGCTTGCAGGTGCCTTGCAGGCGAAAGAATGCCAGATCTATACTGATGTAGATGGTGTTTACTCTTGTGACCCTAGAGTCGTAAAACAATCTCAGAAATTAGATACTTTAGACTTTCCTTCTATGGAAGAGATGGCTCGCCGAGGCGCTAAGGTATTGCACCTTCCTTGTGTTCAGTATGCATGGCAGCACAACGTGTCATTGCGAGTGCTTTCAAGCTTTGAACAAGGCGAGGGCACATTGATCGCGGGTAATCAGTGTTTGAATGATATTGCTGGCATCGCCATCCAAAGAGATATGGTGCGTATCGAGTGTTTGAATGAAGATTTACCGTCTTTCATTTCACATTGCCAACTGTTGGGGATCGAAGTCTGTAGTGTGATCGAGGAAACAGAACGGGCAGCACTCATTATTAAACAAGACATAAGTGCCAAATTAAAACTAGTTTTTGCTGAGAAAATCCGTAATAGTGAACAGGTTAGTTTGTTAACTGTGGTAGGAAGCCGAACACAAGAAATTGTGGTCAGTTCACATGGATTGTTGTCTGAAGGCGAAATTGATGTACAGCATCACTTATTGCAGCAGCAGTCTTTAACTTTGGTGATATCACCAACGCAAGTCGATATGGCTGCTAACATATTACACAATGCATACATCGTAGCGCGTGAAACACAGGGTTATCCTAAAAAAGAAGTGCATTTTGGTTAAATAAACTCAATCGATAGTTTACGAAAATATAACTTTTGTTGGATAATGCTCTCGTAGCTAGATAAATTTAGAGATTACTCAAGGAGCAAAGAATGCTAATTTTGACTCGCCGCGTTGGCGAAACACTGATGATTGGTGATGAAGTAACAGTTACTGTACTAGGCGTTAAAGGTAACCAAGTACGTATCGGTGTTAACGCACCTAAAGAAGTATCTGTTCACCGTGAAGAGATCTACATGCGCATTCAAGCTGAAAAAGGTAATGGTAACGTTGCATCTGGCAACTACTAATACTTTTGCGTAGAGAAGAGGCTAGCATTGTTGCTAGCCTTTTTTGATCTTGGGGAACCGAAACACTGATTGGGACATAGATGGGTTGGATAACGGATCGGTCTCAAAGTGGTGAAGTGAATGCTTTGTGATGCTGCGAGATACAGACAAGGTTGAACAGAACTGTTGCTCTGTATTTTGTTTGGCAAAACTCAAGATTTATTCGCTTCCCCTATGGCGAAAATACGCATCCCGTAGTATTGTGCCATCAGCGGTAGCACTTGCTGCTGGAGAAATTAGATAATTGTTTTCGGCTGTTTATTATTGCCAATCTTTCACCTTAATTTTTAAGGGAAAAAGCGCGATTTGAATCTTATAAGTTCAATTTGCAAGCGCTTTGATTAAATAGCAAACGGTTGAGTGTTTTTGTCCAATTTTTTTCAATAAAGTGTTTGACATATTTTCGGTAAAACGTAATATGTGCCTCCGCAAGACGGTGAGGTGGCCGAGAGGCCGAAGGCGCTCCCCTGCTAAGGGAGTATGTGGTTTGTAGCTGCATCGAGGGTTCGAATCCCTCCCTCACCGCCATTTCTTGCGAGTCTAAAATTAGCAATTTAGACAATGTAAATGTGCGTCCTTAGCTCAGCTGGATAGAGTACCTGGCTACGAACCAGGCGGTCGGAGGTTCGAATCCTCCAGGACGCGCCATTCTCTCTTCTCTTACTTGTAAGTGATTTGAGAATAATGAATTAGGTGAGGTGGCCGAGTGGCCGAAGGCGCTCCCCTGCTAAGGGAGTATGTGGTTTGTAGCTGCATCGAGGGTTCGAATCCCTCCCTCACCGCCATTCATTACAGGCCGATGGCCTTTTTTTTTCTTCGTAGCAAGAAGAATGTGATATATTTCACAACTTCATTCTTAATGAATGAACACCGTGCGTCCTTAGCTCAGCTGGATAGAGTACCTGGCTACGAACCAGGCGGTCGGAGGTTCGAATCCTCCAGGACGCGCCACTATTTAAGGGTTTATTTCTTTTAAGAATGAAAGTCCTTGTATTGACTAAGTTGATACTAAAACCGTGCGCTCTTAGCTCAGCTGGATAGAGTACCTGGCTACGAACCAGGCGGTCGGAGGTTCGAATCCTCCAGAGCGCGCCACTATTTAGGGTTTAGTTCTTATAAGAATGTGAATCCTGATATTGATAAATCGTTCGTCGAGAATTAATATCAAAAACCGTGCGTCCTTAGCTCAGCTGGATAGAGTACCTGGCTACGAACCAGGCGGTCGGAGGTTCGAATCCTCCAGGACGCGCCACTATTTAGGGCTTCTTTCTTATAAGAACAGAAATCCTTGTATTGAGTTGTTGTTGTTGTTTACAACGAATTGATACTAAAACCGTGCGCTCTTAGCTCAGCTGGATAGAGTACCTGGCTACGAACCAGGCGGTCGGAGGTTCGAATCCTCCAGAGCGCGCCACTATTTAGGGTTTCTTTTATGAACCCCTGATATTGGGAATACCGATATCGAAAACTGCGCGTCCTTAGCTCAGCTGGATAGAGTACCTGGCTACGAACCAGGCGGTCGGAGGTTCGAATCCTCCAGGACGCGCCACTCTTTAGGGTTTCCTTGTGAACTCCTGATATTGGAAATACTGATATCGAAAACCGTGCGTCCTTAGCTCAGCTGGATAGAGTACCTGGCTACGAACCAGGCGGTCGGAGGTTCGAATCCTCCAGGACGCGCCACTATTTAGGGCTTTTTTCTTATAAGAATGAAATCCTTATATTGATCTCTTGTTAGTAACAATGAATTGATATTAAAACCGTGCGCTCTTAGCTCAGCTGGATAGAGTACCTGGCTACGAACCAGGCGGTCGGAGGTTCGAATCCTCCAGAGCGCGCCACATTATTAGAAAAAGCCTCGTTTATACGAGGCTTTTTTTATGTCTGCTGCAAATTTGTTGCGACAATGTTAAATTTGTTAGTTGTTTAACTTGTTGTATTTAAAGTAGTTCTTGATTGCTTCTTTGTTATTCCACCTTTCTCATATCAATTCCCAGAAAAGCCCCGTTTAAGTCACAGTTTAAATATCTAAAAATGACGTATTTGACAGATTTATGTGATCTGATAGGCGAATAATTAACCTTATGTGTGCGTTATCCGTAACAGAACCTTAAACAAAATTGACAAACTTTTACCAATCGAGATAATCCATGGGTCGGGATCACTATTCGCTGAAATCCTGTACGTATGTCAGGATGACGAAGAAAGGAAGCAACATGACTAATATTGGAAGCCTGCTAGGAGATGCGGCGACTCTAATGATAACGGGGATGTCCGTTGTCTTTATTTTCCTAACTATTCTAGTTTACCTCGTTCGGTTGATGTCAAAACTGGTACCAGAAGAAGTACCAGAGCCGATCGCAGCACCTAAAAAAATTCAAAAATCACAATCAAACCCTTCAGCTGTTAGTCCACAGGTAGTGGCAGCAATTTCGGCCGCGGTTCATCAATACCGTGCGTCTACTGCTAAGTAGCATTTAAAGGATTAAAAAGGAGTTTATGAGCATGTCTAAACCACTAGCTATCACAGATGTGGTACTTCGTGACGCGCACCAGTCACTATTTGCTACTCGTATGCGTATCGAAGATATGCTGCCAATTGCGGCAGAACTGGATAAAGTCGGTTACTGGTCTCTAGAGACTTGGGGCGGCGCGACATTTGATTCGTGTATCCGTTTTCTTGGAGAAGATCCATGGGAGCGTTTACGTGAACTTAAAAAAGCGATGCCAAACACACCAATGCAGATGCTACTGCGTGGTCAAAACCTGTTGGGTTACCGTCACTACGCGGATGATGTAGTAGAAAAATTTGTTGAACGTGCCCATAAAAACGGCATGGACGTATTCCGTATCTTTGATGCGATGAATGACGTACGTAACTTTGAAAAAGCAGTGAAAGCAACGATCGACGTTGGTGGCCACGCTCAAGGTACGTTGTCTTACACAACCAGTCCGGTTCACAACTCAGATACTTGGGTTGATTTGGCCAAACGCCTAGAGGACCTAGGTTGTCACTCACTATGTATCAAAGATATGTCAGGTTTATTAAAGCCGTATGAAGCAGAAGAGCTGATTACACGTATCAAAGCATCGTGTGACGTTCCTCTAGCACTGCATAGCCACGCGACAACTGGTCTATCGACTGCAACAGCGGTTAAAGCCGTTGAAGCGGGTATCGACATTCTAGATACCGCTATTTCTTCAATGAGCTGTACTTACGGTCATACGCCAACCGAAACGGTTGTTGCGATGTTAGAAGGTACAGAGCGCGACACGAATCTTAAACTAGACCAAATCGAACCCATCGCGGCTTACTTCCGTGATGTACGTAAAAAGTACGCGAAATGGGAAGGTCAGCTAAAAGGTGTCGATTCTCGCATCTTAATCGCTCAAGTTCCTGGCGGAATGTTAACTAACATGGAAGGCCAGCTTAAAGAGCAAGGCGCCGCCGATCGCATGGATGAAGTTCTAGAAGAGATCCCACGCGTACGTAAAGAGCTTGGTTACATTCCTTTAGTAACACCAACTTCTCAGATTGTCGGTACTCAAGCGGTTATTAACGTCTTAACGGGCGAACGCTATAAGAGCATCACGAAAGAGACTGCTGGTCTACTGAAAGGTGAATACGGTCAAGCTCCTGCTGAAGTGGATGCTGAACTGCAAGCGAAAGTTCTAGACGGTGCAGAGCCGATTACTTGTCGTCCTGCTGATTTACTTAAGTCTGAAATGGATACGTTAACGACGGATCTGTTAGAGAAAGCGAAATCAGAGGGTATCTCTCTAGCTGAAGATACGGTTGATGATGTACTGACTTACGCGCTCTTCCCACAAGTGGGTCTTAAGTTCCTTAAGAACCGTCGTAATCCTGAAGCATTTGAACCTGCACCAACGCTAGAAGTTGCGGCTCCAGTTGCTGCAGCTCCTGTACAAGCTTCTGGTGGTATTGAAAGCTACAGCGTGAAGGTTGATGGTCAAGTTTACGATGTTGAAGTTGGCCCACAAGGTGAACTGACATCGGTGGCGCCATCTGCAAAACCTGCTCAGGCTGCACCAGTAGCAGCGTCTGACGCTGAAGCGGTTCCAGCTCCATTGGCGGGTAACATCTTTAAAGTAAACGTTCAGGCAGGTACTGAGGTTTCTGAAGGCGACGTTCTACTAATCCTAGAAGCGATGAAGATGGAAACGGAAGTTCGTGCTGCTCGTGGCGGTATCGTTCAAGAATTGAATGTTAAAGAAGGCGATGCAGTTACTGTAGGCGCTCCACTACTAAGCTTAGCGTAAGGGAGTACCATGGAAGGATTGATGACCTTATGGTCTGAAACAGGGATTGCGAACTTTGAGTTCGGCCAGATCTGTATGATGCTGGTTGGTTGCTTACTGTTGTTTTTGGCAATTCGTAAAGGATTTGAACCGTTACTTCTACTGCCTATTGGTTTTGGTGCTGTATTAGCAAACATTCCAAATGCTGGGTTTACTGATCCAGGTGGTTTGCTCTACTACGTCTACTACATTGGTATTGAGACAGGTATTTTCCCACTGCTGATCTTTATGGGTGTTGGTGCGATGACGGACTTCGGTGCGTTGATTGCGAACCCTAAAACGTTGTGGCTAGGGGCTGCGGCTCAGTTTGGTATCTTCGCGACGCTATTTGGCGCGATCTTGCTGAACTACGTTCCAGGAATGGAGTTCTCGATGGCCGATGCTTCGTCAATTGCGATCATTGGTGGTGCCGATGGCCCAACTGCGATCTTCTTGGCGAGTAAGTTATCTCCGGATCTTTTAGGTGCCATTGCAGTAGCGGCTTATAGCTACATGGCTTTGGTTCCGATCATTCAGCCACCAATCATGAAAGCGTTAACGTCTCCTGAAGAGCGCAAAATTAAGATGGCTCAACTTCGTCACGTTAGCAAAGCCGAGAAGATTCTTTTCCCGCTTGCTGTACTTCTGATGACGATTTTGTTCCTACCTTCAGCAACACCTCTAGTTGGTATGTTCTGTTTGGGTAACTTAATGCGTGAAGCGGGTGTGGTTGATCGCCTTTCAAAAACAGCTCAAAACGAACTGATTAACGTTGTAACTATTTTCCTAGGTCTAGGGGTTGGTTCTAAGCTTCAAGCGGATACGTTCTTGAACTTAGAAACACTGGGTATTCTAGGTTTGGGTGCGGTCGCGTTCAGTATCGGTACGGCGGGTGGTGTATTGATGGCTAAGGTGTTGAACCGATTCTCGAAAGAGGACATCAACCCACTGATTGGCGCAGCTGGCGTATCAGCGGTTCCAATGGCGGCACGTGTTGTGAACAAGGTTGGTCTTGAGGCAAACCCTCAGAACTTCTTGTTGATGCATGCAATGGGCCCGAACGTAGCCGGTGTACTTGGTAGTGCGGTTGCGGCGGGTATTCTATTAGCTCTCGTGGGCTAGTGGATTTGCTGGGTCATGTATCGTTACGTTAATTGGTCGTCAATTTACGAATGAGCGGTTAACTTCGCCTTATTAAATGGTTTATAGTCAAAGGGATGCTTTCGCATCCCTTTCTTTTTATTAATTAGGGTGCTTGCTCACTAGGGCTTTTATCAATCAAGGAAATGTGGAAATGGAAAATAAACAGATTGCGATTACTCAATTCGGCGGCGTCGAAAACCTAAGTATTCAAACCAGTGCGATCCCTGAGCCTAAGGCTGGAGAAGTGGTGGTTAAAGTTTCCTTTTCAGGCATTAATCCGATTGATGTCAAAACCCGAGCGGGCCTTGGTTGGGCGGCAGCACAAAACAAAGATAACCTGCCTTGGGTACCTGGCTACGATATTTCAGGGAAAATTGTCACGCTAGGCGAACAGGCTGAACGCTTTACTGTTGGTGATAACGTGGCTGGCTTTATTGGTTTTCCACTGCAAGGTGGCGGTTACAGCCAATATGTGTGTGTTCCAGAAGCGGCACTAAGTATGGTTCCTGATTCTGTCACTTTAGAAGCGGCAGCTGCATTACCACTCGCGAGTCAAACCGCGGCACAAGCGCTCAACAAAGCCGAAGTGAAAGAAGGCGACCGCGTGCTTATTTTAGCGGGCGCGGGCGGCGTTGGTCACCTTGCGGTTCAAATTGCAGTGGCAGCAAAAGCTGAGGTTTACACAACCTGCAGCGAAGCCAATCTTGATTACCTTGCGACGCTAGGTGCTCACGCGATTAACTATAAGTTTGCGCCAGCATCAGAAAGAGTATCAGATGTCGATGTGCTGATTGATTTGGTCGGTGGCGATACCGCGCTTGATGCATTGAAGTGCCTAAAAGATGGCGCGCGAGTCGTGACTGTGCCGACTCTATCTGCAGAACTTATCTGTGAGAAAGCAACACTATTAGGTTTTACTGCATCAGGCATGCTGGTTGAACCAACCCCTGAGCAAATGGACACCATGCTTTACATGGTCAGTGTCGGATTGCTCAAAACAGAAATTCAAGGTATCTACCAGTTAGACGAGGCGCAGTCGGCTCATCTGCAGGTTGAAACCGGACACACCAGAGGCAAGGTGCTACTTAAAATGCAAGAAAGTTGATAGGCAGTGTTAGAATTTTTTAACTCGCTTTTTGAAAATATCGCGCTGTGGTTCTCGGACTCAGCGCTATGGGTACTCTTCATTAGTGGATTCTTGAGTGCCACGTTACTACCCGGTGGTTCAGAAGCTAGCCTTGTGGCTGCATTGAGCTTAGATCAGTTTTCAACTTCATCGATCATTCTGGTGGCAACATTAGGCAATACCTTAGGCGGCCTGACTAACTATTGGATTGGTTTGTGGTTGCCTAATCGAACTCAATCTGAAAAGCATGGTCATAAGGCTATGGCTTGGCTGAGTCGTTATGGCTACTGGACACTGTTATTTAGTTGGTTACCGATCATTGGTGACCCTTTGTGTCTAGCGGCGGGTTGGCTAAGAATGAAATTCATCCCTAGCGTTATTTTGATAGCGATTGGCAAAGCCGCTCGCTATAGCTTACTTGCTGCTATCTACTTCGGTTTTTTCTAAGGAGAACCTATGAAAAAGGTTTTACTTGGTACATTTTCTCTTATCGCCATTGCTGGCTGTTCTTACAATGTACCTAGCTCAACGCCCTTCTTTTCCTCGTTACCTGAAGGTGTCACTCTGTTAGAAGAGGTTAAGCACTCTAAAGATAAAGTGGTGATTCCTTACACCAAGTATCAGCTTGAAAACGGTCTGACAGTTATTCTTTCCCCTGATGATTCCGATCCGTTGGTGCATGTTGATGTAACTTATCATGTCGGCTCAGCACGTGAAGAGATTGGCAAGTCGGGCTTTGCTCACTTCTTTGAGCACATGATGTTCCAGGGTTCTGAGAACGTTGGTGACCAACAGCACTTTAAGATCATTACCGAAGCGGGTGGTTCGTTAAACGGCACGACCAACCGTGACCGCACCAACTATTTTGAAACTGTTCCTTCTAACCAACTTGAGAAAATGTTGTGGTTAGAATCAGACCGAATGGGCTTCTTGTTGGATGCTGTTTCTCAGAAGAAATTTGAGGTTCAAAGAGGCACGGTCAAGAACGAGCGAGCGCAGAGCTACGAAAATCGTCCTTACGGCTTGATGTGGGAACGCATGGGCGAAGCGCTTTACCCTGAAGGTCACCCTTACTCTTGGCAACCAATCGGCTATGTTGAAGATCTTGACCGTGTTGACGTGAATGATCTTAAAGCGTTCTTCCTGCGTTGGTACGGCCCAAACAATGCCGTGTTAACGATTGGTGGTGATATCGACGTTGATAACACGCTAGAATGGGTTAACAAGTACTTTGGTTCAATTCCTCAAGGCCCTGAAGTGAAGGCGGCAGAGAAGCAACCTGCTGTTCTAACAGAAGATAAATACATCACCTTAGAAGACAATATTCGTCAGCCGATGGTGCTGGTGGGGTGGCCAACAACGTATCGCGGTGAAGAGACGCAAGCTTCACTGAATGCATTGTCTAACGTGTTAGGTTCAGGTACCAACAGTTACCTATATCAAAACCTCGTAAAAACGCAGAAGGCCGTCAGCGCTGGCTCTTTCCATGATTGTGCTGAGTTGGCGTGTACCATGTACGTGTATGCAATGGGCAACTCAGGTGAAAAAGGCGATTTGACGGTTCTCAATAAAGAGCTGATGGATACCCTGGAGCAATTCTCGAAAGAGGGCGTTGAGCAAGAGCGTTTAGACCAGATCACTGGCATGGCCGAAGCGAATGCTGTTTTTGCATTGCAAAGCGTTAAAGGTAAGGTGTCGCAACTCGCGTCGAACCAAACCTTCTATGGTCAGCCTGATCGCATTGAATCACAACTCGATCAAATCCGAGCGGTGACGCCTGAGAGCGTGAGCAAGGCATACCAAGATTTCATCGAAGGTAAGCACAAGGTTACCTTGAGTGTGGTTCCTAAGAAAAAGCTCGATTTGGCGGTTCGTGAAGCGACCTTTACCACGCCACCACGTACGTTGCCGGAATACAGCAAGGTGACGGAAGATCAACTGGATTTCAGAAAGGCACCGGATACCTTTGATCGCAGTGTGATGCCAGAAGTGAACTTTGGTGTTGAGGCGACCATGCCTGAGTTGTACCGCATGCACTTTGCAAATGGCACTGACTTAATTGGTACCGTGACCAGTGAAACGCCGACAGTACAGCTGCAAATTCAATTGCCTGCAGGCGAACGCTATGTTCGCAAAGGGCAAGAAGGCCTAGCGAACCTAACGGCTTCGATGATGGAAGAAGGCTCAACTAAACGAACCGTTGAAGAGTTACAAGCGACCTTAGATAAACTTGGTAGCAGCGTGAGCATTAGTGCGGGCAGCTACACCACAGATATTTCAGTCTCGACGCTAGAGAAAAACTTGCCTCAAACCTTAGCGATTGTGCAAGAGGTTCTATTCGATCCTAAGTTCGATGAGCAAGATTTTGAGCGCGTTAAGAAACAGATGCTAGAAGGCGTTGTGTATCAGCATCAGCAGCCAAGCTGGATGGCTTCTCAAGCAACCCGTGAAGTGCTGTTTGGTGACACTGTTTTTGCTCGTGCAAGTGATGGTACTAAGGAATCTCTATCGAAATTGACCTTAGACGATGTGAAAAAATTCTATGCGCAACATTACACACCAGAAGGTGCCAATATTGTTGTGGTGGGAGACATCTCGAAGAAAGAGGTAGGGAAACAGCTACAATTCTTTGAAGAGTGGCAAGGCGATGCGGCACCATTAACGCGTCCACAGATCGTTAAAGAGCTTTCTGGTCAGCACCTGTACTTAGTTGATAAACCGGGTGCGCCGCAAAGCATTGTTCGCTTGGTTCGTAAGGGCCTGCCGTTTGATGCGACGGGCGAATTGTATTTGAGCCAGTTAGCTAACTTTAACTTAGCGGGCAACTTCAATAGCCGTATCAACCAGAACCTACGTGAAGACAAAGCCTACACTTACGGTGCAAGCGGTTACTTCGCAAGTACTCGTGAAACTGGCGCAGTGGTATTTAGCGCGCAGGTAAGGGCGAATGCGACGGTTCCATCGATTCAAGAGTTTATTAATGAGCTGAATGAGTTTAGCCAAAGTGGATTAACTGACGAAGAGGTGAAATTTATGCGCCTTGCCGTCGGTCAACAAGATGCACTTAAATACGAAACGCCAAGTCAAAAGGCGGGGTTGTTGAGTAATATTGTTGCATTGAGCCTTGATGAAGATTACCTACAACAGCGTAATCAGATAGTTGAAACGGTTTCAAAAGAGACCTTAAACGAGCTATCTAAGAAATGGTTTGACCCGAATGATTATCAAATAATCGTTGTTGGTGACGCGACTTCGCTTCGCCCGCAATTAGAAAAGTTAGATATTCCAATAGAAGAGCTTGAAATCATTCGTTAGAGTACACATTAAAGGGGGAGGGAAGAGACTCTACTTTTCTCCTCCAACCTAATTTATGATAGTTCTAATCAGAACAATATAAGATAAGTGAACTGAATTTTGACTGATTTTGCTGCGCGACTAAAGCAAGTTGCAACCAACCCTAAGACCTTCTCTCAATTTGGTCGTGGTGTTGAAAGGGAAACATTACGCTACACGGAAGATGGGCACCTTGCTACTGGGCCGCACCCTGAGGCTTTGGGATCTGCGTTGATGAACGAATGGGTAACGACCGATTTCTCTGAGTCGCTACTGGAATTTATCACGCCTGTTTCTAACGACGTTCCGACGCTTTTGAATCAGTTGTCTGATATCCACCACTTCACGCAAACCAAGTTAGACGGCGAAAAACTATGGCCGCTTTCTATGCCTTGTTACGTTGGCAGTGAAGATTACATTCAGCTAGCGCAATACGGCACCTCGAATAACGGTAAGATGAAGACCCTATATCGTGAAGGCCTAAAACGTCGTTACGGTAGCCTGATGCAGATTATCTCTGGTGTTCACTTCAACTTCTCTTTCCCAGAAAGCTTTTGGGATAGCCTGTTTGGAGAGCAAACTGAAGAAGCGCGTTGTGAATCTAAGTCAGATGCTTACTTTGGTTTGATTCGTAACTACTACCGCTTTGGTTGGTTAATCCCATACTTCTTCGGTGCTTCACCTGCGCTATGTTCTTCTTTCATCAAAGGAAGAGAGACAAACCTGCCTTTTGAAAAGATTGGCGAGACACTGTATCTGCCAAAAGCAACGGCACTGCGCCTGAGCGACCTTGGCTACACGAACAGTGCGCAAAGTGTGTTGAAGATTGGTTTCAACAGCCTAGACCAATACCTTGAAGGTTTGAATCAAGCGATTCGCACACCATCAGAAGAATTTGCCGAGATTGGCACTAAGGTTGATGGTGAATACCGTCAGTTGAATAGCAACGTACTGCAAATTGAAAATGAGCTTTACGCTCCAATCCGCCCTAAGCGTGTGGCGAAGAGTGGTGAGAAACCATCTGAAGCATTGGCACGCGGTGGTGTTGAGTACATTGAGGTTCGTTCTTTAGATGTAAACCCATTCAGCTCAATTGGTATCAATGAGCAGCAGGTTCGTTTCCTAGACTTATTCCTAACGTGGAGTGTGCTAACGGACTCTGCTGAGATGGATAACTGCGAGCTTGAATGCTGGCGCGATAACTGGAACAAGGTGATCCTACAAGGTCGTCAGGTTGGTCTAGAGCTGCAAATCGGTTGTCATGGTGAGCGATTGTCTCTGCAAGATTGGGCGAAGCGTGTCTTCAAAGATCTGCGCTCTATTGCCGAGATGATGGACGCTGAACAAGGTGGTCGTGCATACCAAGAAACATGCGATACGCTTGAGGCTTGGATTGATAACCCTGAGCTAACTATTTCTGGCCAGTTGCTAGAAGAGACCAAAAAATTGGGCGGCTTAGGTAAAGTGGGTTGCGCGTTAGGTAAAACGTACGCTCAGCAACACAAAGCGCACCAATACAAAGTATATTCAGCTGAGTTGATGGAAGCAGAAGTTCAACGTTCTGTGATTGCTCAGCAACAAAGTGAAGAAGCAAGCACTCAAGATTTTGATAGCTTCTTAGCGGATTATTTTTCGTATTTAAAAGCATAGCGAGACTTTGGTGGAAAGGAAGCAAGCCTTATTAGGTCAGCCTACTCGAGTGAGTAGTAAATGGTTACCTGTAGTGACTGTTGGTGTTGTCTCTAGCCTGTTGGTTGGATGTGCAACGCCACCGCCAAAGCAGCAAGATAATTTGTGTAGCATCTTTCGAGAGCACCCTTCATGGTATGAAGATGCCTTGGATATGCAAGAAGAATGGGGAACGCCGATTAACGTTGCGATGGCTTTTGTGAAACAAGAGAGTAGCTATCGTCATGATGCGCGCCCACCTAAAGATTACATTCTTGGCTTTATACCGTGGGGGCGTGTAAGCAGTGCCTACGGTTATGCACAAGCTCAAGATCCTGCTTGGGAAGACTTCCAAAAGGCGACCAATAACGGTGGTTCAAGAACCAACTTTGATGATGCATTGATGTTCATCGGTTGGTATACCAGCGAGACGCGTCGTCAATTGGGCATCTCACTATGGGACCCATATAACCAATACCTGGCTTATCATGAAGGCCGTGGTGGTTATAAGCGCAAGTCATACAACAGCAAGCCATCGCTAATTAAGGTGGCGCGCAAAGTCGAACAGCAAGCAAAAGATTATGGATGGCAGCTGAAACAGTGCCGCAAAGAACTAGAAGACAATCGAAGCTGGTTTTTCTAAAGCCAGCCGTCATGGAGAAGAGCAATGCCTTTATTAGATAGTTTCACTGTTGATCACACACGCATGAACGCACCTGCCGTTCGTGTTGCTAAAACAATGCAAACCCCAAAAGGGGATACCATCACTGTGTTTGACCTGCGTTTTACTGCGCCAAACAAAGACATCCTATCTGAGAAAGGTATCCATACTCTAGAGCACCTATATGCTGGTTTCATGCGTAATCAATTGAACGGTTCAGATGTAGAGATCATCGATATCTCACCGATGGGCTGTCGCACTGGTTTCTACATGAGCCTGATTGGTACGCCTACAGAACAACAAGTGGCTGACGGTTGGTTGGCAGCGATGCAAGACGTACTGAAAGTTGAGAACCAGAATAAGATCCCTGAGCTGAACGAATACCAATGTGGTACCGCGGCAATGCACTCTTTGGATGAAGCGAAAGAGATCGCGAATGCGATCATCGCTGCAGGCATCTCTGTAAACAAGAATGATGAACTGGCACTGCCAGAGTCTATGCTGCAAGAGCTTAAGATCGACTAGTCATTGATAGCTACCCTAGATAGGGCGAGTTAGATACTAAAAGGCCCGGTTCAATGAACCGGGCCTTTTTCGTCAACGTATTTTAGGGCGAGACAGAGATTCAGTGATAACTCAGTTAGCCGTTCACGATCTGTGGGAACACGCGAACCAGTTTGATGCGGTTCTCTTCAAGCTCAACAATTTCCATTGGGTGGCTGGCTACCTGAACACTGAGGTGACTCTCTGGAATATCTTCAAGGTGTTCCAGTATCAAACCATTCAGCGTTCTTGGGCCATCGGTAGGCAGTGCCCACTGTAAGCCTTTGTTGATATCTCGGATATTGGCACTGCCTTCAATCAAGAAGCTGCCATCGCTTTGCGGAGTAATCTCTTCAGATAAGCTTGGGGTGATTGAGGTGGTAAACTCACCTACGATCTCTTCTAGAATATCTTCTAATGTAACCAAACCATTGATGTCGCCATACTCATCAACAATCAAACCGATGCGCTGCTTATTGCGTTGAAACTTAAGCAGTTGAATATTGAGTGGTGTCGCTTCAGGAATAAAGTAGATCTCATCCGCGGCACGCAACAGGGTTTCTTTATTGAATTCGTTCTTTTCAAGCATCAGACGGTAAGCTTCACGCAGCCTAAGCATGCCGACCACTTCATCTATTTGGTCACGGTACAGCACTACGCGACCATGAGGCGAGTGGGTAAGTTGACGAACGATCGATTTCCAGTCGTCATTGATGTCGATACCAGTAATCTCATTACGCGGCACCATGATGTCGTTCACGGTGACGTGCTCTAAATCCAGAATAGACACCAACATATCTTGGTGACGTTGAGGGATTAAGCTACCGGCTTCATTTACCACGGTTCTAAGCTCTTCGGAGCTCAAGTGGTCGGTTGCATCATGGCTGGCTTTGACACCTAAGATACGAATGAAGCCATTGGTAATGAAGTTAACTAAAATCACCAACGGTGACAGTACCTTCATCAGCACCATCAAAAGGATGCTACTGGCGTAAGAGACACGTTCAGGAAATAGAGAAGCGATAGTCTTTGGGGTTACCTCGGCGAATACGAGGATCACGAGAGTCAGGGTACCAGTAGCGATAGCCACACCGATATCCCCGTAGATGCGCATACCAAGAATAGTAGCGATCGCAGATGCAAGAATGTTGACGAGATTGTTGCCGATGAGGATGAGGCCAATCAATCTGTCTGGGCGGTTCAGAAGTTTTTCTACACGTTTGGCACCTTTATGACCCGTATTGGCCAAGTGCTTTAAACGGTAGCGGTTCAGGGACATCATGCCCGTTTCGGAACCAGAGAAATAACCAGAAATTACAATGAGACACGCGAGTAGCGCAAATAAGATACCCGTTGATATGTCGTCCAAAACTATTCTTTTCCTATTTGTGTATCTTGATTAATTTATGACCGAACATGGTCGAGATGTCAATTGAATGTATTGCACTCAATATTTTAAAGGCAAGGTATGTGAGACCTTGCCTTTATTTTACAGACTAGTTCAGGATGATTTCCTGGACGAAGCGGCTACCGAAGTAGGCTAATGTGAGCATGCTGGCGCCGGCCAGTGCGAACCAAGTGACTTTCTGTCCACGCCAACCTTTCTGATAGTGACCCCACAGAAGGATGGAGTAGATAACCCAAGCGATAAAAGACAACACAGCCTTGTGTGCCTTTCCTTGAGCAAACATATCTTGCACGAAGATGAGACCCGTTAACAAGGTACCTGTTAATAAGCCATTACCAATCAAAATGATCTTGAAAAGTTGTCTTTCCACCATCATTAAAGGAGGTAGGTTAGGGTTTATCACTAAGGCTTTTTTCTTTTTAAGTTTGTGATCTAGCCACGCAAGTTGCAGGGCGTATAGCGCACCGATAGTTAACGTTGCGTATGAGAATAGAGCCAAAGAGATGTGCACGAGCAGTTTTGGGTCATTCTCTAGATGTTTGATGAAGGTGCTTGGAAGAAAAGTGGCAGCCATCAAGTTCAGCGCAGCGAAGCTATAGACGACGGGTAAGATAAACCACAGACGGGTTTTGAGCATTGCACCGCTCATTACCACAGATATGATTAAACTGATTAATGAAGCAACGTTCAAGATACTGAGGTTTTGGCCACTGGCATTAAAAATCAAATCGCCAAGCAACCAAGCATGGAAAGCTAGAGCAAGTAATGCGCTGATAAACACCGTTTTTACACGGATTCCTGTTTGGTGCACGAGACCTGGAATGATCGTGGAAATCGCCATTGTATAAAGAAAGGCTGCTGCGATCGCAATAAGACTGTCCATGGTATCCATTTTAATGATTACTAATTGGCGAATTATACCTCGCATCGCTCTTTGGGGCTATGGCGAACCTCATTCAATTCCAAGTGAATAATGTCTCACATCACAAGCACGGATGATTAACGCTCTACAACGGGTATGACTCTAATCCGCGCTAATGTATACTCACAGTAATAGTCGCAGTTTTGAGCGAAGAGAAAACTATGTTTGATAATTTAACGGATCGTCTATCCAAAACGCTGAAGAACATCAGCGGTAAAGGTCGTCTGACCGAAGACAATATTAAAGAGACGCTGCGTGAAGTACGTATGGCGCTACTTGAAGCCGACGTTGCACTGCCCGTTGTCCGCGATTTTGTTAAGCGCGTAAAAGAAGGCGCTGTGGGTGTTGAGGTTTCTAAATCTCTAACGCCTGGTCAAGAATTCATTAAGATCGTTCAAGCTGAACTTGAAGCGGTGATGGGTGAGTCTAACGAGGCTCTTAACCTAGCAGCGCAGCCGCCAGCCGTTATCTTAATGGCGGGTCTACAAGGTGCGGGTAAAACCACATCGGTAGGTAAGCTATCTAAGCTTCTAACTGAGCGTGACAAGAAGAAAGTCTTGGTTGTGTCTGCCGACGTTTACCGTCCAGCGGCAATCAAACAGCTTGAAACGTTAGCAAGCGATGTTGGCGTAGACTTCTTCCCATCTTCAGCTGATCAAAAACCTCTTGATATTGCAAACGCTGCAATCGACCACGCGAAGAAGAAATTCTACGACGTGCTACTTGTCGATACTGCGGGTCGTTTGGCTATCGATGAAGAGATGATGGGCGAGATCAAAGAGCTTCATACTGCAATTAAACCAGTAGAGACACTGTTCGTTGTTGATGCAATGACAGGTCAAGATGCTGCGAACACTGCAAAAGCCTTTGGTGATGCGCTACCACTAACCGGTGTTATCTTGACGAAAGTTGATGGTGATGCGCGTGGTGGTGCTGCTCTGTCTGTTCGTCATATCACAGGCAAGCCGATTAAATTCTTGGGTGTTGGTGAAAAGACTGACGCACTAGAACCGTTCCACCCAGATCGTGTTGCTTCTCGTATCTTAGGTATGGGCGACGTACTGTCTCTTATTGAAGACCTACAGAAAAACGTTGATACGGAGAAAGCAGAGAAACTGGCTAAGAAGTTCAAAGAGAAGAAAGGCTTTGACCTTGAAGACTTCCGTGAACAACTAGGTCAGATGCAAAACATGGGCGGCATGATGGGCATGATGGATAAGCTTCCAGGCATGTCTCAGCTACCAGATAACGTTAAAGATAAAGTTGATGACAAGATGTTCAAGCAAATGGAAGCGATCATCAACTCTATGACCATGAAAGAGCGTCAACGCCCTGACCTAATCAAAGGCTCTCGCAAAAAGCGTATTGCCGCTGGTTCTGGTACACAGGTACAAGATGTAAACCGTATGCTTAAGCAGTTCACCCAAATGCAGAAGATGATGAAGAAGATGCAGAAAGGTGGCATGAAAGGCATGATGCGCAACATGCAAGGCATGATGGGCGGCGGTGGAGGTATGGGCGGAATGGGTGGTGGCTTTAACCCGTTTGGTCGATAATCTACAAATGTAAGCTTTAGCTGCGTTACTTTTCATAGTGTTAGCCGTGTCACAGAAAGTGTACGGCAGCTATGTTGGTGAAAAAATAGCTAAAGCCCTTGCATTGCACCGGAATAAGAGTAAAATTCCGGGGCTTTAATTTGGCACGAGACCCCAAGCTATTTACTTATACTTGGGGTTAATTATTTTATTAAGAAAGCAAAGAGGACGACATGGTAACCATTCGTTTGGCACGTCACGGTGCAAAGAAGCGCCCATTTTATCAAATCGTAGTTGCGGATAGCCGTAACGCTGCAACTGGCCGTTTCATCGAGAAAGTAGGTTTCTTTAACCCTACAGCTCAAGGTCAAGAAGAAGGTCTACGTCTAGACCTAGATCGTGTTAACCACTGGGTTGGTCAAGGCGCATCTCTATCTGATCGTGTAGCTAAGCTAGTTAAAGACGCTCAAAAAGCGGCTTAATTCTTTTTTAAAGAGAAATAGCTTATGTCGATGAAGGGTAAAGAAACTATGAGCGAGCAAAATAATAGAATTGTCATGGGTAAACTTGGGTCTACCTATGGTATTCGTGGCTGGCTCAAAGTGTTCTCCTACACAGACAATGCTGAAAGCATATTTGATTACAGCCCTTGGTATTTAAACCTAAAGGGTAAGTGGGTTGAGTACAAAGTTGAGAGCTGGAAACGTCATGGCCAAGGTTATGTATGTAAGCTAGCGGGATTAGATGTTCGTGAAGACGCGCAACTGATGACTAACTTTGAAATTGCTATTGACCCTGCTTCGTTACCTGAATTGTCAGAAGATGAATTCTACTGGCGCGAATTGTTCGGTATGCAAGTTTTTACCACTAAAGGTTACGACCTTGGTGAGGTCACTGACCTATTAGAAACTGGCTCGAACGATGTTCTAGTAATCAAAGCAAATCTTAAAGATGCTTTTGGCCAAAAGGAACGGTTAGTACCGTACCTTGAAGAGCAAGTGATCAAGAAAGTTGATCGCGAAGCTCGCCGGATCGAAGTTGACTGGGATCCTGGATTCTAACTCCAAATTACAGAGCGAGAGAACACATGTGGGTTGGCATTATTAGCCTTTTTCCTGAAATGTTCCGTTCTGTTACTGATTTTGGAGTAACAGGTCAAGCGGTTAAAAAAGGTCTTTTATCTATTGAGACATGGAATCCTCGTGATTTCACTCATGATAAACATCGCACTGTTGATGACAGACCTTACGGTGGTGGTCCTGGCATGTTAATGATGGTTCAGCCTTTGCGCGACGCTATCACAACGGCCAAGCAAGCAGCACCGGGAAAGACGAAAGTTATCTATCTTTCACCTCAAGGTCGTAAACTCGACCAGAAAGGTGTTGAAGAGCTGGCAACAAACGAGAATTTACTTCTTATTTGTGGTCGCTACGAAGGGGTAGATGAGCGCATCATTCAATCTGAAGTTGACGAAGAATGGTCGATTGGAGATTTTGTGATGACGGGTGGCGAACTGCCAGCCATGACGTTGATTGATTCAGTATCTCGGTTTGTTCCGGGTGTACTTGGAGATTTCGCTTCAGCAGAAGAAGATTCTTTTGCAAATGGTTTGCTAGATTGTCCCCATTATACGCGCCCTGAGGTGCTAGACGATAAAGATGTGCCATCGGTACTCAAGTCTGGAAACCATAAGGATATTCGTCGCTGGCGATTAAAACAATCGTTGGGCCGAACTTGGCTAAGAAGACCAGAACTCCTGGAAAACCTAGCTCTGACTGACGAACAGGAACAATTACTGGCTGAATTCATTAAAGAGCAACGCTCTTAACGAAAAGCAAGCAGTAACCTATTAAATTTAGTATCAGTTTATTCTAGGAATTTATACAAATGAGCAACATCATCAAGGCTCTTGAAGAAGAGCAACTAAAATCAGACCTTCCTAAATTCGCACCAGGTGACACTGTTGTAGTTCAGGTTAAGGTAAAAGAAGGTGACCGTGAGCGTCTACAGGCTTTCGAAGGCGTTGTAATCGCTATTCGTAACCGTGGTCTACACTCTGCATTCACAGTTCGTAAGATCTCGAACGGTGAAGGCGTAGAGCGTGCGTTCCAAACTCACTCTCCAATGGTTGATAGCATCGAAGTTAAACGCCGTGGTGCAGTACGTCGTGCCAAGTTGTACTACCTACGTGAGCGTTCTGGTAAGTCAGCTCGTATTAAAGAGAAGCTTACTAAGAAGTAATTCTTTTTGCATTCTATCGATAAAAGCGGAGCCATTTGGCTCCGCTTTTTTGTGTCTGTTATTTGGAGCTTAGCAGGTAAGAGATCCCCAATTCGCTCGTACCTCACTCTTGAGGATGACAAACCAGACGAAACTCATATTTAACCGTCATTCCCTAGACTGACGAAGGAAGGAGTAGGGAATCTCTACTAGCGCCGTGTTATAGGCAATAAAAAAGGATTGACGTTAAACGCCAACCCTTCAAAATTTACTCGCTACTCGCTACTCG
>NZ_JBFRVD010000018.1:0-301272 GCF_041474985.1 Vibrio sp. 10N.222.49.C9 | reverse complement strand
CTCGCTACTCGCTACTCGCTTAGTGCGGATCTTCCGACCAACCATCGCTATCTGACATATCTGGTGCGCCAGCGATGCTGTTCTCTTCGTCTGCCCATTCACCGAAATCAATCATCTGACATTGCTTGCTGCAAAACGGGCGGTGCGGGCTTTGTTCGCCCCATTCAACGTCAGCATTACATTGAGGGCATTTAACGATGGTGATTTTCTTCGACATAGTGATTCTTAATTTGAAGGTGTAATAATAGTGAGTTTAGGCTCGAGTGAGGACTCAAGCCAAACTATAAAAGGAAATTAATTAGGTGCAGATTGCCAATTCAAATTCGATGTCTTGAGTACAGGCTTGCCCAGTTTCAAAGCTCATGAACTTAACAGCAAAGCGGTTCTTGTGACCGGAGATCATCGGGTAGGCACCGTATTGCATCGGAATAGAAAGACGAAGGATATTCGCTTCATCGGCATCGCTCTGGAAGAAGCCAGCACGAGCGATTTGCTCTTTGAAGTGACCCGTCTCTCTGGTGAGCTTCAACCACAGTGTTAGCGCTTCATACAGAGGCTGTAGGCTATCCATCCAAGCTTTGGCATCTCGCATTCTCTTATCGAGAGGAAGGTGCAGCCAATAATGCAGTGCGGGCAGATCAAAGCAGCATGAACCACCTGGGAGATTAAAGCGTTGGCGAATTGCACTTAGGAAGCGGTCTTCTTTAAGTGACTGGCCAAAACGCTCTGCCTGCATCAGATCACGATAGATGTTACCAATGTCATTAAGTAGTGATGTCAGCATCTCTTGATCGACACCTTCAACATCCAACCAACTTTTGTAGGTTACACGTTGCTTCTCAATATCTTTTGCGAGTTCGCTCTTGAGTTGGATCTGTTCGAAGATTTCAATCAGATCAAAGATGGAACGGAAAAAGAGTTGATACTGTTGAGCATCGGAAAATGTAGAAGACAAGTGTAGCTGCCTCAAGAGTGATTCGACTCTTAAGTAGATGCGTGTTTTCTCATTTAGAGGATGTTCAAATTTATGGGTGATCATCGAGCAAACCTTCATTCAACATAGTTCTATTCTGACCCATCTACTGTACTGATTGCCAGATACTTTTGATGTAAATCTGTGATTTGAGGCAAAAGTTCTTGGTTTTTAGTATGGTTTTTAATCACGTCATCTGCAACTGCTAAGCGTTGTTCTCTTGAAGCCTGTGATTTTAAAATTGATGCAACTTGTTCCTTCGAAACATTGTCACGACTCATTGTGCGTTCTATTTGCACTTCTGTAGGCACATCAACGATTAAAACGCGATCGGCCATGCCTTGCATTTGGTTTTCAACCAATAGCGGTGCGACTAATAAAGCATAAGGGGATGTGACTTTAGACAGGTCACTGTCAATTTTGTCGCGGATCATGGGATGAAGAAGATCATTGAGCCATTGTTTTTCGGTGGGATCAGAGAAGATTACTTCGCGCAGTTTAGCTCGGTTTAGCATGCCATCTTCAAGCAATATGTCTTCGCCAAAATGAGCGGCGATCTGTTTTAGGCCTTCGCTGCCCAATGCCACTACTTCGCGTGCCACGATATCAGCATCGACAATATCAATATTGAAATGCTGATTGAATAGGTTGGCTACCGTGGTTTTGCCACTGGCGATACCACCACTTAATCCGATAATGATTGCCATGATTAAATCCCTAGCACAGAAGTGAAATACCAACCCATGATGTCATTGCCCCACAATAGGCTTACCCAACCAGCTATCGCGAGGTAAGGACCAAATGGGAAGGCTTTATCGATGCCTTGCTGTTTCAGGCGAAGTTGAATCAAACCAAACACAAGGCCGACCAGCGAAGATAAAAGGATGATCATCGGTAGGTGTTGCCAACCAAGCCATGCACCAAGTGCAGCTAGGAGTTTGAAGTCACCGTAACCCATGCCTTCTTTACCTGTTAGCAATTTGAACAGCCAATAAACAGACCATAAAGCTAGGTAGCCAGCCATTGCACCAATCACTGAATCTTGAAGCGATACTGGACTGACGTTAAACAGAGCTAAAGCGATACCAGACCAAACTAAAGGTAAGGTGATTTGATCAGGGAGCAGCATGGTATCGAGATCGATAAAGGTTGCGGTAATCAATGCAAACGTGAAAAAGATCAGAGCGATGGCGTAATAACTGAAACCAAAATTACTAGCGACTGCGGTACAAAGGATTGCGGTAAGCAGTTCGACTAAAGGGTAGCGAGCACTGATTGGGTTAGCACAGCTATGGCACTTCCCCTTTAAGAACAGCCAGCTTAACACTGGGATATTGTCGACGATTCTTAATTGGGTTTTGCATTTCGGGCAGGTTGAACGAGGAATACTGAGATTAAACTTCCCCTCTGGCGCTGGAATTTTATATTGAGAGAAATACTCCGAGCACTCTTGTTGCCATTCTCGTTCCATCACAATCGGTAAACGGTGTATGACGACGTTGAGGAAGCTGCCAATAAGAAGGCTAAAAATGAAAGCTAATACGGGGAATAGCCAAGGATAGTAGTGAAATACTTCCATAGTGTCCTTTACCACTTGATCTATATGAGCAGAAGTTTGCTACTCATGGGTGTTTAGTTGCTTTTAACTATCCTAACACACTCATAAGATTAAAGATCGGTAAGTACATCGCAACCACAAGCCCTCCAACAACCGTTCCTAAAAACACGATGATCAATGGCTCTAAGATCTTGCCCAGATTATCGACGGTGTTGTCTACTTCAAACTCGTAAATCGAAGCCACTTTATTAAGCATATCGTCAAGGTTGCCAGACTCTTCGCCAATCATCACCATCTGTAACACCATTTCGGGGAAGGCATTGGTATTACGCATCGCGATATACATTGGCATACCTGCAGCTGTTTCACGATGAACCTCAATGATCGCCGATTCATAATGCAAATTGCCTGCGGTTTTTGCGGTGGTTTTAAGGCTCATTAGAATCGGGATACCAGAACTAAAACTGGTGGATAGGGTTCGACTGAATTTCGCAATAGAGGCTTTGGCCATCACGCCCCCAAGTACTGGGAAGCGTAATCCTAAACGACTGGCTGATAATCGAATCGAGTAAGAGCGCTGGCACAGTTGATGGACCAATAGCGCGAGCAAGCCAATGCCCACAGCAGTATAAAAACTGTAAGCCTGCATCCAATGTGACAGATAGAGTACCTGCTGAGTAAACCAAGGGAGATCGGCGCCAAAGCCTGAAAACATCGATTCAAATTCGGGAATAACCATGGTCAGCATTAGGTAAGAGACAGTCAGTGCAACAATGACCACCATCGCTGGGTAAATAAGTGCTTTTATAACCTTAGACTTTAGCTGTTCACTCTTTTCTCGATAAGTTGCCAAGCGTTCGAATACTTGCGCGAGATTACCGGAAAGTTCGCCCGTTGCGACTAAGTCGGTATACAGATCATCAAAGTGACGGCTTGCGGTTCGCATTGCTTTTGAGATTGGCGTTCCGGCTTCTACACCTTTGCAGATATGCGATAGAATCGATTTCATTTCAGCTTTGCGGTGATTGTCCGACACCAACTTGATGGCTTGTACGATAGGCACACCAGTGGCCAGCATGGTAGCAAGCTGCCGAGTCAAAATAGTGATGTCTTTGGCTTTTACTCTATGGGTTAAACGAGTGACGGCTGAAATACTTTTCTTTTTGATTTTCTTAATCTGAATATGCTGTTCTTTGAGCTTTTCTCGTACTTCCAATTCGGTGAGCGCTAACGTTTGCCCAGACACTTTCTTGCCTGAGCTGTTAATGCCTTTCCAGTGATAGCTTTTTAATTGTGATTGTTTGGACTTGCTACTCATTGGTGCTCCATTGGTTTATATGTACAGAACACGTTGCAGCTCTTGATAGCTGGTGGTGCCTTCAAGCAATTTATCTAGCCCCGACTCTTGCAGAGTTCTCATGCCTTCTCGGCGAGCCAAGTTTTCAATGGCCAACGCGTTCGGTTTGTCGATCAGGCTGCTTTTCAGTTGATCGCTAAACGGCATCACTTCATAGATACCCACTCGACCCGAATAACCCTGGTTACACTCATTGCAACCTTTAGGACTCGCTTTGTAGATGGTTTGGCTGTTAGGAATGGAGTGACGCAGGAATATGTCTGGCGAGTCGTCATTTTCTTTGCAGTGGTTGCATAATCGTCTTGCCAGTCGTTGGGCGATAATCAAACTCAATGATGAAGCGAGGTTAAAGGGTTCTATACCCATATGTGCGAGTCGGGTGACGGTTTCTGCGGCGGAATTCGTGTGCAGTGTCGAAAGTACTAAGTGACCCGTTTGCGATGCTTTGATAGCGATCTCGGCGGTTTCTAAATCACGGATCTCTCCGACCATCACCACATCAGGATCTTGTCGTAAAAATGATCGCAACGCTTCAGCGAAACCAAAGCCGATCTTAGGCGTCACTTGTACTTGATTGATGCCACACAGATTAATCTCCACCGGATCTTCGGCTGTTGAGATGTTGCGTTCTGTAGTGTTAAGAACGCGAAGGCCAGTATAGAGAGAAACCGTTTTACCGCTGCCGGTTGGCCCTGTCATTAAGATCATTCCTTGCGGGCGTTTCAATGCATTAAGGTAGAGTACTTTTTGAGCCTCGCTGTAACCGAGCTTATCGATATCGAGATTGGCAGCGCTGCTGTCTAAAAGACGAAGAACGATCTTTTCTCCCCATAATGTTGGCAGCGTCGATACACGCATATCAATCGCCAGCTCGTCGTTTAAACGTAATTTAATACGACCATCTTGAGGTAAGCGACGCTCGGCAATATCAAGCTTGGCGAGTATTTTCAGACGAGCAGATAAACGGCGACTTAAATGGGAAGCGGGTTGCTGTATTTCAACAAGGATGCCATCACAACGCAGTCGTACTCGGTAGTTTTCTTCATAAGGTTCGAAGTGGATATCCGATGCGCCTTTACGTGCTGCATCGACTAGAATCTGATTGATAAAGCGACTGACAGGGGAGTCATCTTGGCTGAGGTCTTCAATCGAAGTTATCTCGTCATCAGATATCTCAACAAGGTTAGCGAGCTCATCTTGGGTGATCTCTTTACGTTTCGAATCTTGCCCGGAAATAGAACGGCCATACAGCTTTCGTATTGCACTTTCTAATTCAGAGTAATTAGCGACAACCAATTCAATCTGTAATCCGGTCGCAAAGCGAAAGTCGTCTTCAGCTTGTAAGTCCGTAGGGTCGGCAGAAGCGAGTGTGAGAGTGGAGCTAGAAACTGAAATCGGGATAGCACGATACTTGGTAATCAGTTCTCGAAGTCCTAATTGGTCACATAAGGTCTCATAGTCAGTATTGGCAAGTTGTACTAACGGTAAGCCGAAGATGGTTTTAATGTTGCTTGCTAAGGAATCGCCGCTGAAGAACTCCAGAACGAGCAAAGCTTCAGGTGTCGAAACACCTGAAGCTTGTACATGTTCCGCAACGGCTTGTTCTTGAGTCAGGCTGAGTAAGTCAGCCTGACGGAGAACAGTTGGGAGGTTGGTGAGCATTGACTTACCCAGCTGTTAATGTGGCTTTAAATTCACAGTTTTTCGGAATTACACTTGTATCATTTGCTGAACCAAAATCAACTTCACACGCCCAGTTGCCATTTGCATCTCTTACCAATTGAATTGTTTTATTCTGAAGGTATGAGCTAACACCAGCATTATTGAACTTGTGTATAGCATAACCTTTTGGGGCTGTCGCGGAAGCTGTGAATGCAATTGTTCCTGACGTTACAATTGGAACACCTAAACTTGCATCTCCTCCTGATGTGGCTGTTAATGCTGGAAAAGCTCCTGTAGTTGCAAGGTCGGTTTCTACATTACTTTTTAGAGCTGCAATTGTTACCAATGCCGATGCTGCTTCACTTTTAGCAACATATTTTTGATATTGAGGAACTGCAATTGCGGCCAATACCCCAATTACCGCCACGACAATCATCAATTCAATCAGCGTAAAACCTTTCTGATTTGTTCTTTTGTTCTTGTTATTCATTGTCTAATTCCATTCTTTAGTTTGTTTCAGCGCAAGCACTGGTTGATTGAGAGAATAGAAGTCGAAATGTAGAAGTGGAATGGTGTTCAGGTGTGGTCGCGAGTGGTTTTGTATTTATTAGTGTGGTGTTTCATATAGTGCGCAAATTTATGCGATCAACTTAAATAACTGCTTGAAATACTGACAATTAAGGTAATAAAAAAGGCACTGTTATTAACAGTGCCTTCAGCGATAACTTATTTATTATTCAGTAAATTACGCTTTGAATCTCATTGATAGATCCATTGCTTTCAGGTGCTTAGTTAGTGCGCCTACAGAGATGTAATCAACGCCTGTTTCAGCGAACTCTGCAATGGTATCTAGCGTCACGTTGCCAGAGTTTTCTAGTGCTGCACGTCCAGCGTTGATTTTCACGGCTTCACGCATCATGTCTGTGGTGAAGTTGTCTAACATGATGATGTCTGCGCCAGCGCTGATCGCTTGCTCTAGCTCTTCTAGGCTTTCGGTTTCAACTTCCACTGGCTTACCTGGGTTCAGCTCTTTTGCAGTAGAGATAGCCTTCTCAATGCCACCACAAGCGATGATGTGGTTTTCTTTGATTAGGTAAGCATCGAAAACACCAATACGGTGGTTGAAGCCGCCACCACAAGCCACCGCGTATTTCAGTGCGCTGCGCAGGCCAGGGATGGTTTTACGCGTATCCAACAGGCGGCATTCAGTGTGTTTGATTTTGTCTGCGTAGATAGCTGTAGTAGTCGCACAGCCAGATAGCGTTTGAATGAAGTTCATTGCGTTACGTTCACCCGTTAATAGCGCGCGTGCTGGGCCAGTTAGCGTGCAAAGCGTTTGGTTTGGTTCAACCTTGTCGCCATCTTCTACGTTCCACTCGATAGTCACTTCACCGCCCAGTTGCTTAAACACTTCATCAGCCCAAGCTTTACCGCAGAACACGCCGTGCTCACGGGTAATAATAGTTGCACTGTTGATTGCGTCTGCAGGGATTAGACTTGCCGTAATATCAGCCGCTGGATTTAACGTACCACCTAGATCTTCTTTGATAGTCTCGGCAACTGCACGAGTGATCTCTAGAGGCAGTTGCTCTTTTAAGTAGTCAAGGCGTTGGTGGCTGTTATGTGTGTTTTTCATCGCAAATCTAATCTTGAAAGGGAGTGGGAATGGAATGATACTCTTGCTTAACTTCAAATTAAAGAGGCTAGCGCGACTGCTCTATGGGCAAGGTCACATCTTATTGTGCTAGCAGAAACGAAAGTGAGACCAAGATGACGATCAGCTCTAACGGATGGTACGACAACGCTCGGCATGTTCCTTCCCCGTATTTTGATGCTAGGCCGAGTGCCGACGATATCTCTCTGCTGGTGGTGCACAACATTAGCTTGCCTCCGGGTCAATTTGGTGGCCCTTACATCGAACAGTTTTTTACGGGTAAGCTAGACCCGTCGGAACACCCGTTTTTTAAGGTGATTCACCAAATGGGCGTATCAGCGCACTGTTTGATTCGTCGAGATGGGGAAGTGGTGCAATTCGTTTCTTTCTTCGACCGAGCTTGGCATGCTGGCCAGTCGAGTTTTGCAGGGCGTGAAAGGTGTAATGACTATTCGATTGGTATTGAACTGGAAGGCAGTGACTTTGTGGCTTATAGCGAGCAGCAGTATCAAGCGCTTAGCCAACTAACAGCAACGATCGTATCTACGTTCCCTCAAATCACCAGCGAACGTATCACTGGCCATCAATACATAGCGCCTCTGCGTAAAACTGACCCTGGCTTGGTGTTCGATTGGCAGAAGTTTAAAAAAAATCTCAAAGTTTAAGCCTCAGTCTTTGACGATGGGCTTACCGCTGGTGGGCGTTGAATAGTCAACGCCTAGCATAATGACTTGTGAATTTTTGTTGTTGCGATGTAAAGAAAGTGGTGGAGAGAAGCGCATCAATAAATTGAGAGTGTGACGAACTTATCAAACACTCATTTATTAAAATTTATGAAAAGAATTTCCACCCTAAATGTGCGCTTGGTTCGGTTTTTAAACAAGTGACGCTAATCTTTCTGAAACAATTCATTTTTATCCTGAAACTTTCTAGCACGAGCACTCCCCAAAAGTATTACCCCTGTAAATGGTAAGACCAATTTGGTTGCTGCTTTAAATTTCATTTGTTAAATCATGGTTAATTCACGCTGTATTCTATGATGCAGGTCAATTTTAGGCTGGACAGTGGCGTTTTAATTATGTTAATTTCTGCCCAACTTAAAATTGGTATTACCAATTGTCAGCGAAGAAAAAGAAGAACAACAAACTATGGCTTATCAAAGGATTCGTCAGCCAAAACTCTCCGATGTTATCGAACAAGAGTTAGAAAGGTTGATAGTGGAAGGAACACTGGCTCCAGGGCAGCAGCTGCCGCCTGAGCGCGAACTGGCGAAACAGTTCGATGTGTCTCGTCCTTCAATCCGAGAAGCGATACAACGTTTAGAAGCAAAACGCTTGCTTACTCGCCGTCAAGGTGGAGGTACGTTTGTTAGCGAAAATATCTGGAAAAGCTTTTCAGATCCTTTGCTTAATTTGTTGTCGTCCCATTCTGAAACCCAACTAGACTTGTTGGAATCGCGTCATGCGATGGAAGGGATTTCGGCTTACTTCGCGGCATTGCGTGGAACTGATGAAGACTTTGCTCGAATTCAAGCATGCCAAGAAAAAATTCGCGGTGCGCAAGATAAGGTTGATATTGAAGCCGAATCTGCAGCGGTGATGGCTTTTCTTATTGCTTTAACAGAGGCAGCGCACAATGTGGTGTTATTGCACATTGTTCGTAGTTTGGCTCCGTTACTCGAACAAAACGTCTTAGAAAATTTAAAGCTGTTGCATCGTCGTAAAGACGTTGTGGAGAAAGTGAGTATACATCGAGCTAACATTGTGGATGCGATCGTTTCAGGACAGCCAGAACAGGCACGTGAAATGTCACACTCTCATTTAGCTTACATCGAAGAAACATTGATGGATTTGACCAAAGAAGAGTCGCGCCGCGAACGTTCTTTACGTCGAATTCAACAGGGTAAATAGCCGTAATACTTCGGCTATTTACGTGTTTAGTAGAATCCAACTAACAAAAAGGATAGATCGCCATGTCTGACATGAAGCATGACGTTGATGCTCTGGAAACTCAAGATTGGTTAGAAGCTCTTGAGTCAGTAGTACGTGAAGAAGGTGTAGAACGTGCACAGTTTTTACTAGAACAAGTTCTAGATAAAGCGCGTTTAGATGGTGTTGATATGGCTACAGGCATCAACACAAACTACATCAACACAATTCCAGCAGCACAAGAGCCAGCTTACCCTGGTGACGTAACTCTTGAGCGTCGTATTCGTTCGATTATTCGCTGGAACGCAATCATGATCGTATTGCGTGCTTCTAAGAAAGACCTAGACCTTGGTGGTCACATGGCTTCTTACCAGTCAGCAGCAGCGTTCTACGAAGTATGTTTCAACCACTTCTTCCGTGCTCCAAACGAGACAGACGGTGGCGATCTAGTTTACTACCAAGGTCACATCTCTCCAGGTATCTACTCTCGTGCATTCGTTGAAGGTCGTCTAACTGAAGAACAGCTAGATAACTTCCGTCAAGAAGTTGATGGTAAAGGTATCCCTTCTTACCCGCACCCGAAACTGATGCCTGAGTTCTGGCAGTTCCCGACAGTATCTATGGGTCTTGGCCCTATCTCTGCTATCTACCAAGCGCGCTTCCTTAAGTACCTTGACGGCCGTGGCCTGAAAGAAACTTCAGCGCAACGCGTATACGCGTTCCTAGGTGACGGTGAGATGGATGAGCCAGAATCACGTGGTGCTATCTCTTTCGCTGCGCGTGAGAAGCTAGACAACCTATGTTTCCTAATCAACTGTAACCTACAGCGTCTAGACGGCCCTGTAATGGGTAACGGTAGCATCATCCAAGAACTTGAAGGCCTATTCAAAGGTGCAGGTTGGAACGTTGTTAAAGTTATCTGGGGTAGCAACTGGGATTCTCTACTAGCTAAAGACACTACTGGTAAGCTTCTTCAACTAATGAACGAAACTATCGATGGTGACTACCAAACATTCAAATCTAAAGATGGCGCATACGTACGTGAGCACTTCTTTGGTAAGTACCCAGAAACAGCTGCACTAGTTGCAGACATGACTGATGACGAAATCTTCGCTCTTAAGCGTGGTGGTCACGATTCTTCTAAACTGTTTGCTGCATTCAACAATGCTAAAGAGACAAACGGTAAGCCAACTGTAATCCTAGCTAAGACTGTTAAAGGTTACGGCATGGGTGATGCAGCTGAAGGTAAGAACATTGCACACGGTGTTAAGAAAATGGACATGACTCATGTTCAACACCTACGTGATCGCCTAGGCCTAGAAGACATCCTTTCAGATGAGAAGATCGCTGAACTTCCTTACCTGAAATTGGAAGAAGGTACGCCTGAGTACGAATACATGCACGCTCGTCGTAACGCTCTACACGGTTACACACCTGCACGTCTTCCTAAGTTTACTCAAGAGTTCAAGGTTCCTGAGCTAGACGCATTCGCACCTCTACTAGGTGAACAGAAGCGTGATATCTCTACAACTATGGCTTATGTACGTACGCTAAACATCCTTCTTAAAGATAAGAACATTGGTAAGAACATCGTTCCTATCATCTGTGATGAAGCTCGTACATTCGGTATGGAAGGTCTATTCCGTCAGGTTGGTATCTACAACCCACACGGTCAAGAATACACACCTGAAGATAAAGGCATCGTTTCTTACTACAAAGAAGCAACGTCTGGTCAAGTTCTTCAAGAAGGTATCAACGAACTAGGTTCTATGGCTTCATGGGTTGCTGCTGCAACTTCATACAGCACAAACGATCTACCGATGATCCCGTTCTACATCTACTACTCAATGTTCGGTTTCCAACGTATTGGTGACATGGCATGGCTAGCAGGCGACCAACAAGCTCGTGGCTTCCTACTAGGTGCTACTGCAGGTCGTACAACACTGAACGGTGAAGGTCTACAGCACGAAGATGGTCACTCGCACATCCAAGCGAACACTATCCCTAACTGTATCTCTTACGACCCAACGTTCGCTTACGAGCTAGCGGTAATCATGCAAGACGGTATCCGTCGCATGTACGGTCCTGAGCAAGAGAACGTTTACTACTACCTAACAGTAATGAACGAGAACTACGCAATGCCAGCAATGCCAGAAGGCGCTGAAGAAGGCATCCGTAAAGGTATCTACAAGCTTGAATCTCACGCTGGTGCTAAGGGCAAAGTTCAACTAATGAGCTCTGGTACTATCATGAACGAAGCGCGTAAAGCGGCTGAAATTCTAAGCGAAGAGTACGGCGTAGCATCTGACGTATTCTCAGTAACGTCGTTCAACGAACTAACTCGTGACGGCCAAGCGGTAGAGCGTGACAACATGCTTCACCCAGAAGCTGAAGAGAAAGTACCGTACATCACGACTGTTCTTGGTAAAGAACCTGCAATCGCAGTGACTGACTACATGAAGAACTACGCTGAGCAAGTACGTGCGTACATGCCAACTGAGTCTTACAAAGTACTTGGTACAGATGGTTTCGGCCGTTCTGACAGCCGTGCAAACCTACGTCGTCACTTCGAAGTGAACGCTGGCTACATCGTAGTTGCAGCTCTAACTGAACTGGCTAAACGTGGTGACATCGAGAAATCTGTAGTTGTTGAAGCAATTGCTAAATTCGATATCGACACTGAAAAAACTAACCCGCAATACGCATAAGACTGGCATTAAGGTAGGTAAATACAATGACAATCGAAATTAATGTACCAGACATCGGTGCTGACGAGGTTGAAGTAACTGAGATTCTTGTAAACGTTGGCGACAAGGTTGAAGAAGAGCAGTCACTGATCACTGTTGAAGGCGACAAAGCTTCAATGGAAGTTCCTGCGTCTCAAGCGGGTATCGTTAAAGAAATCAAAGTAGCGGAAGGCGATTCTGTTTCTACTGGTTCTCTTATCATGATCTTTGAAGAGGCAGGCTCTCCTGCGGAAGGTGCTGCAGCAGCACCGGCTGCTCCAGCAGTTGAAGCGGCGGCACCAGTTGCAGCTGCTCCTGCAACGGCAGCTGAGCTTAAAGAAGTTCACGTTCCTGACATCGGCGGTGATGAAGTTGAAGTAACTGAAATCATGGTTGCTATCGGTGACGCAGTAGAAGAAGAGCAATCTCTTCTTACTGTTGAAGGTGACAAGGCTTCAATGGAAGTTCCTGCACCATTCGCTGGTATCGTTAAAGAAATCAAGATCGCTTCTGGTGACTCAGTATCGACTGGTTCTCTAGTAATGGTATTTGAAGTAGCGGGCTCTGGCGCTCCAGTTGCAGCAGCTCCTGCTCCAGCGGCGGCACCAGTTGCAGCGGCTCCAGCAGCATCAGCTGAAAAAGAAGTAAACGTTCCTGATATCGGTGGTGACGAAGTAGAAGTTACTGAAATCATGGTAGCGGTTGGCGATACAGTAGAAGAAGAGCAATCTCTAATTACTGTTGAAGGCGACAAAGCTTCAATGGAAGTTCCTGCACCATTCGCTGGTACAGTAAAAGAGATTAAGATTGCAGCTGGCGACAAAGTGTCAACTGGCTCTCTAATCATGACTTTCGTCGTGGCCGGCACTCCGGTTGAAGGCGCAGCGCCTGCTCCTGTTGCAGCACCTGCACAAGCAGCAGCTCCAGCGGCGGCACCGGCTCCTAAAGCAGAAGCACCTGCAGCGGCTCCAGCAGCTGGCGACTTCCAAGAGAACGGTGACTACGCGCACGCTTCTCCAGTAGTTCGTCGTCTAGCTCGTGAATTCGGCGTTAACCTTTCTAAGGTTAAAGGTACTGGTCGTAAGAGCCGTATCCTTAAAGAAGACGTTCAGTCTTACGTTAAAGATGCACTTAAGCGTCTTGAGTCTGGTGCAGCTGCATCTGGCAAAGGCGGCGACGGTTCTGCACTTGGTCTACTACCATGGCCAAAAGTTGACTTCAGCAAGTTCGGCGAAACTGAAGTTCAGAAGCTTTCTAAGATTAAGAAGATCTCTGGCGCTAACCTGCACCGTAACTGGGTAATGATCCCTCACGTTACACAATGGGACAACGCAGACATCACTGAGCTAGAAGCATTCCGTAAAGAACAGAACGCAATCGAAGCGAAGAAAGACACTGGCATGAAGATCACTCCACTTGTGTTCATCATGAAAGCTGTTGCTAAAGCGCTAGAAGCATTCCCAGCGTTTAACTCTTCTCTTTCTGAAGATGGCGAAAGCATCATTCTTAAGAAGTACGTAAACGTGGGTATCGCTGTTGATACACCAAACGGTCTAGTTGTTCCTGTCTTCAAAGACGTGAACAAGAAAGGCATTTACGAGCTATCTGAAGAGCTAATGGCTGTTTCTAAGAAAGCACGTTCTGGTAAGCTAACAGCGGCAGACATGCAAGGCGGTTGTTTCACAATCTCTAGCCTTGGTGGTATTGGCGGCACTGCATTTACTCCAATCGTAAATGCTCCAGAAGTAGGTATCCTAGGTGTATCTAAGTCTGAAATTAAGCCAGTTTGGAATGGTAAAGAGTTCCAACCACGTCTACAGCTTCCACTGTCTCTATCATACGACCACCGTGTGATCGATGGTGCTGAAGGTGCACGCTTCATTACTTTCCTAAACAGCGCACTATCTGACATTCGTCGTCTAGTACTGTAATTGAGAAAGTAATTATTAAGGTGACTTTCGGGTCACCTTAATTCTTTATATAAAGACTATTTTTAGACAACAGTTTCCTGCATTTCTCATAATCTGATGGGGAATTGTTGTCTAGCTCACAGGCTAACTTAAAGCTACTTTCACACTGTTAACATCTCTGTAAAATGTTTCCTGTTTGAAAGCCCAATAATTTTAAGAACATCTACTCAGCCTGTTAGGGATAATGACTACAAGAGGTCACAATGAGCAAAGAAATTAAAGCCCAAGTTGTTGTACTTGGTTCAGGTCCTGCTGGTTACTCAGCGGCATTCCGTTGTGCGGATTTAGGTCTAGAAACAGTACTAGTTGAACGTTACAGCACTCTTGGTGGTGTATGTCTAAACGTTGGTTGTATTCCATCAAAAGCACTTCTTCACGTTTCTAAAGTAATCGAAGAAGCTAAAGCGATGGCAGAGCACGGCGTTGTATTCGGCGAGCCACAAACGGACATCAACAAGATCCGTATCTGGAAAGAAAAAGTAGTTGATCAACTAACTGGCGGTCTTGGCGGTATGGCTAAGATGCGTAACGTTACTGTTGTTAACGGTTTCGGTAAGTTCACTGGTCCTAACAGCATTCTTGTTGAAGGCGAAGGCGAAGCAACAACTGTTAACTTCGACAACGCAATCATTGCTGCGGGTTCTCGCCCAATCAAACTTCCTTTCATCCCACATGAAGACCCACGTATTTGGGATTCTACGGATGCACTAGAACTAAACGAAGTACCTGAAAAACTGCTTATCATGGGCGGCGGTATCATCGGTCTTGAGATGGGTACGGTTTACCACTCTCTAGGTTCTAAAGTTGAAGTTGTAGAGATGTTCGATCAAGTTATCCCTGCTGCGGATAAAGACATCGTTAAAGTTTTCACTAAGCGCATTAAGAACAAGTTCAAGCTAATGCTTGAAACTAAAGTGACTGCTGTTGAAGCAAAAGAAGACGGTATCTATGTTTCAATGGAAGGCAAAAAAGCACCAGCTGAAGCTGAACGCTACGATGCTGTTCTTGTTGCTATCGGTCGTGTTCCAAACGGTGCACTTATCGACGCTGAAAAAGCGGGTATCGAAGTTGATGAGCGTGGTTTCATCAATGTTGATAAGCAAATGCGTACTAACGTTCCTCACATCCACGCGATCGGTGACGTTGTTGGTCAACCAATGCTTGCTCACAAAGGTGTGCATGAAGGTCACGTAGCTGCTGAAGTTATCTCTGGTAAGAAGCACTACTTCGACCCTAAAGTAATCCCATCAATTGCGTACACTGAGCCAGAAGTTGCTTGGGTAGGTAAGACTGAGAAAGAAGCGAAAGCGGAAGGCATCAATTACGAAGTTGCTACTTTCCCTTGGGCTGCTTCTGGTCGTGCAATCGCTTCTGACTGTGCAGATGGCGTTACTAAGATGATCTTCGATAAAGATACTCATCGCGTAATCGGTGGTGCTGTTGTTGGTACTAACGGTGGTGAACTTCTTGGCGAAATCGGCCTAGCAATCGAAATGGGTTGTGATGCAGAAGATATCGCACTTACTATCCACGCTCACCCAACTCTACACGAGTCTGTTGGTCTAGCTGCGGAAGTATTCGAAGGTTCAATCACTGACCTTCCAAACAAGAAAGCAGTGAAAAAGAAGAAGTAATCCTTCTTTAGCCACTCGCTAATGTTTTTAAAAGCCGCTGATTCGTCAGCGGTTTTTTTATGTCTGAAGAAAAGAGCAGGAACGTTTCACTCCGAGATGCGAGTACGCTGCGCTTCGGGATGCGAAGAGACATTCCATTCTACAAAAAAGGGTTGGCCCATTAGGCCAACCCTTAAATTATTTACTCGAATCTACTTATAAATGCACAGCATGTTCAAGTAGCTATCCGTTAAGCTTGAAAGCTCTTCTGGCGTTTCTACACGTTTTGCTTGGATGAATAGCGAGTAGCAAATGCCGTGGAATAGATTGGCTAGATGTTTAGGATCGTGATCGTCACAAACTTCGCCACGTTCAATCGCTTTGCTAAACATGTTTTGTACTAACATTTGGTTAGTGCGGTTCGTTGTTACGAATAGCGGCCATACTTCATCACGAGTCGAAGCGCTCCATTCGAACCACACATTTAACCAATGGCTATCTTGAGCCACTAACGTCACCATTTCAGTCGCAATATTATGTAGGTTTTGTTTTGCGTGAATATCCAGATCGATATTGTCTGAAAGGAAGTTAGAGAATTGGCGTACAACGTGATTTAGTACTTCATCAACCAGATCTTCACGGGTAGGGAAGTAGTTAAATACAGTTGCGACAGACACCTGAGCGATGTCTGCAATATCAGCGTGTCCACCACGACCGATACCGCGGCGAGAGAATACCTCAAGAGCGATTTCCATCAATTGAAGTTTTCTTTTTAAAGGTGAAAGCCTAGTTCTAGGTCTCTTAGATATTGAGTCCATTTTATTTTCCTTGCCAACGAAATTTTTATATTAATGATTTTATTATTATTTAAGCCAAGATGAGTGTAATGGTGCATATGCGAATGGTCAATCCTTTCAGCTTGTTTTATAGACAGTTACATCAAACTTGATACATAAAGCGTGATCAGCATTGATGTGAAAGGAGACGAGTATTGGATAAGGCACCAGCGCACATTTCGTTGAGAATCTGACAGTAAATTCGAACCATAAGGTGGTGTGGGTATTTGAGCAGTGCTAGACTTACGCACAAAATTGAGCGACACAACTGACGAAACTGTCAACATTCGTCGCAATCACCAAATAGAATGAGAGCAGTATGAAGCATACAGTTGAAGTCATGATCTCTGAGCAAGAAGTTCAGGATCGAGTGAACGAACTAGGCAAACAGATCACGGAACACTACAATGGTAGTGAAGATCTAGTTTTAGTTGGCTTATTGCGTGGATCTTTTGTCTTTATGGCAGATCTTGCTCGTGCTATCGATTTAACTCACCAAGTTGATTTCATGACCGCGTCTAGCTACGGCAACGGCATGGAAAGCTCACGTGATGTTCGTATTTTGAAAGATCTTGATGATGATATCCAAGGTAAAGACGTTCTACTTGTAGAGGATATTATCGATACAGGTAACACGCTGACTAAAGTAAAAGAGATTCTGAGCCTACGTGGTCCTAAGTCTATCGAAATTTGTACGCTATTAGACAAGCCTTCTCGCCGTGAAGTGACTGTCGATACAAAATGGATTGGTTTTGAGATCCCAGACGAGTTTGTTGTTGGTGTTGGTATCGACTACGCACAAAAATATCGTCACCTACCGTACATCGGTAAGGTAGTACCTCAAGAGTAATCATTACGCTTGTGGTTTAGAAGTCATTAAAAAGCCCGCTTGATGCGGGCTTTTTGTATATATGACGGAATGGGTTAGCTTTGTTGACTAAGAAGAGGCGTCGTTAAGATCTTGTTTAATGCATCTAAGTGACTGTTCTCTAAAGTATCGTTACTTGAGCAACGTACGCCAAGGTCCTGTAGCTTGCCATCGCCAATACCATAAACCACACCATGGATTTCAACGTCTTGGCCACGCTCCCACGCATTTTGCATAATGGTTGAGTTACCTAGGTTATAAACCTGTTCTGCGACGTTAATTTCGCATAACTTGTCACCCCATTGCTCACGAGGAAGCCCCTCGATTTGCTTGCGGTATTTTAGGTAATTGTCACGGATGTGCAGTAACCAGTTGTTGATAAGACCAAGTTTAGGGTTATCAATCGCCGCGTTAACACCGCCACAACCGTAGTGACCACAGACAATAATGTGTTTCACTTTAAGCACATCTACTGCGTACTGAACAACAGATAGACAGTTTAGGTCTGTATGAACCACTTGGTTGGCCACGTTTCGGTGAACAAACAGTTCTCCAGAATATAAGCCAGTCAGGCGCTCGGCTGGAACTCGGCTATCTGAACAACCTATCCATAGAAAACCAGGGCTTTGACCCTCTTCAAGCGTTGTAAAATACTCAGGTCTTTCAGAGCGAATTTCTTCAGACCATTTGGAATTGTTCTCAAAAAGCTGTTTTATTTCTGGCATCTTGCTTCTTACATCCCTCAATTAAGATGCTTAACTATACACAATGTTACAAATTCAATCTCGTAAAAACTGCGTCAAAATTTACTCATCTGACGTGTTCTAGTACGGAAAATCATAAACTTAGCCCACTATCAATAATCCGGTTATAAGACATGAATAATGTGATTGAATTAACACTTTCTGAACACTTGATACATTTGCTAAAGTGATAAGGTTTGTCATTTCATCATCAGGAAGGTGTGTTTTGTTTGGAAGTCGTTTTACGGATATCAATCTCAAAGGGGATATGTTTGGCGGTGTAACTACAGCCATCATCTCGTTACCTTTAGCATTGGCATTTGGTGTTGCTTCTGGCGCGGGAGCTGAAGCTGGCTTGTGGGGCGCCATTATGGTTGGCCTATTTGCAGCATTGTTTGGCGGTTCGAGTAGTTTGATTTCTGAACCTACCGGCCCGATGACGGTGATCATGACTGCCGTAATGACGAGTATGGTTGCTAAATATCCTGAAACGGGTATGGCAATGACCTTTACTGTCGTGATGATGGCCGGTGCATTCCAGATATTACTTGGTACGTTAAAGCTAGGAAAATACGTCACTTTGATGCCATATAGCGTGATCTCCGGATTCATGTCGGGCATTGGCGTTATTCTGATTATCTTGCAGCTGTCTCCATTGTTAGGGCATGCCGCTCCATCCGGTGGTGTAATGGGCACGCTCTCTGCTTTACCTGATACGCTAGCAAACTTAAAAGTGAGTGAGCTATTTCTAGGTGCTCTGACACTCGGTATTCTTTTTGGCTTCCCCGCTAAGTATCGTAAGTATGTGCCTGCTCAACTGGTCGCGTTAGTGGCTGTAACGCTCTTGTCCGTCATTATTTTTGATACCGACTCTATTCGCCGTATTGGTGAAATCCCAGCTGGTTTACCTTCCCTCGTTATCCCTACGATCAGCGCTGAACAGTTTACTACTATGGTTATCGATGCCTTGGTGCTTGGTACATTAGGTTGTATTGATACGCTTTTGACCGCGGTTATCGGAGATTCATTGACTCGTAAAGAGCATGACTCAGACAAAGAGCTTCGTGGCCAAGGCATTGCCAATATGATCTCTGGCCTGTTTGGTGCACTACCTGGCGCGGGGGCCACTATGGGGACTGTAACCAATATTCAGGTGGGAGCGCGTTCTCCGCTTTCAGGTGTTATTCGAGCTTTAGTACTTGCGCTCGTGGTATTGGTTGCAGGTGGTTTAACAGAACCGATTCCTATGGCAGTGCTGGCTGGTATCGCGATGTATGTTGGTTTCAATATCCTAGATTGGAGCTTTATCCAGCGCGCGCACAAGGTTAGCTATGCCGGCATGGGCGTGATGTACGGCGTGATGCTATTGACTGTGTTTGTTGACTTGATTATTGCCGTTGGACTGGGTGTGTTTATCTCGAATATTCTGATTATTGAAAGATTAAGCCGAGAGCAAGCCAGACAAGTTAAGGCGATCAGTGATGGTGATGATGAAGACGATATCCCATTGACTGATAGCGAACGTCAGTTACTCGATAGTGCCAATGGTAAGGTGCTATTCTTCTACCTATCAGGGCCGATGATATTCAGCGTTTCAAAGGCGATTTCACGTCAGCACTCAAGTATCTCTGACTATGAAGCGATGATTCTAGACCTGACAGATGTACCTATGATTGATGTCACTGTTGGCCTAGCGCTAGAGAATGCGATTAAAGATGCATTGGATGCGCAGTGTGAGGTGTATCTGCTGTGTCCTAATGAGAATACTCGTCAACAACTAGAGAAGTTCCACGTGATTGACCTAGTACCTGAATCCAACACTTATCGATTCAGATATGAAGCCCTGACGGCAGCAACAAGCTATGTCGACAGAGATGAGCATCAATTTGAGTCAGTTTAATTTTTCAGTAATAAGCTGATATGAATGACCTGATATGAATAAGCCATAGACGCTCACTTCAAGACTGATCATTAATGCCGTTAAGTGAATCACTTAGCGGCATTTTTATATTTATTGAACGTTGATTTAGTCTTCACCTAGCCAAGACGCTTATTTGTTTTCGAAAGAAACTCTCACACGATATTTGTATTCATCGTCAATCAACGATAAACTTGTTCGCAAAATGGCCGAGTTAACAAGTTTGGGTTAGCTTTCAGCTAGTTCGTTTTAAGCATTACTCTCTTCCTCAAGCTCGGCCGTCTACATCTTATCTATAGCAAATGGCAGTCTATCTCTATGTATGCATTAGAAATTGAGCAATTAAGAAAAACTTATGCTGGGGGCTTCGAGGCTCTTAAGGGCGTTAGTTTACAAGTAGAAAAAGGCGACTTTTACGCACTACTTGGTCCCAATGGTGCGGGTAAATCAACCACCATTGGTGTTATCTCTTCACTGGTAAATAAAACGTCAGGCAAGGTTAAAGTGTTCGGCTACGACATTGATACCGATCTGGAATTGGCGAAGCAGAACTTAGGCCTTGTGCCTCAAGAGTTTAACTTTAACCCGTTTGAAACCGTTGAACAGATCGTGCTGCAACAAGCGGGTTATTACGGCGTGCCAAAAGCATTAGCGAAAGAGCGAGCGAAAAAGTACCTATCTCAACTCGATCTGTGGGAAAAGCGTGGCGAACGCGCGCGTAACTTGTCTGGTGGTATGAAGCGTCGTTTGATGATCGCGCGTGCATTGATGCATGAACCTCATTTGTTGATCCTTGATGAACCGACAGCAGGCGTTGATATTGAACTACGTCGTTCAATGTGGGAATTCCTAAAAGAGATCAATGAGAAGCAGGGCATTACCATTATCTTGACCACGCACTACCTAGAAGAAGCAGAAATGCTGTGTCGCAACATTGGTATCATCAATCGCGGTGAGCTGATTGAGAACACAACAATGAAAGCGCTGTTGGGCAAATTGAGTGCTGAGACCTTTATTCTGGATCTGGAAGAGGGCACGACTGAACCTAAGCTTGAAGGCGTGAATAGCCAAGTGATGGTCAATGGCTCGCTAGAAATCGAAATCGACAAGAACCTAGGTTTGAATACCATCTTTGCTCAATTGAGCGAGCAACAGGTTAAAGTCCTCTCTATGCGTAACAAAGCAAACCGTCTAGAAGAGCTATTTGTGAGTATCGTCCGTGAGGGGAGTAAATAATATGTACAGCCTATATTGGACCGCTTTCTGCAGTTTGTTGACCAAAGAGATCAATCGCTTTACTCGTATCTGGGTGCAGACTCTGGTGCCGCCAGCGATTACCATGACGCTTTACTTCATCATCTTCGGTAACCTGATTGGTGCGCGTATTGGTGAAATGAACGGCTTTAGCTACATGGAATACATTGTTCCCGGTCTGATCATGATGTCGGTGATCACCAACTCATATTCCAACGTTGCTTCATCGTTCTTTAGTGCCAAGTTCCAGAAGAACATTGAAGAGCTGCTTGTAGCGCCTGTTCCTAACTACGTGATTATCGCCGGCTTCGTAATGGGTGGTGTGGTTCGTGGCTTGTTAGTGGGTACCATAGTAACCTTCGTGTCGTTGTTCTTTGTCGACTTACAAGTTGACCATTGGGGCGTGATCATTGCGGCGGTATTTTTAACGTCGGTAGTATTCGCTTTGGGTGGCTTGATTAACGCGGTATTCGCACGCACGTTTGATGATATCTCTATTATCCCAACCTTTATCTTAACGCCGCTGACGTACCTTGGTGGTGTGTTCTACTCGATCAGTCTATTGCCTGAATTCTGGCAAGGTGTATCGAAGTTGAACCCTATCGTGTACATGGTTAACGCGTTCAGATATGGCTTCTTGGGTGTGTCTGATGTGGGGATCGTGACGTCGTTTGGCGTACTAGGTGTGTTTATCGTGCTGTTGTATGGCATTGCACACTACCTAGTGACAAAGGGTATTGGCTTACGTAGCTAACCTTTGGTTCATCTAAGTAACAGGTAAAGAAAAAGGTCGATATAACATCGACCTTTTTTTGTTTTGCGTTAAGAGCAGAAGCCGACTATTCAGTCGTTTCTTCTTTCACTTCTTCTTTGGTTTCCGTTACCAAATCGAGAACTTGGTTATCGATAAGACGCGTCTTACCTAGGAAAGCCGACATTAGAATCACTGCTTGAGTTGATTCTGAAGTGATCGCTTGCAGAGTTTTAGCATCACAAATGAAGATTTCGTCAGGTTGAAGATCTGCAGCGCGTAGCTGGTCAGTAGCATCTTCAATCACTGATGCGTAATCATCGCGACCACCACGAATAGCGCTGCTGATCCAGCGCATAGTACGCGCTAAAACGGGCGCTCGTTGGCGCTCGTCAATCGTTAGGTTGCTATTGCGAGAGCTCATTGCCAAACCATCCATTTCACGAACGGTCGCAACGCCGACAACTTCAATGTCTAATGCTAAATCAGTGGTCATCTGGCGAATAACAGCAAGTTGCTGAAAGTCTTTCTCGCCGAAGCATGCAAAGTCTGGCTGAACGATATTAAACAGTTTAGTGACAATGGTTGATACACCACGGAAGTGACCTGGACGAGAGGCACCTTCAAGCATGTGAGATATGCCAGGGACCTCAACAAACGTCTGCTTGTCTAATCCATCTGGGTACATCACCTCTGGCGTTGGTGTAAATACTAGCTCAACCCCTTCACCTGTTAGTTTGCTTAAATCTGCTTCTAACGTTCGAGGGTAGTTGTTTAGGTCGTCTGCACGGTCAAACTGCATTGGGTTTACAAAGATGCTTACCACAACGATGTCGGCCAGTTCACGAGCTTTCTTTACCAGAGTCAGGTGGCCTTCATGCAGGTTTCCCATTGTCGGTACAAAAGCAACCGTACGTCCATCACGCTTAAACTGTTTAATCTGCTCACGAAGAGCCGCTATTTCAGCAAAAGTTTGCATACTTACTCCTAAGCGATTGTATGAGCTTCATCAGGGAAGCGCGCGCTCTCTACTTCTTCTTTGTATAGAGCTACTGCCTTACGCATATCACCTGTTTCTGCTAGGAAGTTCTTAGAGAACTTCGGCATGTAGTTCGCAGAAATACCGAACATGTCATGCATAACCAAGATCTGACCATCGGTAACATTACCTGCGCCGATACCGATAACCGGTACGTCACAAGCTTCTGTAATTCGTTTTGCCAATGAAGCTGGCACACATTCAAGTAGAACGATTTGAGCGCCTGCGTTTTGCAGTGCTAACGCGTCAGCAACCATTTTGTCGGCTTGCTCGTCGTCACGACCTTGAATCTTGTAACCACCAAAGATGTTCACAGATTGAGGCGTTAAGCCTAAGTGCGCACATACTGGTACTGCGCGTTCTGTTAGCATTTTCACAGTATCAACCAACCAGCTTCCGCCTTCGATTTTTACCATGTTCGCACCAGCACGCATCAAAGTCGCTGCGCTCTCACAAGCTTGTTCTGGCGTTGCGTAGCTCATGAAAGGCATGTCAGCCATAAGAAGACAGTTCGGGCTACCAGCACGCACTGAGCGAGTATGGTAAGCAATGTCTTCAACAGTTACTGGTAATGTATCGTTATGGCCTTGTAAAACCATACCCAGTGAATCACCGACAAGCAGAACTGGCATTTCTTGGCTTTCGAATAATTGAGCAAAGCTCGCATCATAAGCTGTCGAAGTCGCGAATTTACGGCCTTCACGTTTGCATTTGATCAGGTCGTTAATGGTTACTTTTTTCATTGGTTTTCCTTAATGCGCTTGGCTATTGTTGCCAAACATTGAGCCCGTTCTTATCTACTATTTTCAGTATTTCTGTCAGCTCAGTCCCATCAGGGAGTTGTAAACTTGGTGCGATTTCAGCAAGCGGGTAGAGTACAAACTCTCGTTCTTTCATTCCGTAATGAGGAACAATTAAGCGCTCTGAATCGATCACCTCATTGCCGTATAACACAATGTCGAGGTCCAAGGTTCTTGGCCCCCAACGCTCGTCTTTACGGACGCGCCCTTGCTCTAACTCGATCTTTTGAGTGCAATCAAGCAGTTCAATTGGCGTTAATTCGGTTTGGATAGCGACTACCGCGTTGATGTAGTCCGGTTGATTTTGCGGCCCCATTGGAGTGCTACTATATAGCTGAGAGGTCGCAATAAACGTTGATCGCGGTAGGCTTTTTAGCGTTTCGATAGCCAAATTTGCTTGGCTAACTGGGTCGGCAAGGTTGCTGCCGACCGCAATGTAAGCCGTTATCATTCTGATTGCTTACTCTTTTTGTTTCGGTAAGTCTTACGGCGACGATGGCCTGACTTTGATGGTGCTGCAACGTCGTTAGCCATCGCTTGACGCATGTTGCGACCGGCTGTTTGATAACGCTCCCACCATTTCGCAAGATCTTTAGTTTCGCCACCCTCAATCTCACCACGCATTTCTAGGAAATCGTAGCCTGCACGGAACTTGTTGAGCTCCATAAGACGAACAGCGCGTTTACCGTTGCGACGAGGCAGTCGAAGTTGCAGTTGCCAAACTTCGCGAATGGTTGCGGTGTGACGACGAGGAATCGCAATAGACTTTACTTGCTGATCAAGAATGATGTTACTCGCTTCCATGATCGCGTCGTAGTGCGCCATACCCTGTTCAGCGACAAGTTTGTCTGCCAGCTTGTTCATTGGGTACCAAAGCATCGCTGCGAACATGAATGCTGGGTTTACTCGCTTACCATCTTCGATGCGAAGATCGGTTGAATCGAGAACCAAATCAAGCATCTGCTCTGTGTGAGAGTCGTAATCTTCTGTGAAGTATTCCGCTACAGCTGGGAACATCTGCTGAAAGAGGTTGTACTCGCGCATTAGGTGGTAGGTTTCTAAACCGTGACCTGATTGCAGCAATTTCAGAGACTCTTCGTAAAGACGCGCTGCTGGGATATCTCTTAGAAGGTGCGCTAACTCTTCAATCGGGTCAGCTGTGTCTTCTTCAATATCGAAATCCAGTTTAGCGGCGAAGCGCATTGCACGTAGCATACGTACTGGGTCTTCACGGTAACGCGTTTCTGGATCGCCAATCAGGCGGATCAGTTTATCTTCTAAATCTTCTACACCACCCGCGTAGTCGTGGATGCTGTAGTCTGCAATGTTGTAGTACATCGCATTGATTGTGAAATCACGACGCTCTGCATCTTCATCAACACTGCCATACACGTTATCGCGCAATAGCATGCCTTCTTTCGATTGTGCAGACACGTTTTTCGATGGTTCTTGGTGGTGGCCACGGAAAGTTGCCACTTCAATGATGTCACGACCAAACATGATATGTGCCAAGCGGAAACGGCGACCGATAAGGCGACAGTTTCTGAAGAGGTGTTTGATTTGCTCTGGCGTTGCGTTGGTCGCAATATCAAAATCTTTTGGCTGAGAGCCTAATAAGATATCGCGTACACCACCACCGACTAGAAATGCGTCAAAACCCGCACCATTCAGACGATATAGCACTTTTAGTGCGTTGTCGCTGATCTGCTTGCGTGAAATATTGTGCTCTTGACGAGTATAAATATTCAGAGCTAATTCGTGGAATCCGCGTTGTTCGCTTGGGGTATTGTCGTTTGTATTCATTAGTTTAGAACAAAGTAGGTATCGCCAACTTTGTTTTTCTCTTAGTCCAAAGTGGTAGTGCAGAGTTTAATTGCGGCTAATAATAGCTTAGCGCGAGCCATTTGAGAACATCGTCTGCTTAACCACAGTGGTTGGTTATGGCATTTTTATGTGTCGTTTTTGCTATTTGCCGTGAGTTTCGAGCTAATTACAGTGCTCTTTTTGTAAACTATCAGGTAACTGACTGACGTTCCATTGTTGGCAGCCCCACAATAAAATCTCATCCATTGAAGCCTCACAAAGGGCTGTCGGGATATCAAAACCTAAGAATCGCATCGCGTTGAGTAACGTTGGTTTTGGATTGTCGAGATTGATTGCGGTGGCATGGTTCTGTTTTGACAGTTTATTCCCCAAGTCATCGGTTGCCAATGGTAAGTGCAAGTAGCTCACTGTTTTTTGCTTGAGCGTCTTGTACAAACTGATTTGTCGACCTGTTGGTTCTATCAGGTCTGCGCCTCTTACGACTTCCGTTACTCCTTGTTCGATGTCATCAAGGACAACGGCCAAGTTATAGGCAAACAATCCATCTCTGCGTTTAATAATAAAATCTTCTTCAGCTAATGCTTTAGGGATTTGAATCGTGCCGTGGCGCACATCATCAAAGGACTCTACAGGAAAATCCATGCGTAAGCGCACCGCTTGTTCACCTGAATCGATTAAGCCTGCATCTCGACAGTGACCATTGTAAAAGCCACCCAAAGCCTTTATCTGCTTACGAGTACATTGGCAGTAGTAGGCTTGTTTATCAGCGACCCATTGATCAATTTGAGCTTGATACATGTCGTGACGCTGGCTTTGATAAACGACTTCACCATCCCAAAATAGATGGTAAGCCTCAAGCGTCTTAAGAATCAGGTCTGCAGCGCCGGCCATTTCTCTTGGTGGATCTAAGTCTTCCATACGAACCAACCATTTTCCTTGGTTAGATTTTGCTTGGAAGTAACTACCAAGAGCAGCAACAAGTGAGCCAAAATGAAGAGGACCTGACGGTGATGGTGCAAAGCGCCCGATATAATTCATGTGTGAACAACCTAATCTGGATGGTACCGCAGTAGCCGATTCTTAAGACGTTTAACTGTCGTATTATTGTTTCTAACTCGCGCTTTAACGCTGAGTTCACCAACAAAAAAGGGAGCCAAGGCTCCCTTTCTTTACATCTGCAAGAATTAACCTTGCATCTGTTTCTCTTTGATTTCTGCAAGTGTTTTACAGTCAATACAAAGGTCAGCAGTTGGACGAGCTTCAAGGCGACGAATGCCAATCTCGATACCGCAAGAATCACAGAAGCCGAAATCGTCTTCTTCGATCTTGTCTAATGTCTTCTCAATTTTTTTGATAAGACGACGCTCACGGTCACGGTTACGTAACTCTAGGCTGAATTCTTCTTCTTGAGAAGCACGGTCAACTGGGTCTGGGAAATTCGCTGCTTCGTCCTGCATGTGGTGCACAGTACGATCAACTTCTTCCCTGAGCTGGTTGCGCCAAGCTGCTAAAATTTTTGTAAAATGTTCCGTTTGCTCAGGTGACATGTACTCTTCACCTGGCTTTTCTTGGTACGGTTCAACACCTGCGATGGCTAGGATGCCTAGCGCTTTTTTCTTAGATTCTGGCATACAGCATCTCCTATTTACACCTAGTCAACTGCAAAGCAGCTAATTTTAAGGCGGGTATCTATAGCAGAAAGAACGAATGGTGGCAAATACTCTTATTCAAACTTGCAATCAATGTGATTAGTTCAGCATCTTTGCTTAGCTATTGATAAATTCAACAGCTTGTTTTAGTTGTATTTGAGTATTGCTGAGCTCTGCTTTATAGCAAAGCACTTCAACTCCAGCGTCTTGTGCTTGTTTTAGTAATAACGAATATTTGGCGTCTATATGGTGTGCCGCAGACACTTTTTCAATACCTGAATGTAAAACAGTGAATAAAAGTACGGCTCTATTTCCAGATTCAACCATTTCTGTGAGTTCACGCAGATGTTTTTGGCCTCTGGTGGTGACCGCATCAGGGAAAAAGCCTTGCCCTTTAGTTGACGTTTCTTGCTCGTCGAGCAAAGTGACGCTTTTTACTTCGATATAACAAGGCGGCTTTTCGTTATCTTCAAGCAGAATATCAATGCGACTATTCTCACTGCCATATTTCACTTCGGTTCGTAACGCGTTATAGCCTAAGAGTTCAACTATAGTATTATTTTCAATTGCTTCCACTGCCAACTGGTTTGCTCGCGCAGTATTTACACAAATACGATGACCTTTGTCTGTTTCTGAGATCTCCCAGCTGTTTGGGTACTTTCTTTTTGCATTATCGGAGGTTGAGTACCACACCGTATTGCCAGGAGTCGCACATCCTGTCATCGCTCCAGTGTTAGCACAGTGGATAGTACGCTCGCTGCCGTCGGGAAGTTGGATATCAGTGAGAAAGCGTTTATAGCGTTTAATAAGAGTCGCTGGCTCTAATGGGGGATTGAACTGCATATTACTTATTTAGACAGGTAGGTTTTTATGTACAATGTTGCCAACATTACACCACAAGGTTCTCCCATTGCCACAACTGCCCATAGAAGCTGTGATGCCAGATCTGCTCGCTGGCGTAGAAACACACACTCAACTTATTCTAAAGGCCGCTCCCGGTGCGGGTAAGTCAACATTCTTCCCTTTACAACTGGTTAAGATCAATGCCGTTCAAGGCAAAATTATCATGCTTGAACCTAGGCGTTTGGCGGCAAGAAATATTGCGACTTACTTGGCGAGCCAATTGGGAGAAGAGGTGGGAGAGAGCATTGGCTTTAGAGTTCGTGGTGAATCTAAAACCAGCAGTTCAACTCGCTTGGAAATCGTCACTGAAGGGATCATGACAAGAATGATCCAAACCGACCCTGAATTGACTGGGGTTGATATGGTGATCTTTGATGAATTTCATGAGCGCAGCATTCACGCCGATACCGCATTGGCGTTTAGCTTAGAGATCCAAGAGGCATTGCGTGACGATCTAAAGGTGGTTGTGATGTCGGCAACCTTAGATCAACACGCGCTGCAGTCTTTATTGCCCAATGCCAAATACGTAGAATCACAAGGTCGCACCTTTCCGGTCGATTTCCGTTATCAGCCTCTTAGCGCAAATGAATATCTAGCCCCTAAAATGGCTAGCGTGATTCGCTCTCTGATGGAGAAAGAGTCAGGCTCACTTCTAGCTTTTTTACCAGGCGTTTCTGCGATTAAGCAGGTGGAATCTCAACTTGAACAGCTTGCTGGTGATATCGATGTGTGTCCTCTTTACGGGCAACTTAGCTTTCCTCAACAACAGAAAGCGATCGAGTCATCAGAGAAAGGGCGTCGAAAGGTGGTATTGGCCACCAATATCGCGGAAACCTCTTTGACTATCGAAGGTATTCGATTAGTGGTGGACTCCGGGCTTGAAAGAGTCGCTAAGTTTGATTTGAAAACTGGTATCACCAAGCTCGAGCAAGTGAAAATCTCACAATCTTCTGCTGAACAACGAGCGGGTCGTGCAGGACGAATTGAAGAGGGCTTGTGCGTTCGTTTGTACAGCGAAACGCAACTAATGCAGCAACCTGCTGTACCAGAGCCTGAGATTCTTCATTCTGATTTGTCTTCGCTGGTGTCTGAATTTACGCAATGGGGCGCTGCGAATGCAGACGAGTTGCAATGGTTAGACATTCCGCCCCAAGCTGCAGTGGAGCAAGCCAAGCAACTGCTGCAAAGCCTTGATATATTAGACAGCAATGGTCAATTTACGGCGCTAGGTAAACTGGCTCAACGTTTAGGCCTTGAACCACGTATCGCCAGCATGCTGATAAAAGCGCAACAGAACGGCCAAGCATTGCTGAATGCTGCGATTGTCGCCGCCGCTTTACTTGAAGAGCCTGAACGCAACGTCACAGATATTCAGCATTCGTTGCACCGACTTAAGCAAAGAAAACATTCGAAAAATAACGTGGTGATGCAGCGAGCGAAAAGTCTCGCCAGCAAACTCAATCATCACTTAGATTTGTCACAAGCTGACGAATCATTGCTACCATTAGTGCTTTGTTTTGCCTTCCCGGACCGGATTGCACAAGTGAGAAGCGCGACCAGCAGTGCTTTCCGTCTTGCTAATGGCCACGGCGCCGAGGTTCGTGACGATGATCCATTGGCGAACAATGACTATATCGTAGTGATTGATTTGATGCGCAGCACAGGGCGAGCCAGTCAGATTTTCTTGGCCACCGCGGTTGATATTGCGCAGCTAGAAGCTCAATTTCCCAAACTGTTTGTGCGTTCCGATTACGCCGATTGGGATGAGAAGCGTGGCCGTTTAGTTGCCGAGCAGCGAGTGTCCCTGGGCAAACTGATTATCAGCACCAAAGCTTTACCCGATCCCGATTCGAATCAGGCGAGCCAAGCGCTGCTCAACTATGTCGCTCGATGCGGGCTGGATCGATTACATTGGACACCTTCGGCTAAACAGCTGGTTGAGCGTGTACGCTGCGCTCAGCTTTGGATGCCTGAACATGATTGGCCAGCGATGGATGACGCGAGTTTGGTTGAACATATTGATGAGTGGCTATCACCATATTTGAATGGCATTAAGTCGGCAAAAGGGCTGACTAGTGTTTCGATTGAGCAGGCGTTGTCTGCTTATCTTGGCTGGCCTTTGAATCAAGAGATAGACCAATGGTTACCAACGCACTATGTGATGCCGACAGGCAGCAAGAAGATCATTCGTTATCAATGTCAGTCTGAACCCGTGATCTCAGTGCGAATGCAGGAAGTCTTTGGTGAACAAGATTCGCCATTGATTGCGCAAGGGCGTAAAAAAGTCGTGCTTGAGCTACTTTCTCCAGCACAGCGACCACTGCAAATTACTCAAGATTTAGCTGGCTTTTGGGCTGGCGCGTACAAAGAAGTACAAAAAGAGATGAAAGGCCGTTACCCAAAACATCCTTGGCCGGATGACCCTGCTAACCATGTAGCAACCACTAAAACCAAACGACAGTTGAATCGATGATGACCAAAATGTTAACGCCAAAAAAGGCACCACCTAAAAAAGCGCCAACAAAGAAGTCACCCGCGACCAAAGCCAAGCCAAGAAAACCAAGAGCGACTGCGAAAAAGACCAAACTTAAGGCTAAGAAGTCAGGTCAAAGAGGTTGGTTGAAGATCCTGTGGGGTATTTCTTGGAAAGCGGGCATAGCGCTCGCGGCATTGCTGTTGTTTGTCGGTATTTATCTTGATTCTGTGGTCAAGCAGCGTTTTGAAGGTCAGCTGTTTGATTTGCCAACTGTGGTTTATGCGCGAGTACTAGACCTGTCTCCTGGAACTCCAGTGAGTTTGGTGCAGGTTAAGAATGAGCTCGATGTGCTTAATTATCGTAAGGTGAACGCGCCTCGTCACCCGGGCGAATACTCCTCTTCTTCAACCAAGATTGAAATGATTCGTCGTCCGTTCGAGTTTGTCGATGGACCCGAAGCGGATCGTCATGTGATGCTGCATTTCAACGGTAACGAGTTAACTCGAATTCAGTCGCTAGAGAAGAAAGGCGACATGGGGTATTTGCGTGTTGAGCCGAAAATGCTTGGCATGCTTGAGAAAAGTAACGATGAGCAGCGCCTGTTCTTAAAACGCAATCAGTTCCCAGAAGTGATGGTTGATGCCTTACTGGCAACCGAAGACCGAAACTTCTATCAACACGATGGTGTGTCGCCACTGGCCATCGCTCGTGCAATGGTCGTTAACGTCAAAGCTGGGCGAACGGTACAAGGTGGTAGTACGCTGACACAACAGTTGGCAAAAAACCTGTTCCTGTCCAGTGAACGTACATTGTGGCGTAAGGTTCGTGAAGCCTACATTGCACTTATCTTAGACCATCGTTACAGCAAAGACCGTATCCTAGAGGCTTACTTAAATGAGGTTTATCTTGGACAGAATGGTGGGCAAGCGATTCATGGCTTCGGTTTAGCGTCTCGTTTGTATTTTGGTCAACCTATTCAAGAGCTGCGCATCGATCAGCTAGCACTGCTGGTGGGTATGGTGAAAGGACCGTCGTATTACAATCCGGTTCGCTATCCTGAGCGTGCTAAGACTCGACGCGATCTGGTTCTTCGCTTATTGATGCAACAAGACATCTTAACTCCGCGACAATACGAAGAGGCGGCGAGTCGTGATTTGGATATTCAAGACAACCCACGCATTGCTAGCCGTCAGCCCGCTTATTTCCAACAAGTAAACATTGAGCTAAAGAAGTATGTCGGCGATCGATTTGAGGCGAAAAAAGGGATTCGAGTCTTTACCTCTCTGGATCCGGTATCTCAAGACAAGTTAGAGAAGTCGATTGCTCGTAAGGTGCCTGATTTATCGAAAACCGCAGGTAATAAGCTGGAAGCAGCAGCTATTGCCGTGGATAGAAATACCGGTGAAATCCGGGCGATGGTCGGTGGTAAGCGTACTGGCTACGATGGCTTTAACCGTGCCTTGAACGCGAGTCGCCCAATTGGTTCTTTGGTCAAGCCTGCAATTTACTTAACCGCACTAGAGCAGCCTCAGAAGTACACGTTGGCGACAACATTGAAAGACACGCCACTGAGCTTGAAAGGCAGTAAAGGTAGCGTGTGGAGCCCGAGAAACTTCGATCGTAAGTTCCGTGGCGATGTGCCTTTGTATGTGGCGCTTTCTAAGTCTTACAACGTACCTACTGTTCGTTTAGGCATGCAATTAGGCATTGATAGTGTCTCGGATACGATTGGAAAACTGGGGGTCGATAAAAATGAGATTCGCCCAGTGCCGTCGATGTTTTTGGGTTCGTTCTCACTGACTCCGTTCCAAGTTGCGCAGATGTATCAAACCATTACCAATTCTGGGCGTATAGCACCTTTGTCTGCGCTTCGCTCAGTTGTTGATAACGATGGCGAGGTTCTGTATCAGTCGATCCCTCGTGTATCACAAAGCGTTGACCAGCAAGCCGCTTGGCTTACAACCTATGCAATGAAACGTGGCGTGTCGGAAGGCACGGGCCGTTTCCTACAAGGTCAGTTTGCATGGGCAGGGTTAGCTGGTAAAACTGGCACTAGTAATGACAGCCGAGACAGTTGGTTCGTGGGCGTAGATGGCCGTGAAGTGACGACCATCTGGCTAGGACGTGATGATAATAAGCCGACTAAGCTTACTGGTTCGAGTGGTGCGTTACGTGTTTATGCCGATTATCTCAAACAGAGAACACCCGAGCAGTTATTACTGCCTTGGCCGACAGGAATTGTCACCGCTAACTTTACTCGAACTTCTGAAGGGGCTTTAGAGTTTGATTGTGATGGTGCAGTTAAACTGCCACTTTGGGATGAGGGTGGAAACATTAAAAAGGGCTGTGAAAGTCAACCAAAACAGTGGCTAAAGAAGCTTTTCCAGTGGTAAAGTCGTAACAAGAAAGAATGACAAGGACAGTTAAAATAATGATTTCTCGTTGGTTAGTGAGTGGCTTAGGTGTTGTCGGTACTGTGATCAGTTTTCAGCTGTTTGCATCCACCGCGACACAGATTGATCAATCTCAGCAGGCTGAACAAGCTCATAAAAGGCCAACCGTTGCTGTCGTTCTTGCTGGTGGTGGGGCAAAAGGTGCAGCTCACATTGGTGTGCTTAAAGCTCTAGAAGAGATGCAAATCCCGGTTGATTACATTACCGGTACCAGTATGGGCTCATACGTTGGTGGTCTTTATGCGACAGGGATGAGCGCAGACGAGATCGAGAGCTTTATTTATACGGTTGATTGGAATCGCGGTTATCGTGATCGCGTTAACCGTAGTGATCGCCGTGTACGTGACAAAGAATATGAAGACCGCTACCAACTGAACACCGATCTCGGCTTAGGTTGGGGCGAAATCAAAGCAAGGAAAGGGGTGGTGCAAGGCCAGAATATGTTGCGTATTCTGCGTGAGACCACGGGTAATCTATCCTCATTCGATTCTTTCGACCATCTTGCTATCCCATACCGTTCAGTCGCAACTGACATTATCGAACTTGAAGAGGTGGTCATCGATCATGGCCACCTTGTTGATGCCATGATGGCGAGTATGTCAGTTCCCGGCGCGCTTCCCCCTTATGACCTCGATGGTCGAATGCTGGTTGATGGTGGTGTCACCAATAACATGCCCGTCGACGTAGCCAGAGCGATGGGTGCAGACATCGTCATTGCGGTGGATATCAGTACCAACTACAAAGGCAAAGATGATTTCACGAATTTTCTAGCCGCAGCTGACCAACTCTCTAATTATCTTGTTCAACGCAGCACCCAAGAGCAAGCTGAAACTTTAACAGACGATGATGTCTTCCTGCGCCCAGATGTTGGGGAAATGGAGACGACAGAATTTGATAAAATGCCATCGGCTTTCCTCGCGGGCTATGAAGCTGCTAAGCAGCATACTGATGAACTTTCTAAGCTATCGCTCTCAAATGCCGATTATCAGCATTATATCGAGGACAAACAAAAAGCGCGCAGACAGCTAAAACACGGCGATAAGACCGTCGTTGACCGAGTTGTTATCAATAACAATACCCACTATTCCGATAAGCTGATCGAAAACCGTTTAAACCTTGATTCAGGTGAGATTCTGAAGACCAGTGAAATTGAATCTAAAGTACAAGACCTCTATGCGCTAGATAGATTCGAGTTGGTGACTTATGAATTTGACACGGTAGATGGCGAGGAGCAACTGCTGGTCGATGTGAACGAAAAATCTTGGGGGCCAAACTACCTCAACTTTCGATTCTTTCTTGAAGATGATTTCTCTACTACAAGCCAATACTCGCTCGGTGTCTCAGCCAACTTTACTGATATTAATAAGCATGGTGCAGAGCTAAGAACCAATATCGAGATGGGAACGGACAAGCGAATTGAAGCGGAACTATACTCGCCATTCTTTTCGAGTCAAAAGCTGTTTACTTCGGCATCGGTTGTTTACAGCAAAGAGAACAGAAACCTACCCGCAGATATTGATGATATTGAAGAACCGACACTGGACGTAACGAAAGATTATCTCCCTATGACGTATAGTGAATATGTCGGTGAATTGGCATTAGGCTATCAACCAACCTTGTGGCAGGAGCTGACATTTGGTGTTCGTTATACAGATGGGGATGTTGAGGTTTCTTCGTTACCTTCATTGGGCAGTGGTGGCTACAAGCGTATTGGTGGCTTCATGGGTTACCGACTGGATACTTTGGATAATTTCAGCTTACCGACCAAGGGTTACTTTGTCGATTTAGAGTACCTCGTTTCTCATGATGATTTTGATAATGACAGCTCTCTTGGTGAATCGGATTTAACGTCTGAGAGTGATACGGTTTATGAGTTTTCGGCCAATTTCATGGCAGCAAAGAGTATTGAGAAGCATACTTTAGTCGCAAAGCTGGATTACGGTATTGTAGAGAGCAAAAATTCGATTTTCCCTATTGATCCCAAAGAGCTTGGTGGCTTCTTAAACCTGTCAGGTATTCCAAGGAATAGTATGATTGGTCAGAACTTGGCTTACACCAGCCTTATTTATCGTTATAAGTGGTTTGAAAATGACTTCGGCCTTTTTAAATCACCATTCTACGTGGGCGCATCCATTGAGCATGGTGGTGTTTGGTCGAACAATGATTTGAGTATTGATGAAGCGCCAATGTACACCGCGGGTTCTGTTTTCGCGGGTGTTGATTCTCCAATCGGGCCGATCATTTTAGCTTATGGCCGAACCGAAGATAATTTCGATTCGGTGTATCTGATTGTAGGTACGTCCTACAAATAATCATGCGCAGAGTCGCCATTTAAGTGCGTAATTAGGCAAAAATAGTGGGACTTTCGTCTTAACTTGCTATGTTGGTCAAAATGATAAGATTTTAATTTAACGTTAAATTTGCTATTCTACCGCCCACAGTTTGGCCTCTATGACGCCGCTCATCAATACAAATTGAATGACAAAAATGGCAATGGAGAGCCAAGTTTCCAAGGATGTTCACTTCTTTATTTTACTAACAATTATGAAGGGAAGAAGTGAACCGCAATGAGAGGAAAAAAGTCGTGCTTGAAGCCTACCGTAAACACGTCGAAGAACGTGCTGCCGAAGGAGTTGTTCCAAAACCACTAGATGCTGAGCAGGTAGCTGGCCTAGTTGAACTTCTGAAGAATCCACCTCAAGGTGAAGAAGAAATCATTCTTGACCTACTAGAAAATCGCATTCCACCGGGTGTAGATGAAGCTGCTTACGTAAAAGCTGGCTTCCTTACGGCTATCACTAAAGGTGAAGTAGCTTCGCCACTAGTAAGCAAAGCAAAAGCTGCAGAACTGCTTGGTACCATGCAAGGCGGTTACAACATCGAATCTCTAGTATCTCTACTAGACGATGCTGAGCTTGCTCCAATCGCTGTTAAAGCGCTATCTCATACTCTACTGATGTTCGATGCGTTCTATGACGTAGAAGAGAAAGCGAAAGCTGGCAATGCTGCTGCACAACAAGTACTTCAATCTTGGGCTGATGCTGAATGGTTTACAGCGAAAGATAAAGTAGCAGAAAAAATCACAGTAAAAGTATTTAAAGTCACTGGTGAAACGAACACCGATGACCTATCTCCAGCGCCTGATGCATGGTCACGTCCTGACATCCCAGTACACGCGAAAGCGATGCTGAAGATGGAACGTGATGGCATTACTCCTGATGAACAGGGTAGCGTTGGTCCAATCAAACAAATTGAAGAAATGCAAAAAGATGGCATTCCACTGGCTTACGTTGGTGATGTTGTTGGTACAGGTTCTTCACGTAAATCGGCAACAAACTCAGTACTTTGGTTCATGGGTGAAGATATCCCATTCGTACCAAACAAGCGTACTGGCGGTGTTTGTCTTGGTGGTAAAATTGCACCAATCTTCTACAACACAATGGAAGATTCAGGCGCACTACCCATTGAACTGAACGTACAAGACATGAACATGGGCGATATCATTGATATCTACCCGTACGAAGGTGTTGTTCACAAGAACGGTTCTGTGATCTCAAACTTTGAGCTAAGCAAAGTACTTCTTGATGAAGTGCGTGCTGGTGGCCGTATTCCACTGATCATCGGTCGTGGTCTAACGGGTCGTGCTCGTGACGCTCTAGGTCTAGCTGAAACGGATCTGTTTGCTAAACCAATCGATCCATCTGCATCTGATAAAGGCTACACGCTAGCTCAGAAGATGGTTGGTAAAGCATGTGGCGTTGAAGGTGTTCGTGCTGGTCAGTACTGTGAACCTAAAATGACGACAGTCGGTTCTCAAGATACGACCGGTCCTATGACTCGTGATGAGCTTAAAGATCTGGCGTGTCTTGGTTTCTCTGCAGACCTTGTAATGCAGTCTTTCTGTCACACATCGGCATACCCTAAACCAGTCGATGTAAACACTCACCATACGCTACCTGATTTCATCATGAATCGTGCGGGTGTTTCACTTCGTCCGGGTGATGGCGTTATCCACTCATGGCTAAACCGTATGCTTCTTCCTGATACTGTAGGTACAGGTGGTGACTCGCATACTCGTTTCCCTCTAGGTATTTCATTCCCTGCGGGTTCTGGCTTGGTAGCATTTGCTGCAGCAACAGGCGTTATGCCTCTTGATATGCCTGAATCTATCTTGGTTCGCTTTAAAGGTGAAATGCAACCGGGTATCACGCTACGTGACCTAGTACATGCCATTCCTCTTTACGGCATCAAGCAAGGCCTACTAACGGTAGAGAAAGCCGGTAAGATCAACGAATTCTCTGGTCGTGTACTAGAAATTGAAGGTGTTGAGCACTTATCTGTTGAGCAAGCATTTGAGCTTTCTGATGCATCTGCTGAGCGTTCTGCTGCAGGTTGTACCGTTAAGCTTTCTGAAGAGTCTATCTCTGAGTACTTGAACTCGAACATCGTGATGCTGAAGTGGATGATCGCTGAAGGTTACGGTGATGTTCGTACGATTGAGCGTCGTATTACAGCAATGGAAGAGTGGCTAGAGAACCCTGAGTTGCTATCTGCTGATTCAGATGCGGAATACGCGCACGTTATCGAGATTGACCTTGCTGACATCGATCAACCAATCCTATGTGCACCAAACGATCCAGATGATGCTCGTCTTCTTTCGGACGTTCAAGGTACTGAGATTCAAGAAGTGTTCATCGGTTCTTGTATGACCAACATCGGTCACTTCCGTGCTGCAGGTAAGATGCTAGAAGAGTTTAACGGCTCGCTAAATACTCGCCTATGGGTGGCTCCGCCAACGAAGATGGATAAAGACCAACTGACAGAAGAAGGCTACTACGGCATCTTCGGTCGTGCTGGGGTACGTATCGAAACTCCTGGCTGTTCACTATGTATGGGTAACCAAGCTCGTGTTGCTGATGCTGCGACGGTTATGTCGACGTCAACGCGTAATTTCCCGAACCGCTTAGGTAATGGCGCGAACGTTTATCTGGCTTCTGCTGAGCTTTCTGCTGTTGGCGCGATTCTAGGTCGCATCCCAACGAAAGAAGAGTACTTAGAGTACGCTGAGAAGATTAATGCAACCGCTGCTGATACATACCGTTACCTGAACTTCCATAAAATGGGTCAGTACACGGAAAAAGCAGACACGGTTATCTTCCAAGAGCCTGCGTAACGTCTGATTTTGTTGTAAATATAATTAAGGCCGCTGTGAATAGCGGCCTTAATTGCTTTTAGCATACAGCGAAAATTGCTTTTAGCTTACAGAGAGCTCGATTAGTGCTTAATCGTATACATTGCTGCAACATTGCGAGCAGTAAGTTCAATATTTTCAGCCGCTTCAGCCAAAGCTGTCGGCAAGTCTACTGAACGGTTCACTACCGCAAATACCGCGTCGATACCATGCTCATGAACCACACCACAATCACTGGCTAGACAGCCGGCAATACCGATGACAGGCAGTTTATGTTTTTTGGCTGTGCGAGCGACACCAATCGGTGTTTTGCCATGAATGGTTTGGCTATCAATGCGCCCCTCTCCTGTAATCACAAGATCAGCATCTGAGACTATTTCATCTAAATTGACGGCGTCCATTACGATGTTAATACCAGGGCGAAGCTCCGCATTTAACAGGCCAACAAGTGCCGCGCCTAGACCGCCTGCCGCGCCAGCACCAGGGAGATCAATGACATCGACGCCTAACTGGTTTTTCATGATACTGGCATAATGAGCAAGGTTAGCATCTAACAGCTCAACCATTTCTGGTGTTGCGCCTTTTTGCGGACCGAATACCTGTGATGCCCCTTTTGGTCCGCATAATGGATTATCGACATCACAAGCGACCTCTAAGCGTACGTTTTGTAGGCGTGGGTCGAGGTTGGTGAGATCAATGGTTGTCAGTTTTGACAGTTCACCACCACCAAACACCAGCTCGTGACCCTCTGCATCTAGCATACGAATGCCTAGCGCTTGAGCCATTCCTAAGCCACCATCATTGGTCGCACTACCACCAATGCCAATAATAATATGCTCAACACCTTTATCTAATACGGCTTTGATCAACTCACCCGTACCATAGGTAGTGGTTTTTAGTGGATTACGTTGTTCTGGAGAGACTAAATCTAGGCCGGAAGCGGCCGCCATTTCAATAATGGCAGTTTTACCGTCACCGAACATACCGTAGAAGCCTTCGACAATTTCACCTAATGGACCAATCACTGGATGTTGGATGATAGAGCCATTGGTCGCATCCACCAGAGATTGTACTGTGCCTTCACCACCATCAGCCATTGGTAATTTTACGTATTCGGCGTTTGGTATTAGCTGTTTAAAGCCATCTTCAATCGCTTGAGCAACGCCCATTGCTGATAGGCTTTCTTTATATGAGTCAGGAGCAATTACAATTTTCATTTTGATACCTTTAAACTTAAACAAACAGACCAAATACACCGAAGATCATTACTGAGACGAAGGCGATAACAAGACCGACCGCTGACTCATAAGGGATGAGTTTTAGACGTTCATGAATACTCATATGTACCGCACCACCCGTGGCATGGAAGAAGCTACCATGTGGCATATGGTCAAGTACTGTCGCACCAGAGTGGATCATTGCTGCGCCTGCGAGAGCTGGAACACCTAGCTCAAGAATGGTGCTGGCAAATACATTCGATGCCACTACTGTTCCGGCAGTTGTCGATGCGGTTGATAGTGCCATCAGTGCGCCAGAAAACGGAGCAAGTAAGTAAGAAGGCAGCCCAGACATCGTCAGCACTTCAATCAGATCAGCTTTTAGTCCTGAGTTAGCAATGATGCCTGCAATGGTTCCTGTGCCCAGTAGCATTACAGCAACCGGTGCCATACGTGACAAGCCTGAAACCGCAAAGCTATTGGCTTGTTTGAAGCGACCCATAGCCAGTGCACCCAGCAATCCACCCAAGGGTAATGCAATTAGAGGATCAACATTGATATCAGCGAGTGGTCGCAGCGCGAGTAGGGCAATAGCCACTAACGGTGCAACGATTGAAGAAGAAAAGCTTGGCAGTGAACTTTGATCCGCTTTGACCACTTCACTTTCCGCTACTTTTGAACCTTTATTGACGAGGCGCTTTGCCAAGAAGTAGGCGAAAAGCAGCCCAAATAGACCCGGAATCACGCCTGCAGCCATCACAGAGGTTAACGGAACATTGAACGCATCAGCCGCCGCAATGGCATTTGGGTTAGGCGACATGACATTACCTGCTTTACCGCCGCCCACCATCGCCAAAAGGATCGCGGTTTTAGAAAGGTCTGCGCGGCGAGCAATAGCCAGTGCAATAGGAGAAACCGTGATAACGGCCACATCAACGAAAACGCCAACAGCGGTTAAAATCATGGTCGCAATGGCAAGAGCAAGTAAGGCGCGAGTTTCGCCTACTTTTTTGATGATGGATTCTGCAATCGAGGTAGCCGCCCCTGATTCAATTAGTACGCCGGCCAACACACCAGCGGCGAGAATTCGCATCACTGAAGTGACGATCCCTTGGGCACCACCTATCATTAACTCAACGGTTTCGGTGAGAGAAACGCCGCCAACCACGCCGCCAACCAAAGCACCGATGATCATGCCGTAGGTGGGTGGCACTTTTTTAAGAATGAGCGCGATAGCAACAATCAATGCTGAAAGTGCGCCAAGAGTTGAAACTTCAATCATGTTCTATTTCCCAGATAACGATGTGTCATTTTCGGCAAATATAAAGATATAGGGTTGGTAAGTCTTTGTCATTCTCTACAAATAAGTGCTCAAATCGGTCCTTTTAAATTGTGCAGTTGCACATTTTTTAGCTCGACCAGTGGAATAGATTTATTGCAATGTAGAGTTGAAATAGATCGTCTATATTGTTGATATTTAATGATGTTATTTGGTTTATCTTGTCTGTTCGATAGCGTAGCGTATTGCGATGGATATGTAGTTCGTTACAGGTGAGAGCTGAATCACAGTTCTGCTTTAAATATGTCTTCAAAGTTTTGATCAGTATCCCTTTACTGTCCTGTTGTTGAAGATGTAGGTAAGACTGCTCCAGTTGCTCACGAATCCATGGATCTTGTAACAGGCTACTCATAATGGCCGGCAGTCGATAGTCTTGATAGAAAAACATGTCTCCGGGGCGGTTACCGACACTGCGCATAGTGAGCTCAGCGGTATCATATGAGCGTGCTAAACCAGAAAGTCCGGTAAAGTAATCCCCAAGCGCAATCTTGATTTGAAACTTAGCTTCTTTCTTTATTCTTTTGAGTAGCAATTTCACGCGCTTGGCTTCTGCATCCTTGGACCAGCTGTTCCCTATCAGGGTTATAGGCTTGAGTACCACCACTTCGTTTTGTGAAACAGACAAGATACCGACTAAATTATCGCGCTCGGGATATTCAAGTAAATGTACTAATTGCTGTAAGTTTTCCAATGAAGGCGCAGTGTCTCCTATCGGTAACACCTTGACGATGGCGGCAATCCGCGGTTGTGCAAGGTCGAGATCCAGACGCTGTGCGATGGATTGCAGTTGCATGTCATTAAGCGTGCTACCTCGGATTAATTGCAATACCAATTCTTCACGATGCCTCTTATTCCATTCTACTTGAGACATAAGTACAGCTTGTTCAACAATAAGCTCAGCGGTCATCTTCACCAGCTCACCAAAATGATGAACTTGCTGCAGTGTCCCAGAAACCCCAATCGCCCCAATGACATTATCCTGAAATAGAATCGGTAAATTAACTCCAGGCTTAACCCCTTTTAGGTGTTCGGCAGTGGCTTCGTCAATATTAACGACTCGTGATTCGGTGATGGCAAGTACCGCTCCTTCATGTTTTTGGTATAAGCGAGTAGGATCACTGGATCCAATAATGCGACCTTTATTATCCATCACATTAATCGAGTGTGGGATGATCTTCATGGTTCGTTCGACAATTTGTTTGGCAATCATTTCGTTCAACTGCATAGAGCCCTCCTCTTCATTGACTGTGTAGGTTGGATCGTAACGATAAATTCGTCAATACGCTCGTTTCTGACAAGACAATGGTATACTCAGAAATAGTATCGCTTGAGTATTAATGCAGTATAGGTTGAGTTATGGAGTTTGAATTTACTAGAAACACTCTAATGGGTGAATACTATGTGAAATGCAGCATGGGCCATGAGATTGTTGGCCGTTGGCTTCAAGAAGAGATCGGTAAAGATAAGCAAAAATTAGATCATGTGATGGCGTTGATTGAGCAATCTCGACAGGACTTGAGCAATGAAGTGACGTTGCTTGGCAAGGAGATTAGCCTTGCGATCAATGAAGATGAAGTTACGATTCAAGAAAACGTGTTAGCGCATGAGCAAGAGATGGAAGAGGGCAGTGAATTCGACTTCTATAACTGTGAAAGCCAAGCAAGCTGCGGAATCGATGATTTCGAACTGCTCATCGAACGCTGGATGGATTTTTTAGGTTACTAGCCCTAACACCTATTTGTTAGTCACTCAGAGCTTTGAAGGCTCCGTTGCCCAAAACTGGAGCAACAATAGTGCAACGCATTAAGATAGTGAAAAGGCCGCACCATGTTGGTGCGGCCTTTTTCGTTATTACGACCTTATTATCTTCATCTTATTTAAAATCAATCACTTAACTTTTTGGCACGCTACTTGGATTGTAATAAGAGAATTAACGGATTAAGTAAGAATTTAAGGAACGAATATGAAATTAATAAATGCCATTGTTAAGCCATTCAAATTAGACGATGTACGCGAAGCGCTCTCTGATGTGGGTATTGAAGGTATGACTGTTTCTGAAGTGAAAGGCTTTGGTCGTCAGAAGGGACATACTGAATTGTATCGTGGTGCAGAGTACCAAGTGGATTTCCTACCAAAGGTGAAGCTAGAGATTGCTACCCAAGCTGAGAATGTTGACCGAGTTGTTGAAGCGATTAGCCAAGCGGCACACACCGGAAAAATCGGCGACGGCAAAATTTTTGTGTATGACCTAAGCCAAGCCGTACGAATTCGTACTGGTGAAATGGATGCTGAAGCACTTTAAAGAATTACAAGGACTGGAGACTTTAATATGGAACTTACAACAACAGTAACGGAACTACGTTACGCACTAGACACTTTTTTCTTCCTCATTTCAGGTGCGTTGGTAATGTGGATGGCAGCAGGCTTCGCGATGTTAGAAGCTGGCCTAGTTCGTTCAAAGAACACCACAGAAATTTTAACTAAGAACATCTGTTTGTACGCAATTGCTTGTACTGCTTTCTTAGTGGTTGGTTACAACATCATGTATGTCGACAACGGTGAAGGCGGTTGGTTGCCATCATTTGGTACTCTAATTGGTACACAAGGTGAAGGCGCAGACCACTCTCTAGAATCAGACTTCTTCTTCCAGGTAGTATTCGTTGCAACAGCAATGTCTGTAGTATCTGGTGCGGTTGCTGAGCGTATGAAGCTTTGGTCATTCCTAATCTTCTCTGTAGTACTAACAGCGTTCATTTACCCTGTTGAAGGTTATTGGACTTGGGGCGGTGGTTTCCTATCAGAAGCGGGTTTCAGTGACTTCGCAGGTTCAGGTATCGTACACATGGCTGGTGCAGCAGCAGCGTTAGCTGGTGTTCTACTACTCGGTGCTCGTAAAGGTAAATACGGTAAGAACGGTGAAATCTACCCGATTCCTGGTTCAAACATGCCACTTGCAACGCTAGGTACATTTATCCTTTGGTTCGGTTGGTTCGGTTTCAACGGCGGTTCTCAACTGATGGTTTCGGATTTTGAGAACGCAACAGCAGTAGGTCAAATCTTCCTTAACACCAACGCAGCAGCAGCAGCAGGCGCAATTGCAGCACTACTAGTATGTAAAACAACTTGGGGTAAAGCAGACCTAACAATGATTCTTAACGGCGCGTTAGCTGGCCTAGTAGCAATCACTGCAGACCCTCTATCACCATCACCTCTATTTGCTGTAGCGATTGGTTCGGTATCTGGTGCATTGGTTGTATTCAGCATCATCGCTCTAGACAAAGCTAAGATTGATGATCCAGTAGGTGCTATCTCTGTACACGGTGTATGTGGTTTCTTCGGTCTAATGGCTGTGCCACTAAGCAACGCTGATGCAACGTTTGGTGCTCAGCTAATGGGTGCAGCAGTCATCTTTGCATGGGTATTCGGTGCTAGCCTAGCAGTATGGGCGGTGCTTAAAGCAACAATCGGTATCCGAGTAACGGAAGATGAAGAACTTGAAGGTATGGACATGCACGATTGTGGTGTCGGCGCTTACCCTGAGTTTGTATCAGTAAAATAATCAACAGTCGTCGCCTAATCTGAATGGGTTAGGTTGGACAAAGAAAGCCCCGCAACTCTTGTTGCGGGGCTTTGTTGTATTTACGGTTGCACAATATATAAACACGAACGTTGAAGTTAGGCTCATTGTTTAAGGGGAACGACAAGACACAAAGTTGAAATGGTTTGTTACAAAAGTGAGAGTTTGAATGGTCTGAATAGACGGATTTTTTGTTGGTCGTCATTGTAATTATGTTAATGATGAATATAATAACGCAACTGATAGACATTATCATTTCGATATAAAGGATTTTACAATGAAGAAACTGCTAACACTTTCAGCTCTAGCGTGTGGTGTAATTGCCCCGACAGCAATGGCTGCGGAAGAAGTAAACGTATACTCTTACCGTCAACCTTTCCTTGTTGAGCCAATGTTCAAAGAGTTCACAAAAGAGACTGGTATTAAAGTAAACGTTAAGTTTGCTAAAAAAGGTTTAGCAGAGAAGTTAGCTCAAGAGGGTGAATACAGCCCAGCTGACGTTGTCTTAACTGTAGATATCAGCCGTCTATCTGAGCTAACTAAACAAGGTCTGGTTCAATCTGTAGAAAGCGATGTACTTGAAAAGAACATCCCAGCTCAATACCAAGATACAGATAACGAGTGGTTCGCTCTAACAACTCGTACACGTAGCGTTTATTCTTCACGTGACCGTGTTGGTCGTCTAGGTGAAGAGTTCACTTACGAAGATCTAACTAAGCCTGAATTTAAAGGCAAAATCTGTACTCGTAGTGGTAAGCACCCATACAATGTTTCTCTAGTATCTTCGATGATTGCTCACAAAGGTGAAGCTGAAACGAAAGAATGGCTAGAAGGCGTAAAAGCAAACCTAGCACGTAAGCCTCAAGGTAACGACCGCGCGCAAGTTAAAGCGATTAAAGAAGGTCTATGTGATGTTGCTCTTGGTAACAGCTACTACCTAGGTAAGATGGTTAATGATAAAGAGCAAAAAGCTTGGGCTGACTCTGTTTACATTAACTTCCCTAACCAAGAGACTACAGGTACTCACGTAAACATCTCTGGTATGGCAATGGCTAAATACTCTCCAAATGAAGAGAATGCCGTTAAGCTGATGGAATTCCTATCGGGTGACACAGCACAAAGCATGTACGCAGAAGTGAACTACGAATACCCAGTGAAAGCAGACGTTAAACCTTCTGAGCTTGTTGCTTCATGGGGCGAGTTCAAAGCGGATACTATTTCTCTAGACGAAATTGCAAACCACCACGCGGCTGCAATCAAGCTATTAGACGAAGTTAAGTTCGATCTATAATTTATTACGGTAGGCTTCGGCCTAAGTAAAATGACAACCTCAAGTCGCCATTTTGGCTACTTGGGGTTGTTTGTTATTGGAAAATCACTTTTTGATACAAAGCACCCCGTTGATCCCTTGAGTTATTAGCATCTCACCTTGAAGTCATTAGAGTATATGGGTATAAATAACCCCACCATTAAAAGGATATGAGATGTATTTGCAAATGCATTTGTGTTTCATTAAGCCTCGTTGTAGTTAGGCGATGAAAGAAAAGAATTATTTATGGAACACCAGTAGCGGCATTATTGCTGTATTACTGGTCTTACCGATCTTAGCGATTTTTACGACGGCTGTTGGAGAAACAGATGAGCTATTTTCTCATCTGATGTCCACAGTGATGCCTACCTATGCCTACAATACGGTGGTTTTAGTCATAGGAACCATGTTCCTGTCTTTAGTTTTTGGTATTCCGTCGGCTTGGGTTATGGCAATGTGCCGTGTTCCGGGAGAGCGTGTTTTGCAGTGGGCACTCGTCCTGCCATTAGCAATGCCAGGCTATATTGTTGGCTATATCTTTACCGATTGGTTCGACTTTGCCGGCCCTGTTCAGGTTCTACTGCGAGATCTTACTGGGTGGGGACCCGGTGAGTATTGGTTCCCAGATATTAGAACCTTATCCGGCGCTATTATTGTTCTGTCTCTCGTTCTCTATCCTTATGTTTATTTGCTGTGCCGCGCGGCATTTATGGAGCAAAACGTCTCCTTATTACAATCTGCTCGTTTGCTAAAATGCTCGCCTTGGGAAAGCTTCCGTCGTATCTCCTTACCACTTGTTCGTCCATCAATGGCGGTCGGTTTATCGCTTGTTGCTATGGAGACCATCGGTGACTTTGGTACCGTGAGTTACTTTGCGGTAAATACTTTAACGACTGCGGTTTATGATACTTGGCTAGGCTACTCAAGCTTAACGGCAGCTGCGAAAATATCGGCAATCATGCTGGTTATCGTGATCCTACTGTTGAGCTCAGAGCGATACAGTCGCCGTAAGCAGAAGCTATTCCAGAATCAGTTCAGCAGCCGCGAAGATTTTCGTTACGACCTTTCTGGTTGGAAAAAATGGCTGGCACTATTCTGGTGCTGGGGATTAGTTTGCGTTGCGTTCTTATTCCCTCTTGGCCAGCTCATTATTTACGCCTACAAATATTTTGCTCAAAGCTGGACCCCTGAATTCAGAGAATATGCCATCAACAGCCTTTACGTTTCGGTAGCTGCTGCGATTATTGGCGTGATTATCGCGATGATTGTTAACTTTAATCAACGCGTTAGTCCGAGTAAGAAGAATCAGGCTTATATGCGCCTCGCTTCGATGGGCTATGCCGTCCCAGGCACCGTGTTAGCGATTGGTGTGATGGTACCTGTTTTGTTCATGGATCACTTGGTCAATGACATTGCGAAAGTGATGGAGTGGGGGCGACCTGGTTTGATCTTCTCTGGCTCCATGTTCGCGCTAATCTTTGCCATGGTCGTACGTTTCTCAGCAGTGGCAATTGGCAGTATTGAAAGCAGCTTGAGCAAAGTATCCCCTTCATTGGATATGGCTTCTAAAACCATGGGCTGCAATACCAACCAGATGTTACGTCGTGTTCATTTACCTTTGATTAAACGTGGCGCATTGATCGCTGGCTTACTGGTGTTTATCGAATCAATGAAAGAGTTGAATGCGGCATTGCTGCTGCGTCCTTTCAACTTCGAGACATTGGCGACTTATGTTTATAACTATGCCTCAGATGAGCACCTAGAATTGGCGGCGATGCCTGCTGTATTATTGGTGTTGGTGGGTTTAATTCCTCTGATCATCGTAAACCGTTCCTTGGAGCAGAAAAACTAATGAGTTGTGCATTATCAATTAAAGATCTGACTTGTAAATATGAGTCGCAAACCATTTTGGAAGCGCTCTCGTTAGAAGTTGAGCATGGTGAAATTGTTTGTCTTCTTGGTGCGAGTGGCTGCGGTAAAACGACCTTACTGAAGGCGATTGCAGGCTTACTTCCATTAAGTAGCGGTGTGATGAGTTTGAACTGTCAAACCATTGATGATGGCGAGAATTGGTTGCCACCAGAGCAGCGTAACATTGGTATGATTTTCCAAGATTACGCCCTGTTTCCGCATCTGACGGTAAACCAGAATGTCGGCTTTGGCTTGAAAGACCTTTCTGAGCAGCAAAAGAAAGACAAAGTTCAAGAGATGCTGGAGCTGGTTCACTTAGGTGAGTATGGTGAACGATACCCACATCAACTTTCAGGTGGTCAACAGCAGCGTGTCGCTATTGCTCGTTCTTTGGCGTACAAGCCAGACTTGCTACTGTTAGATGAACCATTCTCAAACATCGATACTCAGGTTCGTCATGAGCTGATTTCTCAGATTCGCAAGATTTTTAAGAAGCAGGGTGTTACAGCTATCTTCGTAACTCACAGCCGTGAAGAAGCGTTCGCATTTGCAGATAAAATGGCAGTAATGAACCATGGTGTGATTGAGCAGTATGGTTCGGCATCTGAGTTGTATTTCCATCCTTCAAGTAAGTTTGTTGCAGACTTTTTGGGTGGCGGTAGCTACCTCAATGCACAGCGTATTTCGGAGCATGAATTTGAAACCAGTTTGGGTATGGTTGAAGCCAAACCGCAAACGGAGATTGAGTTCGGCAATACATGTGAGCTTCTGCTAAGGCCCCAGCATATCCAAGCAAGTTACGAGCAAGATAGTGCTATTTCGGTGCTAGAACAGCAATTTATGGGTGATCACTGTCGTTATGTAATCGAAGCGCATGGTCAGAAGTTATTAGCAACCTCGTCAGAAGCACTTGAAGTGGGTATGCCGGTCAACGTAAAAGTCGATACCAAAGGCGTATTGGCTTTTTAAAGAGATATAACGCGATACTAATCGTTACAAGAATCGCGATAAAAAAGCCCAGCACTTTAATCAAAGTACTGGGCAAGAGTTCTTCACTTATAGGCTTTAACAAGGCAGTGATTTGTTAAGTCCCATACAAAACTGCTGCACTCTATAAGCCTATAGAGAGAGGAAGTCTTTCACTTTTTGAAGAACACGTTCTGCAGTGTCTTTATCTTCCATTTCTGCGAAGATTCGTAGTAACGGCTCTGTTCCTGAGAAGCGAGCAATCACCCAGCCGCCATTCTTGAAGTACACCTTGGCACCATCTTCATAGCTTACTTTTTCAATTTCGTATTCAAATTCAGGCAGTTGCTTCTCGACGTAGATCTTAGTGTAAAGCGCTTCTTTCTCTGAAGGTTTAAACTTACAATCGCCTTCTGCGGTGTAGGCATAGCCATATTTAGAGTAAATCTCATCAAGTAATTCAGACAACTTCTTGCCTGTCACACTGATCATCTCAACCAGTAAGCTTGAAGCAAATACGCCATCCTTACCTTTGATGTGACCACGAATGGTTAAACCACCTGAACTTTCGCCACCAATCAGAGAGTCATCGGCCTCCATTTGTGAGCTGATATGCTTAAAGCCTACAGGAACCTCAAAGCTCTTCTCACCATGATCTGCCGCCACTTTATCCAGTAGATGTGTGGTTGCGATGTTACGAACGACAGAGCCCTTCCAGCCTTTGTATTCCAGCAAGTAGTAGTAAAGTAGGAGTAGCACTTCGTTAGGGTGAATGAAGTGACCTTTCTCATCGATGATTCCCAAACGGTCAGCATCGCCATCAGTACCAATACCAATGTCATAGCCTTCTGCTGCAACTAAGTGCTTCAAGCGATACAGCGTTGCAGCATTTGGCGACGGCATTAAGCCACCAAAATCTGGGTTTTTGCCATCGTTGATGACGTCGACATCACAGCGACCGTTAATCAGCACGGTTTGCAGAGCATTTTTTGCAACGCCAAACATTGGGTCAATCAGTACACGTAGGTTAGCTTTCTTGATCGAATCGATATCGATGAAGTTGATGATTGAATCAACAAAGTCGTTCATCGGGTTGATGATCTCGATTTCTTTGTCGTTTAATGCTTGCTCGAAATCGACACGAATAATATCTTCGTTGGTCAGTGTTGCGATTTGCTGTTCGATCTTCTCTGTGATGATCTCATCAGCATCACGGCCACCTTCAATGAATACCTTGATGCCATTGTAATCGGCTGGGTTGTGAGAGGCGGTAATACACGCCGAGTAGGTGCATCCCATCTCTTTTGCTTGGAACATCACGATAGGTGTTGGAACAAACTTATCGATGAAGCTTACTTTGATGTTGTTCGCCGCAAGTACTTCTGCAAACCAACATGCGGCTTTATCGGAAAGGAAACGACGGTCATAGCCGATCACAAACCCATTCTTGGCTGCATCTTCGTTGTTGATGATGTTAGCGAGTGCTTGCGCTACCAAACGGACGTTTTCTCTAGTGAACTCCTCACCAATGAAAGCGCGCCAGCCACCTGTACCAAATTTAATCATTAGAAAATCCTTTTAGTCTCATTGTCTCAAGCCTGTAAAGACTTGAGACAAGAGCTGTTCGTTAAATTGCGTGACTAGCCTAGAACAACGACAACATCGTTCACGCTGCCTTCTGCTTGTACTGGGATAGCGCCTTCAACTGATTCACCATTGATAGTGATAGAGGCAACGCCTTTGCTTACTGCATTCGGGTTTTGCACTGTGATGTTGTAAGTTGCGCCACGCCATTGACGAGTAACCTCGAATTCTGGCCAATCAGTCGGGATACAAGGATCAACCGTTAAGCCTTCAAAGCCTGTACGAACACCAAGAATGAAGTTGGTTACCGCGAAGTAAGCCCAACCAGAGGTACCGGTTAACCAAGGGTGGTTTGCACGGCCGTGGTCTTGGTGATCTTTACCCATGATGAACTGCACGTACGAGTATGGTTCTGCGTAACGCGTTTCAATCATGTCGTTTTGGTTGTATGGGTTCAGTGCGTCATAGAATTTCATCGCACGGTCACCACGGCCTAGTTTCGCTTCTGCTACCCAGGCCCATGGGTTAGGGTGAGAGAAGATTGCGCCGTTCTCTTTTACGCCTTGGTAAACGCGAGTTACGAAACCGATATCATCGTTTGGTGTTGCAAATGAAGGAGAGTTTAGGTGTAGGCCGTATTCTGAGAAAAGGTTCTCATCAACAGCGTCCATCGCTTTCTCACCGCGTTCTTGAGATACAGCACCAGATAGAACGGCTAGCGTGTTTGACTCAAGGTGTACACGACCTTCAGCTTGTTGAGCGGTACCGATCTTGTCGCCATTTTTAGTTAGACCACGGATGTACCAGCCGCCTTCGTCATCCCAAAGGTGCGTTTCACACGCTTCGCGAACGTTAGCTGCCATTTCAGTGTATTTCGCAACATCAGCATCGTTATTACGGAACTTAGCAAGATCTAGGAATTCTTGTAGCGCCCAGAAGTGTAGGAATGAAACCATTGAAGATTCACCACCACCTAGGTTCAAACAGTCATTCCAGTCAGCTCGAAGACCTTTACAGATACCCGTTTGACCCACGTATTCAGCAGAGAAGTTCAGTGCCGCTTTCATGTGTTCATAAACTGTCGCCTCGCCACCGTCTGCGTATGGAATCACTTCATCGAAGAAGTCGTGCTCACCGGTTTCCATTACGTATTTGATAATGGTCGGAACGATCCATAGGTGGTCATCAGAACATGTGTCTTCAATGCCGTGGATCTTGTCGTCATCTGACGGTGTTGGAACAACTGTTGGTGATTTTGATGGCTCAACGTCGGCTTTCTCTGGATCGAACCAGTCAGGATCGAACAAGTGTAGACCGTAGCCCGCTTTCACTTGGCCGCGAAGCAGGTCGATAATACGTTTCTTGGTCATTTGTGGGTTGGCATGGGGTACTGAAATAGCATCTTGAGCCGTATCACGGTAACCAAGACCAGTACGACCGCCAACTTCGATGAATGATGCAAAGCGTGACCAAACCACACAGGTTTCCGCTTGGTATAGCGTCCACGTGTTGATCATTGTGTCTAAGCCTTCGTTTGGCGACTTAACTTGGAATTTGTTGCAACGCTCGTCCCAGTGATCTTTGATGCCTTGGAAAGCGGCGTCTACGTTTGCTGTGTCTTGGTACTTCTCACGTAGGCGTTCACCGTTGCCTTTACCGATACCGAGTACATACGCAAAGCGAACTTCTTCACCGGGTTGAATCGTAAATTGCTTGTGCAGAGAACCACAATGGTTGTAACAAGTTTGAGCGCTGTTAGAACACTTACCGTTTTCAACCGCAATTGGATTTGCTTCATCACGGTACATACCAAGGAAGTTGTCACGTTGGCCATCGTAGCTGTCTGGTGAGAAAGTTGAAGCTAGGTAGTAGAAGCCTTCAAAGTCGTTAGTGTTGTAGTACAGGTCGTATTCCAGAACACCTTCTTGGTAAGACGTGCCCGCAGAGTACAAAGACATCTGATGGTTTTGATTGTCTGATTGAATATGGCTGAAAGAGAACTCAACAAACGAGAAAGTGCTGATAGTACGTGGCTTGTCAGTGTTGTTCTTTAATACAACGTCCCAAACTTCTGCATCTTCACCCTTAGGTACGAATAGCGTCTTGGTTGCGGTAATGCCGCTGTATTCACATTTGAATTTTGAGTATGACAGGCCGTGACGAACTTCGTAGTTCGCTTCATCTAGGCTCTTTGCCACTGGTTGCCAAGAGATAGACCAGTAATCACCTGTCTCATCATCACGCAGGTACACATAGTGTCCAGGACGGTCAAAGGTGCCGTTTGGACGGAACTTAGTAACACGGTTGTATTCCGGAGAATTGTAGAACGAGTAACCGCCCGCATTGTGCGAAATCACGGTACAAAACTTTTCAGTACCTAGGTAGTTTGTCCAAGGAGCTGGTACATCAGGGCGAGTGATGACGTATTCGCGATTGTCGTTATCGAAATAGCCGTATTTCATTGTCATTTCCTTTTTAACAAACTGCATCTATGCAGCTAATTTTTAAATAGTGATGCTGAGTCGTATCTAACTGAGCACCTTAATTTGAGTCAGCAACTTAATTTGAGTTAGCAACCGCTCGATGTGAGTGTCGCTTTGGTTTTGTTTTATTGAGCTTTCCAAGGGTTGCGATAATCAACATTGAGTTTGTCGAGTAATGGCAGATGCCCCTTTAGGCGAGATAGGTAATCTGGCCAGTTTCGGTTGTTTTTATGTGTCCAACATCCTTCAGCTAAAGCGCTAATTCTTGGGAATACCATGTAATCCATACGCTTTTGGTTGGTGACGATCTCACACCATAGAGCACACTGAATTCCGCGGATCCGCTTACGAATTGGGTCGGTGTCGGATATCTCAGCAAGTGCTTCGTAGGTATAAGCTTGTTCTAATGGGATAACGGCAGCCCAATCTACGCCCGGTTCTTCCGGTGCATAATCTTGGGTCATGTCGAGATAGGTAAACTGTGCAGGTTGCAACACCACATCAAAGCCTTGGCGAGCGCAATTGACAGCCGCTTCTTCACTGAGCCATGAGTAGATGATGGTCTCTTTACTCACTTTGTCGCCGTGCTGTGCTTCTTCCCAGCCGACCATGCGTTTACCGAGTTGCTTAAGCTTGTTTTCGGCATAGCGGAATAGGTGACCTTGTAGGTCTTTGCTGTCTTGGTACTGGTGTTCTTTCATCAACGCTTGAGCAGCAGGGCTGTTGCTCCACACACCGGGTGGCACTTCGTCTGCACCCATGTGAATCAATTCGCTCGGGAATAGCTCTGCCACTTCTTCAATAACGGCATCTAGAAATTGGTAAGTGCCTGGTAAACCTGGGTTTAGGACGTTGTCGTTGTAGTGCTGAATGCTTTTGTATTGAGTAGTGTCAGCTTGCTCCACCAACATGTCAGGCAGTGATTTGATTGCGGCACGGCAGTGTCCCGGAATATCGATCTCTGGGATCACCGTGATGCTGCGTTGCTCTGCATATTCAATGACTTCACGAATTTGTTGTTGCGTGTAGAAGCCGCCGTAGTTTTCCGCAATGTGGGTATATTGCGGCTCTAGTGCATGGTCAGGACCTCGCCAAGCGCCAATTTCTGTTAGCTGAGGCAGGCTCTTTATCTCAATTCTCCAACCTTCATCGTCAGTTAGGTGCCAATGAAATACGTTGAACTTGTAGTGCGCCAGTTGATTGATTAAACGCTTCACTTGCTCTACTGAGTGGAAGTGACGAGCGCAGTCCAACATCATGCCGCGGTACTTAAAGCGCGGTTGGTCGGCTATCTTGCAACATGGTAGAGAGAAGTTCTCTGCGTCCAGTTGTTGAACTAGTTGAATCAAGCTTGCCACAGCGTGTGTAAAGCCCGACTGGCTGCCTGATTCAGCAATAATCTGTTGTGCAGTGATGGTCAGTTTGTATTCGGCTTCATCTAACGTCGGGTTGCTGCGAAATAGAATGTTGCCGCTTTCGTCTTTTGAAAGTTCAGCTGAAAGCGCGGTCGAAAGAGACAGCTCAAAGGTCGAGAGCAACTCTTGCTGGAACCAAGAGACTGCCTTATCAGCAAGATGAGATTGAACCTCAATTCTGCAGTCGTTATTTAGCGCGAAGTTACTTAGCGCGAAGTTACTTAGCGCGAAACTACCTTGCTGAAATTCGATCTGATTAGGCTGAGGAATCAATGCAATCTCAGCAGCGTTAACTTCAGGTATTTGATTGCGTTCACGGTATGGCGAAGCCAGTACTATGGGTGATATCGCGACAGGCAGTACCGATGTTTCTCCATCATTATGTGACTGGATAAAGGCATCGTTAAGGCCATCAGAATAGAAGCGGAATGGTGCGCTTTGAATACTGAATTCAAGGTAGTAATGGTTGTTGGCCTTTAACACTGACGAACTTGGTGTGAATGAGCAAAAGCTGCCAACTTGAGTCAGCTCTCCTTGCGATAAACTCTCTGGAAGGATGAAACGATCAAATGCAAAGTGCAGAGACCAATCTTTTACGTCGAGGTCACTTAAGTTATGTACCGTAAGGCCAAATCGGCAGTTATTTTTTTGTTCAGAAAGAACAGCTAAGTCGATGCGATAATTCATATAACTTCCCTGCTAAGCCTGTTGATACAAGTTGTGTTGTGGTTTTCCGGCAAACATCAATGCGCCTTCAATAGCGTCGAATTGAGGTTTAACGATCCATTGTTGTACTGGTGGTGATAGCCAGTTGAGAATACGCTCAGCGATACTTCCCATTAAGCACACCTTGTCAGCGCCTTTTCGATGCAGTGCTAAGACAAACATTTCGATATCAGCCGCGGTTTGCTTGAGCATATCGATAGCCAGTTCGTCACCTTCGTTAGCGAGTTGAAAAATAACTGGTGAGAATTGACCGTAATCCTTTGGAATAGCACCTTTTGACCATTCGACAATGGCATCCACATCATTATTAAAGTGATTCATCACATGTAGAGTCAGCGGGGTTTTGTTGCGAATACCGTCTTCTGCAAGCAAGACTTGTTGAATCAAACGTAAGCCCATGACTGCGCCGCCGCCTTGATCTGAAATCGGAAATTCACGACCGCCAACCACATATTGCTCACCGTCTTTTAGGAAGATACCGCAAGAACCCGTACCACCGATCATGATTGCGCCGTCTTGGCCATTGTGAGCACCAATGCAAGCGCCATAAGCGTCGGTATTTAGTGTCATGCTTGCGAAAGGGTGTGGTTGAGCCATGAAGTCGAACCATGCTGATTTTTGCTCAGCGCCAGCCAGCGCTAGGCCAACATGCATATTTGAAAAATGGTCTGAGTTGAGTTGCCCTTGTTGTGCCGCTTTTGTGATGGCATCAATAATTGAGCTCATCGCAACATCAACACCCAAAAGGATGTTGCCACTGCCACTTTTCGCTTCACCAATCAGTTTGCCTTGAGCGTCACGAATACGAGCACGACAAGAAGTACCACCACCATCAATACCGACGTAGTAAAGAGTCATTATTATTGCTCCTTACGCTGAGCTAAGAAGTTGAACTGTGCAGCGGTTGCTAATAAGAACCACGCACCATGAGGGATCCATTGCTCACCCCAGCGCCAGTTTTGAAGCATGTCATCTTTTTGTGCTGGTGGATTGAACGCAATGTCTTGTTCATCTTCAAAACCAGCTGTGATGCCATTACAGATACCGCCTTTCGCATTGAAGAACCCAAGCTGAGGTAGGTAGTCTGGGTTGTTATGGCCATGACCATCGAGCATGCACATGTGGTATGGGTTGAGGCCCAAGATCCAATCAAGGCTATTTTGTGAAAGCTGGATTAAGCGATCTTGAAGTTCGCTATCTTTAATGTGCGGTTGAACTAGGTAAGCCATGGTTGCGAGTGAGCCAAGGCGTGCGTTCTCGCCTTGCCACCAGTAACCGGTTTCGTTCTGTTGAGCGACGAAGAAGGCATCACGTTTATCACCATCGACAGATTTAACGTATTGTCTTGGATAGCCAAATGGGTTGGTGACTTTGTCGGTGATGTTGATTTCGAACTGACAAGCTTGTTCAACAACTGTGCGCGCCTGTTCTTTTAATTCAGCATCGGTTTCATTGTCGATGTATTCACATAGTGCAATCACAGGAAGACCGGCTTCAGCTGCGTGAAAGTATGGACGAGAGCCATCAGAGTTTGCCGACCAGAAGTGCTCAAATGAATCATCGGATTGCTGACGAGAGATTAAACGAGTCGCCCAAGTTCTTGCTTCTGATAGGTATTGCTGGTCTTGTGTTACGCGATACAGCTCATTGGCTGCGAGTAGGGCGCAATACTCATCGATGATGTTCTCTTCACCATCGTTTAGATACTGGAGGTTGTACTCTTTTAGATGCCAGTAACCCTTAACCGCCATTTCAAGGTATGTGTGGCTCGAGTAGCTGCCAGAGATTTCAAGCTCAGAAGCTGCGGCTAATGCTGCGATAGCAACACCTGCACCTTGTCGGTAGCCCGCTTGTAAGTCCGTTGATTTATGACCTTCTTGAGTCGCATAAGCGCAGATATCGCGTTGGTTGATATCTTTGCTCCATTTGTCGAATACCGTCATATAGAAGTATCCGTCAGCGTCTTGCATACGCACTAAGAAGTCGGCACCGAACAGAGCCTCTTCCGTTAGACGAGTCATGGAGAATTTCGGGAAGTCTGGGTTATGGCTAGTCAAGCGTACGCTTTTTAGCATGTTCCAAACGACCATCGGAATTTGTTGTGGGTTTAGGTAGTTACCATAAGACAGGTGGCTAAAATATTTACTGACATCACCTGATGCGTCATACCATCCACCGTGGACATCGACGTATCGGTCGGTACCTAGAATTTGTGCTTGTCGATCTTTTTTGTCGAAAATACCGCCACAGCGTTGTGACTTAAAGTAATGAAGCACATCAGAAAACGTGTGGTTCATTAATAGGTTGCTACCAATCTCAAATACTTCTGAACGCAGGTTGTCAAAACGTAGGTAGTAGCGACCAGATTCAGTGACTGAACTGAAATCAATAGTGAAGAATTGCCCTTGATGCCAATTTGCTACGCGGCCTTGTTTAACCACATCAAAATTTCCGACAGTCATATGGTTGTCAGCACAGACGAGTAGAGCCGTAGTGCTTGATAGGCGAGCTTTCTTAGTTTGTAGGATAGCTTGCTTCGGGCCTGTGGACTCATAGCCAATATGGTTGGTCAATAACAGCATCAATATTCTCCGACAGTCCTAGTTTCTATTGGCTAGGTACTTGAATGTTTTGGATATAAATAGTTAGGGTCCGAAGACCCTAACTTGGGTTTTATTGCTTAGCTTTCGTGTAGGTAACAGCGCACAAAGTGGTTATCAGCGAGCTGCGTAACCCCTGGTAGCTGCTCTTTGCACTTATCCATTGCGTGAGTACATCTGCCTGCAAATGGGCAGCCTGCTGATACTGGTGTCCACAGAGGAATCTCACCTTTGTTGCCTGCAAGTTGCTCGTGGATCGACTTCTTAGGATCTGGAACGGCCGAAACAAGCAATTGGGTGTATGGGTGCTGAGGGTTAGCAATCACGTCATCGGTATCGCCCCATTCCACCATGTGTCCCACGTACATCACCGAAAGGTCTTCAGCGATGTAACGAGCGGTTGCGATATCGTGAGTGATGTAAAGCAGAGACATTTGCTTCTCGAACTTCATCTCTTCCATCAGGTTCAAAACACCGGCACGAATCGATACATCAAGCATTGAAGTTGGCTCATCGGCTAGTACAACTTCGGCACCTACCGCGATGTTGCGGGCTAGGTTGACACGTTGACGTTGGCCGCCAGACAGTTGGTGAGGGTACTTCTTCGCCGTCTCTTTTGGTGGGATCAGGCCCACTTGCTCTAAAAGATCGTAAACACGTTCTTCTAGCTCTTTCTTGTTGCCCGGAGATACTTTCTTGTGGATCAACAGTGGTCGAGCAATGTGGTGGAAGATATTGTGCGTTGGGTTCAATGAACCAAACGGGTCTTGCCATACCATCTGCACGCCTTCACGGTAGTGCATAAGATCTTTTCTGCTTGAGATCTCTTGGATATCACGACCTTTGTATTCGATCGTGCCGCCTGAAGGTGCGTACATTTTTGCGATCATTTTTGCGGTTGTTGATTTGCCTGAACCAGACTCACCAACCACTGCTAGGCCACGGCTTTTGTACATCTTGAATGACACGTCGTTAATCGCACGCATCATTGGGGTTTGAATGGTGGTACTGCTTATTGGGAAGTCTTTTACGACATTCTTGCCTTCTACCAATAATTGACCGAAATCTTTGCTCATAATTGTCTCCAGAATCCTTATTCGCTTTGCTTGTTTTTAGGCGGTCGAGCCGCCTTGTTCGTTATTCACGCAAGCTATAGCTTCCTTTGTACTATTGGGTCACCGTACAGGTGGCAGTTAGACAAATGTCCCGGGTCGATAGAACGCAGCTTGGTTGGCACCTTGGTACACTTTTCATGTACACGGTCACAACGAGCTTGGAAACGACACCCTTCAGGGATCTCTAACAGGTTCAGAGGGTTACCCGGAATACCTGCTAACTTTGTCTTTGGCCCTGTCAGTGGAGGGAAAGAATTTCCCAGCCCTTTGGTGTAAGGGTGGTAAGGGTTTTCTAGAATATCTTGAGAGTTAGCCACTTCGATTAGCTCACCTGAGTACATGATGCCGATGCGGTCAGAGAACTCGACCATCAATGACAAGTCATGGGTGATGAACAGAATTGAGAAGCCAAATTCTTCTTTTAGTGCATAGATCTTTTGTAGGATTTCGCGTTGCACAACCACATCAAGTGCGGTTGTCGGCTCATCCATAATGATCAGCTTTGGATTCAGTGCTAACGCGATAGCAATAACCAAGCGCTGACGCATGCCGCCAGAGAATTGGTGAGGGTAATCACTCAATCGGCTCGGGTGAATATCGACGATTTCAAGTAGACCTTCAGCACGCTGCTTAGCTTGCTCGCGAGTCATGTTGGTGTGACGCATGATTACGTCACAGAACTGCTCTTCCATCGGTAGTACTGGGTTGAGTGCGTTCATCGCGCTCTGGAATACCATCGACATCTCACTCCAACGGAACGACTGCATACGGTCATCACTGTATTCAAGGATGTTCTCACCGTTGAAGATAACCTCACCACCACTGATGTAAGCGGGCGGCTTATGAAGACGCATAAGAGAGAAAGCGACCGTTGATTTACCACAGCCAGATTCACCAGCTAGGCCGAAGACTTCACCTGGAGCGATGTCGAAACTTACGTTGTTACACGCACGAACATCGCCAGACTCTGTGATGTAATCCACGCATAAGTTGCGGATAGAAATTAGTGGTTCAGACATGATTATTTATCTCCGCTCCAAAGTGCATTTTGTGGTGGTAGTTCTGGTTCACGTTCTTCTTTGTCTTGAGCTGCTAGTTTCTTCCAACGCTTCATGCCTTTGTGAGAACGCAGTTGCGGGTTAGCAATTTCATCGACCGCGAAGTTAAGTAGAGCAAGGCCAGTTACAAGTAGTGTCAGTGCGATACAAGGAGCCAGCAGTTCCCACCAAGCGCCAATCAGCATTGATGAAGAGGTTTGAACGTTGTAAAGCATGATGCCCCAGCTGATTGTGTTCGGGTCACCAAGACCTAGGAACGAGATGGTTGCTTCCATCATGATTGCGTACATCACCGAACCGATGAAGCTTGCGCCAACGATAGAGATAAGGTTTGGCAGAATCTCTACGAAGATGATGCGGAATGAAGATTCACCCAAAACTTCAGCGGCTTTTACAAACTCTTTTTCACGCAGTGCTAAGGTTTGGGAGCGAACAACACGGGCACCCCAAGCCCAAGACATAAAGCCGATAACCAAGGTTATGGTGAGTGGCCCTGCCTCACCGATAAAGGCTGCTACTACGAACAGTAATGGGTATTGAGGGATTACCAGCATGATGTTCATTGCGGCTGTTAGAACGTCATCGACACGGCCACCGAAGTAACCTGCAGAAACACCAATAACAGTTGCGAGTAAACATACGGTTAGACCCGCACCAAAACCTACAGCAAGAGATACGCGTGCGCCGTATACCACTTGAGACCAAACGTCACGACCCATACGAGTTGTACCTAGTACGTGGTCTGCCTTTTTAGACATGATCAATGTACGACGGTCGTCTGCTAGATTTTGAGCAACCCAGCCATCAGGGTTAGTTTGTGCAGACTTCACCACGAAACCAGGATATTCGTGTGGGTTACCTGTACGCTTGTCTGGTACATGTTTGGTGATTAATGGAGCTGCAATCGCGCCAAGAATAAAAATACTTAGGATGATGACGCCTGTTAGGGCCATCGGGTTACGCCAAATGAGTTTTAAAAAGTCTTTCATGATTATTTACCACCCTTACGAAGACGAGGGTCAAGAACAACGTAAAGCATGTCTGCAACTAGGTTAAAGAACAGCATGAATAGCGTCATGATAAGCAGCTGACCTTGCAGTACTTGGTAGTCACGAGCGTTAATTGCGTTGAAAAGTACGCTGCCAAGACCTGGGTAGTTAAAGATGATTTCGATAATTAACTGACCGCCGATTGCCATACCTAGCGACATTGACAGGGCTGTCACACTAGGTAGCATCGCGTTACGAGCTGCGTAGTTGAATACCACTCGGTTTTCGCTCAGGCCTTTGCCTTTCGCCATGGTGATGTAGTCTTCGGCTAATAGGTTGATCATGTTGTTACGCATGTTTACTAGGAAGCCACCAATTTGAACAACAGAAGCACAGAACAGTGGTAAGAAGGCGTGGTAAGCGACATCTTTAATGAATGCCCAGCTTGTCCAATCAGGTATAGTACCAGCGGTGTAGGCATACCCTGTTGGGAACCACTTCAAGCCAATTGCAAAGGTAAATAGTGCAATCATCGCGATAACAACTTGAGGAACGGCTTGTAGAATCAGCATCCCTGGCGTTACGAAGGCATCGTACTTACTGCCGCGTTTCCACGCTGCGAAAATACCTAGGATTGAACCAATCGAGAAAGAAAGAATAACTGCGGTGCCGGCTAAGAAAAGCGACCAACCGAATGCTCCACCCAACAGTGTGTTTACAGAAAGTGGGTAGAATTGAATTGATGTACCAAGTTCCCAGCTAAGAATGTTCTTCATGTACGCCACGTATTGAACTAAGTAGCCACCATCAACGAAGCCTAATAGTTCTTTCATTGCAGCAATACGCTCTGGAGTAACTTGTACAGAAGCGTTCGCAAACATCATGGTAACTGGGTCACCAGGCATTGCTCTTGGAATAATAAAGTTTAACGTCGCAGCAACTAATAGCGCGACAAAATAAAATGACAAACGTCTTAAAAAATAACCCATAACTCACACCTTACTCACCCAGATTGTTTCCCTGTTTCTGGATTCAGGTCGCTCCTAGCGAAATTTGGAACGAAAAATCCCCTGACGACTAGCGCCATACTTTCAATTGAGAGTGTGGGGATTTTTATAAGCGGCGTAAGAGGTTACGCCGCAAGGATTGAACGATTACTTATTTAACTGGTTTTAGGTCCAGTACATGAAGTAGACGCTCTGGAATACCAGCCCAAATGTTTGGACGGCCTTTTGGATTTTCTTCGTTCCACCAACCAGTGAAGCGAGTTGTGTTGTATTGGTACATGTAAGCACCAGACATCACAGGGATTGTCACTTGGTCTGCAGCGATGATTTGCTGGATACCGTGTGCAATGTCTAGCTGCTCGTTCTTATCAGCTGTTTTGTAGAAGCTGTTTAGAAGACCATCTAGCTTGTCGTTTTTGTAGAAGTGCATTGCGAAACGAGGCATACCATCACCAGATTGTAGTGATGAGTTGTAAGCACTGTTCCAGTACGTGTATGGATCCGCACCGTGGAAGTAGTTTGTGTATGCTACGTCGTATGTACCTTCAAGCATTGCTTGGTTGTAAACAGAGAAGTCAGGTGTACGAGCTTTTGCTTTAATACCGATTTCGTTTAGCTGTTCTACCGCTAGTTGAACTGTGTTGTTGAAGTCAGTCCAGCCGTTTGGCGATTGAATCATTAGTTCGAAAGACTTGCCTGATGGAGTGTCAACAAAACCATCTTTGTTTACATCTTTGAAGCCAGCGTCAGCAAGAAGCTTCTTCGCGCCTTCAGCGTTGTAAGTGTTGAAGCCTTTGTACTTGTCATGAGTTTTTTCATCAGACCAAGCTTCAAACGCGTAGCCAAGACCCGATGCGAAATCGTTTACAGTACCGCCACCGTAGAATGCGATGTCGATGATAGTTTGACGGTCAAGAGCCATAGAGAAAGCACGACGGAAGTCAACGTTGCTCAATGCTTCATGCTTCGCAGCATCAGGGTGCTTGAAGTTAACGATGAATGCCTGTGTACCTGCTGGCGGGTACCAGTAGTGGTGTTTAGGGCTAGCTGCTGCGTATGTACGATCGATATCTGGAACGAAAGAAGACGTCCAGTCCATTTCACTGTTTACAACTTTACCTAGGAATTGGTCGTTGTTCGCAATTTGTGGAACACGTAGACAGTCAACATCTAGGTTGTCTGCATCCCAGTAGTTCGGGTTTGCACACTGGATGTATAGCTGCGCTGTAAACGTATCGATTTCTGTAAATGGACCAGAACCTACCGGGTTCTCATTGGTAAACGTTGATGGATCTTTAACGTCTTTCCAGATGTGCTTAGGTACTACAGGTACTTTAGCAATCTCGTAAGGTACGTTTGAGTTTGCTTCTGTTAGTGTGAACTTAACTTGGTTGTCGTTCAGTTTCTCTACAGAAGTTACCCAAGAGTTGATACCAGATTGGTCAAGCTCTGGCTTCTCTTTTACAAGGTTGAAAGAAAAAACAACATCATCAGCAGAGAAAGTTTCTCCGTCAGACCATTTAACACCCTTACGAATGTCGAAAACAACGCTCATCAGATCATCTGACATCTTGAAGTTTTCAGCTAGACGGAACACTGGAGTGTTACCGTGCATTTCGTTAAATACTACTAGCGGCTCATACATGAAGTCAGTTGTAGTATGTAGGTTAGTAGCACCAAGGTACGGGTTAAAGTTACGTACGAATGTAGTGTACTCTTTCGGGTGAACGGTCAGTTCACTGCGTTCTGCAGCGGTTGCTACTGATGCAAAACCTGTTGTAGCAGTTGCAATAATTGCTGTTGCTATTGCTGTTTTTTTTATATTGGCAAGCATAGCTGTTCCTTACTATTTGCTTTCATTTCACTAATGGATTGAATGTTATCTGTCGCTAAATTGTTTAGTAGATACACACTCTGGTTAAAGGCCTACCTCTTCTTCGTTGCTCCAGATTCATCGTTGATCTGAGAAGTGGTAAGAGTGGCCTGTAGGCCTTTGGCAGGAGTAAGAAAACACCTTATCGATGAATTAATCAAACTCGTTTCCCGTCAAAAACGTTAAAAATACACAACCCCACGTCATTAACGTCAAAATAGGTTGCTTTGGTGGTTTTTTGTGCGGAATTGTTAAGGTGATGTGACTCGCATTTGGTTTTGAGGTTATTGCTAGTTGTAAGTGGTCACTAACTTTAAAGGCTTTTTATTATAATGCTTTACCCTACGTTGGTATAATTGTAGATCTCGGTCACTTGCCAGTTTTACGTTAAATTTCCCTAGAAAATTAAATCTGCCGTTCTGTTGTGACTCGCTTCTCAAACTGCAACAAAGAGTCAGATATGATTGAGAATAGAACGAAAAGTACTGACGGTTACGAGCTCACACTGTACGTAATTGGCGTGAATTCCTCCTTGTTTAAGGGCGTAAAAAAAGTGCGTTGCAAGCGATGGGATTCTACTTTTTGTGATTATTAGGCGTACAAAAAAGCCCACGCTAGGTGGGCTCCATTATTCAAAGTATCGTGATGTTGGTTCAGGGATTAACTGGTCAGTAGTTTCTGAAGTTTATCTCTTAGCATCTCAATATGGGTTCTTTCTGGCGTCTGTTCTTTACAGTGTTCCAGTATGAATTCGATTGAGCTCAGTACCGTTCGCCAGCGAGGGGTTTTCGGTAGGGTTTCTACGCGTAGGTATTTGTCTAGCGTTCGAGTTTGCAGCGTACTGCGGTCTAAGTAGACGCGCCACAAGCCACTCTTCTCGGCGAAAGCGAACTTGGTTTCACCAGTCACCGATTCCCAGTAGATGATGGCATTAGTCATCGCATCGACCAGTACCTCGCGCATTAACTCTTGCTTGTTTTTACCTTCACCGGTTGCCTTGTCAGCAAGACGAGTAAATTCTCCGCCAAGCTCCTTCAACTGTTGCAACTTATCTTTGTCGCCTTCAAAGGCATAACTAGAGAGAGCTTCAACCGCCGTTTCAAGGTTATTGATTCGGTTTGAGTTAACACCACCACCTACATTGAAGATATACATGGTGTCGAGCCCTGAGCCTTCAGGCAGCTTAAGGATGTCACTTGGTATGCGCTGACGTGTATCGTCTATATAGATATCAATATCACCGCAGTAGTGGGCTTGTTCTACCTTAAGGTATTTAGGCGCAATGATCTCGTCGACCATTGAGCGTTTAAGTTGTTCTTGTCCGCGTCTGAATAGCTTCGCCGCAGCTTCGTTAGCAAAGCGAATACGTTGGTCGTCACGAATACAGATGATGGCTTCAGGTGCCGATTCTAGTTGCTCTAATAAGCGGCCTTGAGTTTCTAACAAGTTAGCCTCAACCATCGCTCTATGTTTGAGCTCGAGTTGCAGTTGGTCGTTTTCAAGGCGTCTCTGTTCAGCTTTGCTTGCTGATAGATGTGCTGTAATTCGAGCCGCTAGTTCTTGTTTGTTGAACGGTTTAGACAAGTAGTCATTGGCGCCAGCTTCGAAACCTCGAACACGGTCTTCTGCTTGGTTGAGTGCCGTTAGCATGATGATTGGCAACTGAGCATGATCGTATTGCTTACGCAGTGCTTCACAAACCTGATAGCCGCTCATTCCTGGCATCATGATGTCGAGCAGAAGCAGCTCTGGCTTCTCTTTCTCAATCAGTTCAATGGTTTCAGGGCCATCACATGCAGTACGTACTCGATAACCTTCTAACTTCAAGAAGCTGTCTAATACTCGCAGGTTAACCGGCTCATCATCGGCGATAACCAATAACGGGCCATCTGGGTTTTCACTGATAACACTATTTTCTTGTTGGCTGTTATCAATTAAATCAGGCGCTTGGAAGTGCGAGTAGTGACCTGATTCGTTGTAACTGTCTAACTCATCTTGAGTAGCTAGGGGCAGGGTAAAGCTAAACGTAGTGCCGAGCATTGGTTGGCTACTAACGTACAGTGAACCGCCCATTAGCTCGATCAACTGACGACTGATCGATAATCCAAGCCCTGCACCTTGGCGGTAGTTACTCGCATCTTGGCCTGCTTGAATCAATGGCTCAAAGATGTGCTCAAGGTACTCGGCCGGTATACCTTGGCCAGTATCGACAACTTGTACACGAATGTTGTCATCGATAACGCTGGCAGAGATAACAATTTTACCTTCTGAGGTGTACTTGATGGCATTGCCGACCAAGTTATACATCACTTGCTCAAGTCGTTGAGGATCCGATGAAACCAGACCTAAATCACTTGGGACTTGGTTAATAATACGGATTGGCTTATTGCCCAATAGGTGATGAGACAACTCTAGGACCAAGCTGGTGGCTGCCGACAAATCAACGGCTGATTTCTTAATATCTAAGCTGCCATAGCGCATCTTGTGATAATCAAGCAGATCATCAACCAAGGTCGCCAATCTCTGACCGCTATTGATGATGATATCCAACTGATATTTCTGATTAGCAGGAATAGGGCCGTTAGCTCCAGATATCAACGCTTCAGCGATACCCACCATGCCATGCAGTGGTGTTCTCAATTCATGTGAAGTAGTCGCTAAGAACTCATCTTTGAGTTTATTTGCCAGTTGTAACTCTTCGTTTTGCTTTTGAATGGTCTTAAGGTTGTCCTCAAGCTCATCGTTTTGGCTTTTGATGAGCTGCATTTTTTCACGAATAGATCGCTGCATTCTTTCGAAGCTCACCGCGAGTCGGCCTATCTCATCTTTGCGCTCGGTATTGATCATGGTTTCATCGAGATCACCCGCCGATACTTTTTCGGCAGCCCACGTCAGTTTAAGCAGTGGGGATGTGATGAAGTTAGACAGATAGTGCGATGCAACGACTACCAGAATGATCGCCGTTAGCATCACGATCACGAAGATCTTTTCTAACTGATGAATACGGGCAAACGCCTCTTTCTCTGGCAGCTCTACGACAAGAGCCCATGTTGCGTATTTCAGCTCAATTGGCGTATATGCCGCGATGATCGCTTGATCTAGGGTGTTGTCGAAGGTGCCAACCGCTGTTTCGCCAGCCAATGCTTTATCGACAACATCTAGGCTCAAGTTGATAGATTCTTGTGAATGAGCAAGGCTACGCGGCAGGTGATCATCACCTACAAGCAGCGTTTGAATATTCGAACTCTTGTTGAGATCCGCAATCAACTTAGTAATGCCGTTGATTGGTAGCCTAAACATCGCGTAACTGTGTAGGTAGCCTTGTTGAACGATAGGTGCGCCTAGCCATGCGGTCTGTTTGCCATTCTCGTCTTTAAAGTCAGAAACGATAACCGGCGTGTAATCTTCGTTAGATTTGCGTCGGTCGGTTACGTCTTTGGCTAGTCGTTGAAAGGTAATACCTAGGTTGGAGTCCTTGTATTTTCCTGTCAGCAGATTGGTGCCGTAATCGTCATTTTTAAAGACGGAATAAGCGACGTTACCGTTGATATCAACTAAGAGAATATCGTCAAAATCAGAGCGTTTAAGCAGTTCTAGGTAAGCATTATGGTAGCGCTTGTGGAGCAGGCGATAACGCTCGCTGCCAATAAAGCTGCTGGATTCAGGGAGGATCGACGTTTTGATTTGATCGCCAGAGCCTTGAATATAGCGCTGCTGTGCATTACTGCGTGCCTCGTCAATATCTAACCCCAATCGTTGAAATGCATTGATCAAACCATAAAATCGCCCGCCACTGGCATTGGCCAATTCTGAGCGAACAAAGCCCATCACTTGGGATTCTTGAGCTTGTAGGTAATCGACAATTTGCTGCTGCTTAGTATCACGAACCGAAACAAGGTGTGAGGTGCTTTGTTCCTGGAGATCCTGACTGTGCGATTGGAGGAAAAATATCGCGATAAGTGTCACAGGGGTAATACTGAGGACAAGAAATGCCAGCATTAGGGTATTTTGAAGGCGCTTAAACTTCTGCTTACGATAGAATCTAAACATAAATTGGGTACTACTTTCCTTTGATGTACTGCTAAAAGGGGCGAAAACAAGTACAGAGAATAGAATTAACGGGTTCCAATTTAACGAAATTAACGAGTTTTTTTACTTTGACAAGTAAGTGGTATTTAAAGCGTGTGCAAAAGCTCATTTTTATAGAGTTTTGACAAAAATATGAACAGACAGCGCAGATAATGACCCTGCGCTGTGCTAGAGAGGTTATTTGTTTGCGTGATAGATCGCGAATTTAGTGGTCTTATTTAGAGTCGCGCATTTTCCAAACGCTTGTTCAATAATTGGAATGTATTTTAAGAAACTATTCGCAACAATAATCATCTCACCAGAACGCTTCAAATGCTTAGGAGCCTGAGAAAGTAAGGTCTCAGTCGCGCTGTAGCTAGTGTCTAAACCTGAATGGAATGGTGGGTTACTGATGATGAACTGATAGTCTTCTGCAGTATCAGAATAGACATCGGATGCGAAGACTTTACCCGTTAAACCATTCGCTTCTAGCGTTGCTTGGCTTGATGCCACGGCAAATGCACTGATGTCGCACATTTCTAGCTCGATATCTGGGTTACGAGATGCCATCACCGCGCCCAATACGCCTGCACCACAGCCAAAATCCAGTACCTTGCCTTTTAGTTTTGGCAGAGTATCCAACAGAAGTTGGCTACCGACATCGAATTGACCGTGACTGAAGACGCCAGGAAGGCTTTTTACCGTAAGTGATTGCTCACCAATGTTAACCGTGTAGGTCTTAAACCAGTCTTGCAGGTTGAACGCTTGTGGTTGCTCGAAGCATTGACCCCAGTAGAAAGAGCAACGACGCGCTGAATCGTATTTAACAACTTTGCCGTAAGGAGCAAACATCTTCTCGATGCTTTTCACGCCTGAACGGTTTTCACCAACCACGACGATCTCGGTATCTTTGCCTAGCTTGGCAAATAGCATCGCCAACAAAAATTCCGCTTCCGCTTTGGCTTTTGGCCAGTACAACATCACTAAGTCGGCTTTGGTCTCTTCGGTAAACTCCGCACCATAAAAACGTTGGATGGTGTTGTAGCCTTCTAATTGACGGTAGTAGCTGTAATTAGAAGTAAACACAGAGACAGATTCACAATGCTTCGCTAACTCAACAGGGAACAAATCTTCTGCCTCACCGGCAACTAAAACATGTTTGCCTTCAAAGTAGGCGAGTTGGCGTTGAGCAATCTGGCTTGGTGCAATATAAGCTGACATAGGACACTCTGTTGAATCGTTAGCAAAAAATGAGGGCGGATTTTCGCATAATCCGCCCAAAGCTTGAAGTGTTTAATACGGGTTCGCCAATCAAGTTGACGTCAAGTTCGTTAACTCTTGTCTTGCTGGTTTAAAAAGTCCTTAAACTCTTCATCGTAGATGTTGAATAGGACAATGGTAATCGCAAAAATCAATGGTCCGTAGATAAGACCAATTAGGCCAAACAGTTGAATACCACCCAATAGTGAGAAGAAGATCATCAGGGTATTCATGCCTGCACTGCCTTGCATTAGCAGCGGACGCAGAAGGTTATCAATTGAACCAACAATCGCTACACAGTAAACCGTTAGGAAAATCGCCCACGTGGTATCACCAGTTAGGAACAAGTAGGTTGCTGCTGGAATCCAGATTAATGCGGTACCCACAACTGGGATGAAAGAGGCAAAGCCCATCATAGTACCCCAGAATAGACCTGGGAAACCGGCAATCCACATACCTAAACCGCCGGCAAAACCTTGCGCGATTGCGGTTAAGAATGAGCCCATTACTGCTGATTTAGATACTTGTTCTATCTCTGTTAGAAGTTTGTCTTCTTGGCTACGAGACAGCGGCAGAATATGACGAACCACACTGATGATTTTGTCATGATCTCTTAATAAGAAGAACAAAACGAACAGCATCAAGAAGAAATCCATCAAGAAATTGGTTGCGTCACCTAAGATTTTGGCACTGATACCAACTAGCTTAGAACCAAAGCTGGTCGCAAACTCACCGACTTTTTGTGCGATGGCTTGGGGCTCAATGTTGTCGAAAGGCAGGTAGTTATTCACAAATGACAGCGCTTTGACCACTAACGGATGAGCAAACAGAGTCTGAATGCCGCCGTGTGTTACCCATTGGTAGGTGTTCTGAGAGAACAGAGAACCTTGCTGAACAATTGCTGCGAATACTGCCAATAAAGGGATAACAATAATGAAGGTCAGTATGATACAAGACAGCAGAGAGACGATGTTTTCTTTATTCGGGAGCTTTTTTTCAAGCCACTCATGGATTGGGAACATCAATAGTGAAATGATAAAGGCCATCACGATAGAGTTAACGTATGGCTCGATAAGCAAGTAACAAGCATAAGCCGCCGCGAGTAGGGCAATGATGATCACCCAGTGGCTGGAATTGATTTTGAGTTTTTCTGACACGGTAATGGTCTCTATATTTGCGTTCTGAGTTTATAATGGCTGCAAAACAGAGAGTTAGCAATGAGGAGTTTTGATAATGGGATGCTGTAATAAAGATAAGAAATGCCAAGACGAAGAACAGCAAACAAAAAAAGAGATCCCTTGGTTCAGAATGTTCCTCGGTACCTTGATGTTGTTGGTTTTTCTTTTCTGGGAACGTTAATGCTTTTGGTTCAGCTTTAGCCTTAGTCGACGGCTAAATAAGCTGTCATATTTGTGGCTGTTGAGCGCGATATATAAAAAAGGGCTGCATTTAATGCAGCCCTAAATTCAATCGGTTAGCGACTTATAAAGTGCTTTCGATTATTTGCTTTCAGCAGCAATGATCGCAAGAGAGCGGTCAGCAGCTTCTAGTGTTGCATCAAGTTCTTTTGAACCATGAGCAAGAGAAGTAAAGCTTGCTTCGAATGCTGAAGGTGCAAGGTAAACACCGTGATCTAACATTAGGTGGAAGAAGCGCTTGAAGCGTTCTACATCACACTTAGTTACATCTTCGTAGCACGTCACAGTTTCTTGGTCAGTGAAGAAGAAACCAAACATGCCGCCAACTTGGTGAACTAGCATTGGGATGCCGTGCTTGTCAGCAAGTTGCTTGAAGCCTTTTGCCAACTGCTTAGTTTTTGAAGCTAGACGCTTTTCGTTGCCTTCTTCTCGTAGAAGGTTCAAACATGCGTAGCCAGCAGCCATTGCAACAGGGTTACCTGAAAGCGTACCCGCTTGGTAAACAGGGCCAGTTGGTGCGATGTATTGCATCACGTCTTTACGACCACCGAAAGCGCCCACAGGCATGCCGCCGCCGATCACTTTACCAAGACACGTTAGGTCTGGCTTGATGTTGTAGTAAGCCTGAGCACAACCTTCAGCAACGCGGAAACCTGTCATTACTTCATCAAAGATTAGCAATGCACCTTCTTGGTCACAGATTTCACGTAGACCTTCGTGGAAGCCTTCTACAGGAGGGATACAGTTCATGTTACCCGCTACTGGCTCAACGATGATACAAGCGATCTCGCCTTTGTTTGCTGCGAAGATTTCACGTACTGAATCTAGATTGTTGAAGGTTGCCGTTAATGTCAGCTTAGCAAAGTCAGCCGGTACACCAGGAGAGCTTGGTTGACCTAAAGTCAGTGCGCCGGAACCAGCTTTTACCAGTAGACTGTCTGCGTGGCCGTGGTAGCAGCCTTCAAACTTAAGAATTTTGTCACGACCAGTGAAGCCACGAGCTAGACGAATCGCGCTCATTGTTGCTTCTGTACCTGAGCTCACCATACGTAGCTGTTCCATTGATGGAACCATCTCAGATACAAGTTCAGCCATTTTGATTTCAGTTTCGGTTGGAGCACCGAAGCTAAGGCCGCGTTGAGCTGCTGCAATCACAGCATCACGAATAACAGCGTGGTTGTGACCAAGGATCATTGGCCCCCAAGAGCCAACGTAATCGATATACGCTTTACCATCAGCATCAAAAATAAGTGGGCCATCAGCGCGTTCAACGAAGATTGGAGAACCACCTACGCCATTGAATGCACGAACTGGAGAGTTTACGCCACCAGGAATAGTTTGCTGTGCTTTTTCGTACAGCTCTGCTGATTTGGTCATTGATATATCCTCTTTTGACTGTCGGACCAATTGGCACGCATTGTACCTATCCCTAATCCAACTAGGAATGCTTTCGCCCAGATAATCACCCGAATCTGGTTGTTTTGTGTGGTTACACGTTTTAATTGTTAGATATTGGTGAGTTTACAGCAGTAAAAGGACCGATCCTGTGGTGAATACTTGAACGTTTCAGTCAGGTATTAGATAATCACCGGAATATAAGAAAATACTCAACAACTATGGTCTCGAATTAGATTTGTATCATGTTGTTTTTGACACAGGTAAGAGAGGTTGTCGTGAGCGAAGTAAATATCCCATTGTCTTTTTCTGATGCAGCAGCTACCCGCGTACAAACGCTAATTGCTGAAGAAGAAAACCCAGAACTAAAACTGCGTGTATACATTACAGGTGGTGGTTGTAGCGGTTTCCAATACGGCTTCACATTTGATGAAAAAGTAAATGATGGCGACACTACAATTGTAAACAGCGGTGTAACGCTGGTTGTTGACCCAATGAGCCTACAGTACTTAATGGGCGGCATGGTTGATTACACAGAAGGCCTAGAAGGCGCTCGTTTCTTTGTGAACAACCCGAACGCGACAACAACATGTGGTTGTGGTGCATCATTTAGCGTATAGCATGAGCTCAAAGCTGCATTAGCTGAAAGCCACACCAGAAGGTTGTAAACGCCGAACTTATGTTCGGCGTTTTTGTTTTTATATCCCCAAATTTCTCTTCATAACAAAGCTCCTTTCTTAGCAAGGCTCTTGTTTGTCACGCAGCCTCAAAATTGCTAAGACATATTAAGTTATTGCTTTTAAAATCATTCCAACCTTCTATTTTGTCATTTTTAGTACACGGCATATTTTTTAAACTGTCGATAGCGTCCAACTTCGTTGAGGATTGGTCTGTTAAGGTTACCTTTGTGCATAAGGAAGTTGCACATCACGCTATTAAGCCAACTAGCGCGCCTGAATGACATCGGACAAAAGGATTTGTTATGCCCACTCTATTTTCTAACTCACCACTTTTTCAGAAATTGAAGCAGCCGTGGCTGGTTTCTCTGACTCTAGTCGTGTTGTTGTCGATCTGGCTTGGTTTAGGCGTAGGGCAAGCAGAAGAGTCACCTGAAAAAAAGGCAACAGAAATTCCGCTGGCTAAGGTTTCCTTTCAAACCTTCACCTCATCACCGACCTTTAAAACGATTGATCTCTATGGAAGAACGGCGCCCGATAGGCATGCTCGTCTAGGTGCAGAAGTCGCGGGTAAGATTGTCAGATTGAATGTTGTTAAGGGGGGGATGGTTAAAGCAGGACAAGCCATTGCCCAGATAGATAAGGGTGATTTAGAGATTCAACTAGAGCGAGCATCTGCGTTATATCGCTTGAAGCAGAAAGAGTTCAAAGCGGCGCAGTCACTGAAGAAAAGAGGACTGCAAGGTGAAATCGCCTACACCACAGCTGAGGCTTCATTAACAGAAGCAAAAGCCATGATGCGCAATGCGGAGTTGGCTTTAAAGAATACTGTGATTACTTCGCCTTTTTCGGGTGTGGTTCAAGATTTGATGGTGGAGCTCGGTGATTTCGTTAGTGTTGGCGATCCTGTTGCTGGCGTGATTGACCTCGATCCTTTGGTTATTGAGGCGGATGTCAGTGAGCGTCATATCCAACATTTGCTAGTCAATCAATCTGCTTTGGTTCGTTTGTTAGGGCGAGAAGAAGCGGAAGGCCGTTTACGCTATGTTTCTCGTATCTCTTCTGTTGCTACTAATACCTTCCCAATCGAGATAGAAATCGATAACTCTAAAGGCCTATTACCAGCAGGTGTCAGTGCCGAAGTTAAACTCAACCTAGAAACAAGAGATGCAATAAAGATAACACCGGCGATGCTAGCATTGGATGAGGCGGGTAACCTAGGGGTCAAAACCTTGGTTTCAGTCGATGACTCACCAACGGTGAAGTTTGTAGGCATTCAGCTAGTAAAGGCCGAACAAGATGGAGTGTGGCTCACGGGGCTAGGTCAACGCGTCGATATCATCACAGTAGGCCAAGGGTTTGTGCGTGATGGTGATTCGGTGATTGCTGTTGAGCAAGTCGCTGAACTCTCTAACGTAACCGCAGAGTAGGAGATAACCGATGTATTCAATTATTGATGCAGCCTTGTCTCGTGCTCGAACAATGCTCTCCCTTTTAGCGTTAATCCTTGTAGCCGGTGTCGTCACCTATATCACGATACCTAAGGAATCGAGCCCAGACATTACCATCCCAATTATCTATGTTTCGGTCGGGCACCAAGGGATCTCGCCAACGGATGCAGAACGTTTATTGGTTCGACCTATTGAGCAAGAGCTGAGGTCGATTGAAGGCGTAAAAGAGATGACAGCAACCGCAGCAGAAGGGCATGCCTCTGTTGTGTTGGAGTTTAATGTTGGCGTCGATCTCACCAAAGCAATGGCCGATGTGCGTGACGCGGTTGATCTGGCTAAACCAAAACTACCAGAAGACAGTGACGAACCGACCGTAAATGAGGTGACGCTGGCTTCTGAGCAACCTGTTTTGTCTGTTGTGCTATTCGGTACCGTTCCTGAGCGCACCATAGTGCAAATTGCCCGAGAGCTTGGAGACAAATTAGAAAGCTATCGCCAAATCCTTGAAGTCGATATTGCGGGCGATCGCGCTGACATCGTCGAGATCATTGTCGATCCGTTATTGATGGAGAGCTACAGCTTAGATCAAGCGGATATCTATAATCTGATCGTTCTGAACAATCGAGTGGTGGCCGCAGGTTTTGTTGATACTGGCTACGGACGTTTTTCTGTCAAAGTCCCTTCGGTATTTAACTCCTTAAAAGACGTGCTTGAGTTGCCTATTAAAGTGGATGGCAAGCAGGTGGTCACTTTTGGCGATGTCGCTACGGTTCGTCGAGCGTTTCGAGATCCTGAAAGTTTTGCTCGTTTAGATGGCAAATCTGCGGTGGTGTTGGATATCAAGAAGCGTGCAGGTGAGAACATCATCGAAACCGTTGAGCTAGTCAAAGCGGTAATGGCTGGTGCTCAGCAGCAAGCGGAATGGCCAAATAACCTGTTGGTCAAATACACCTGGGATGAATCTAAAGATGTGAAGATCATGCTTAATGATCTGCAAAACAATATCTTATCCGCCATTATTCTGGTGGTGATCGTTATCATCGCGATTCTTGGTGTGCGTACCGCTTTGTTAGTGGGTATTTCCATTCCAGGCTCATTCCTAACCGGGTTATTGGTTCTTTCGGTGTTTGGCTTAACCGTCAACATCGTAGTGCTGTTCTCTCTGATTATGGCGGTGGGGATGCTAGTAGACGGTGCGATTGTGGTGACCGAATTTGCAGACAGGCGAATGCAAGAGGGTGAAGGGCGCAAAGCCGCTTACCGAGATGCAGCGAAACGGATGGCGTGGCCGATAACCGCATCGACTGCCACAACCTTAGCCGCATTTGCTCCGTTACTGTTTTGGCCTGATGTGACGGGCGAATTTATGAAGTTCTTACCACTAACTCTGATCGCGACTTTAACTGCATCATTGATCATGGCGTTGTTGTTTGTGCCCGTGCTGGGCGGTTTGATTGGCAAACCTCAATACGTATCGTCTAAAAGCCAAGCTCGAATGGTCGCACTGCATAATGGTGACTTTTCACAGGCTACTGGTTTAACCAAGGCTTACTACCACACGCTTTCTTTAGCGATTAAACACCCCTTTAAGATTTTGTTCAGTGCGGCACTGCTCGCGGTTGCAGTTGGTTTTACTTATTCAAAAGCGGGTCTAGGTGCAGAGTTCTTCCCAGAAGTTGATCCGCCATTCTTTAATGTCAAAGTTCGCTCGCATGGGGATCTGTCTATCCAAGAAAAGGATGACATCATGCGTGATATTGAACTGATGATGCTCAATCATGATGAGTTCGATACCGTTTACACGCGTACTGGTGGTGACGACCAGATTGGTTTGATCTCAATTACGCCTGTTGACTGGCAATATCGACGCAGCGTTAAGGCGATTATTGATGAGTTGAAGGTACAAACCGATCAATACGCTGGTGTTGAGATTGAATATAAGTTCCCTGATGCTGGGCCTCCGGTTGAAAATGACTTAGTGATTGAGCTGTCGGCAAGAACTCCAGAGCAGCTCAATCAGGCTGCAAAAATTGTGAGAGGTTGGGCTGATGGAAATAAAGCACTGACCAATATCAGCGATACTGCGAGTAAAGATGGCATCGATTGGAAGGTGGATATTCGCCGCGACGATGCTGCGCGCTTTGCAGCTGATGCGACCTTAGTGGGTAATACCGTTCAATTCGTGACTAATGGTCTCAAGATTGGTGATTATCTGCCCGATGACTCTTCAGAAGAGGTCGATATCTTGGTGCGCTACCCTAATGATAAGCGTGATATCGGGCGCTTCGACCAGCTTAGGGTGAAAACGCCAGCAGGTTTAGTACCTATTACTAATTTCGCTCAGATCGTTCCCGACCATAAGCAAGACACCATTAAACGCCTTGATGGCAAGCGTGTGGTGAACATCATGGCGGATATGGAAGAAGGGTATAACCTTGCTCTCGAACTACCAAAGATCGAACAAGCATTGAGTGAGCTAGGGCTGCCGAGTAGCGTGGAATTTCGCATCCGTGGTCAAAACGAAGAACAAGAAAACTCGTCAGCCTTTTTACAAAGTGCTTTCTTGGTTGCTTTGGCGGTAATGGCTTTGATTCTGATTACTCAGTTCAATAGCTTCTATCAAGCGTTTTTGATTCTGAGTGCTGTATTGTTTTCGACCGTTGGCGTGTTCGTTGGCTTACTGATCTTCCAACGTCCGTTTGGCATTGTGATGTCGGGAATTGGGGTAATAGCGCTCGCCGGCATAGTCGTGAACAACAACATCGTGTTGATTGATACTTATAATCAGCTCATCAAAAGAGGCTTGGACAAGCGAGATGCGATTCTAAGAACCGGTGTTCAGCGTTTAAGGCCAGTAATGCTCACGACGGTTACGACTATCTTAGGTTTAATGCCGATGGTGTTAGAGATGAACATCGACCTGATTAATCAAAAGATAGAGTTTGGCGCGCCAAGTACACAATGGTGGTCACAGCTTGCGACCGCTATTGCTGGTGGTTTGGCGTTTGCCACGGTGCTGACTTTAGTATTAACCCCTTGTTTGTTAATGCTTGGACGGAACAACAAACCTGAAAAACAGTAGCTAGTTGTGGTATGTGAGCATAAAAAAGAGCGCCTTGATGGGCGCTCTTTGCATTTTTCTATTTTGCAGTGAAGCTACAAACGCCTAGTTAGTCGCTAGTAACTGACCGTATCGCTCAAGGTTTCTTAATCGAATCTCTGAGTTGGCAATAAAGGTTGCTTTTGCTTTACCAGTTAACGACTTGGATTGAGGCAATTTCACGGTACGCGCATTTTTATGTACGCCATTAACCAAGAATTCATAATGTAAGTGCGGGCCAGTCACACGGCCTGTACCGCCCAAAGTACCAATGGTTTGGCCTTGTTTTACGCGCTGACCGGTTTTCACCATACGTCGCTTCATGTGCAGGTACTTGGTGATGTAGGTGTTGCTGTGGCGGATGAACACGTAGTTACCATTGAATTGGTTGTAACCTGACTTCTGAACAATACCGTCACCGGCTGCCCAGATAGGCGTGCCAACAGGGGCTGCGTAGTCAGTACCGCGGTGAGCTCGAATCTTACCGGTTACTGGGTGTCTCCTGGTAGGGTTAAAGTTCGATGTTACGCGACGAAAATCAATTGGTGAGCGCAAGAACGCCTTCTTCATCGCACGACCATTTTCATCGAAGTAGTTGCCGCTTTTATCATCCAATACCGCGGTAAATGAATCGCCTTGGTTTTTGAATACGGCTGCCATGATCTTACCGCGACCAACTACTTCACCTTCAACCACTTTCTCTTGGTATAAGATTTTGAAGCTGTCGTTCTTACGAATATCTAACGCAAAGTCGATATCCCAACCGAAGATGCCGGCCAGTTCCATAATTTGGTTTGCGGTTAAACCTGCGCTGACGCCAGCGTTCCAGAAGTTAGAGGTGATGTTGGCTTCGGCATAATTGTATTGGTATACCACTTCTTTTTTGTCGAAACTTGATGAGAAAGAATCGCCAGATTTAGTGATCTTGAAGCTTTCAAACGCACTAAGTTGTCGTTTTAACTGAATAAGGTCGTTGTTTTCATCAAAGCCGAACTGCAAGACATCACCAGGTCTTAGGTTAGACAGCTGCTTCTTAATATCATTATTGGTATTGAGTAGCGTGATCAGCAGACGGTATGAGAGGCCAATACGTTCAAATAAAACAGAGGTGCTTTCGCCAGAGCGAACGGTGTATTTCTCCCAATTGAGCACTGCCGTCGGTGGAGCGTCACTTGAGCTAATAAGTGCAGAGGCATTGATAGTCAGTGGGTAATGTTTTCCCACAACTAAAGCGCCCGAATCGTCACGCAAACTGTTGACGTCGGGGAGTAAGAAAATCGCGACGAAAATTATGGCACTAAAAAATGCGATAAAAGCCCGGTGCAAAATAGGAAGGCGTGCAAAAATAGACAACATGTTCCGGTTCGTTCTGTAAATATTATGAAAATCGACGACGGAATAGTGTAACTGGTTTCAAAATACATCGCTATTCAAGTAAGATGTCTAATTAATGTATTTTTGCCAAATCTGTGGGAGTGAACAAGAATGGCGAGTATTGAAGCTGCACTAGCCGAGATCAAACGTGGCGTAGAAGAACTGATTCCAGAAGACGAACTGATTGCAAAACTAAAAGAAGGTCGTCCTTTACGCATTAAGCTGGGTGCCGATCCAACAGCTCCAGATATCCACCTAGGCCATACGGTTATCTTTAACAAGCTTCGTGCTTTCCAAGAGCTTGGTCATGAAGTGACATTCCTTATCGGTGATTTCACTGCAATGGTTGGTGACCCATCAGGTAAAAACTCAACACGTCCACCGCTAAGCCGCGAAGACGTATTGAAGAATGCTGAAACTTACAAAGAGCAAGTATTCAAGATTCTAGATCCTGCGAAGACGCAAATTCGTTTCAACTCTGAATGGCTATCTGAGCTTGGCGCTGAAGGCATGATTCGTCTTGCTTCTAACCAAACTGTTGCTCGTATGCTTGAGCGTGATGACTTCAAAAAGCGTTACGCTGGTGGTCAACCGATCGCAATCCACGAATTCATGTACCCACTTCTACAAGGTCACGACTCTGTTGCACTAGAGAGCGACGTTGAGCTTGGCGGTACTGACCAGAAGTTTAACCTTCTAATGGGTCGTGAACTGCAAAAAGCAGCAGGTCAAAAACCACAAGCGGTACTAATGATGCCACTACTTGTTGGTCTAGACGGTGTTAAGAAGATGTCTAAGTCTGCGCATAACTACATCGGTATTAGCGAAGCACCAAGCGAGATGTTTGGTAAGATCATGTCTATCTCTGACGATCTAATGTGGAGCTACTACGAGCTGCTGTCTTTCCGTCCTCTTGAAGAAGTTGCGGAACTGAAAGCTGGCGTTGATGCAGGTAAGAACCCGCGTGACGTTAAAGTGCTTCTTGCTAAAGAGATCATCGCTCGTTTCCACAGTGAAGCAGATGCTGAAGCCGCTGAGCAAGAGTTCGTTAACCGTTTTGCTAAGAACCAAGTTCCTGATGAAATGCCGGAGTTTGAATTCGAAGCAGGCCTGCCAATTGCGAACGTTCTAAAAGAAGCGGGTCTTGTAAACTCGACTTCTGATGCGATGCGTATGATCAAGCAAGGCGCTGCTAAGCTTGAAGGCGAGAAGATTGAAGACAGCAAATTCGTGCCTGAAGCAGGTACTGCCGTTTACCAAGTAGGTAAGCGTAAGTTTGCTCGTATTACTATTAAGTAATAATGCACATCAATAATTGAACCAAAGGCATCCACGGATGCCTTTTTTATTGACTTAAAATTGACGAAACTTTGAAACGCCTATTGCTACACTATGCGCGCTGTCAAATTGACAGTAATTCTGGAGATTTTTATGAACAATACCGACCATCCTCCTAGTTTGAATGGAGAAGAATAACCTGTCTCGGTATTGATCTATTGTCCTGCCGTTCAGGTAGGGTATCTTTGTTTTTCCCCCTCATTCTTTTCCACACACTAGATTCTAACAAGTAGACACACCAGTAGCTTTCAGCTCTTGGTGCGCATAAATCTATAAATCTATAAATCTATAAATCTATGCTATTTGTTTTGATGGTCGTTACCTTTGCCAATCGGGAGATTCGCCATGACGGTAATGAACAACACTTTTTTATCTATTGAAGCTCTGTACTCAGAGCAAGACATCCAAGCTGTGTCGAATGCATTTCAACAGTACGGACGTGAACAACAAATTAACCTTTTGAACCGAATGCCGCTCGAAGATGCGGTGTTAGTGCTGGGGCAATGCTCTCTTAGTACGATTCAGACTTTACTTAGTGAGCTAGAAGAGCAGGGCTTTGAGAAGCGCTCTCGACATCTAGCTCACCAACTAGGGCTGATTTACTCAGAGGTAGAACCTCAGCAGGGCTATCTTTCTACTGGCGTCATGAGCCACGTTAGACAGCGTATCGGTTGGATTATTGCGTTAGCACTATTGGGCATCGTCTCAGGGCTTATTATCGCTCAATATGAAGACATTCTCAGTCAGTTGGTACTTTTGGCTATCTACATGCCGGTAATTGCTGCAGCTGGTGGTAATACCGGGACACAAGCCGCGACTTTGGTTATCAGAGCCTTAGCCACAGGTGAGTTAAAAAAACGCCAATGGGCTAACGTTCTGTGGAAAGAGTTTAGAGTCGCTATTTGTTTAGCTTTAGCTATTGCTGTGGTGATGATTGGACGTATTTTGCTCTTTAGTGAAAACCAAGCGACAGGTGGTTATGATATCAACATGATTGCGTTAGCTATTGCGGTAGCGCTGTTTATTCAGGTGACCATATCAACCGTGCTAGGTGGCGGATTGCCGATAGTTGCTAGGCTATTTAAGCTTGATCCAGCGGTGTTAGTGAGCCCAGTGCTTGCTTCCATAGTTGATATCTCAGGAATGTGGATCTACTTCACTGTGGTTAACTCATTCCTCGGTATCGCTTAGCTCCTATAAAAATAGGCACCTATAAAAATAGCTAAATACATCTGAGAAACAAAAATGGCGCTGAAGATTTAAGGTCTTTAGCGCCATTTTTATTGTTTGAGTAGAAGTTTACACAGAGCCAAACATTACTTCGATTTGCTTTGTGTTTGACTGAACTCAACTACATCTTTGTAGAAAGCACGCTCAAACTGGGTGATTGGAGCCTCTACCGGTCTGTCTGGATCTTGCTCTTCAGGGAAGTAATCACGAATAAACTGCACAAACAAAGAGTTTGGTTTCCCGGACTCATCTAAACCATATCCCGCCATGTTGTACGTTCCGTACAAAGAACCACTTTTGGCTGTGATGTTGCCCTGAATCGGTGCTTTTCTCATGCTTGGACGGTACTTGAGCGTTCCATTTACACCTGATGTAGGCATAGCCTCAATTAGGTTGAGCTGTTGATCGTTTTCCCAGATATAACGAAGCACTTGAGCCATGGTCTGTGACCTCATTCGGTTATTTCTAGATAGCCCTGAACCATCGACGAGCTGCGCTTTACTGAGGTCAATATTAGCCTTGGTCAGCAATATCTGCTTTATCGCTTCAGTACCGTTATTGAAACTGCCTGGTTGAACATAAAATGTGGCTCCTAGCGTTTTAGTTAGATTATCTGCGATAAGGTTATCCGACTTCTTGAGCATGATATCGAGCAGTTCAGGAAGCTTTTCTGAGTTGTGACTAGCGACTAACGTGGTTTTGTCTGCTTTCTCTTTTTTACCAATAATCACATCACCTTTTACTTCTATTTTCAGTTCTTTGAGAAGCGATGCAACAACTTGATAGGTGTAAAGTTCTGGATTTTGAATGGCGAACTTAAGTGGCAGTGGCTTTTTGCGCTCAACCAAGCAACCAGAGAGCTTGTAAGCGTTATCTGGTGTGGTGATGAGTTCCAAGTCGCATTGTGTCGCCTTCTGCCCAGAGCGAGTTACCGTGGCAGCGGTGGTTGTAACGTCTATCGGGTAGTGAGCGGGAATATAAACGCGTGTCGCACCATTATCTTTTGTATAAATAGAGGCTTGTGCGCAGTTGCTGTCCAAGGTCATTGCACTAGAAGGCGCGCTGTAACAAACCCCTAGAATGTCCCAAGGCCAACCCACCGCTCGCTGATAGCCCGTAAAAGTCGAGTTATCGAGGTATAAGTTGCCTTTGATAGTTCTTGATTGAGACTTAGCGTATTGAGCTAAAAGGCTTTTAAGCTGTTCTCGTTGCAGGGTTGGGTCGCCACTAAATGAAATGATAGAGTCATTCCTAGAACGAGCAATGCTGGTCGTGTAGTGAAAGTCATCTCCTAACTCCAACTTAGCCGCCAACGCTGTCACCAGCTTTAAAGTACTAGCGGGAGGATAGAAGCCATCACTGTTGGAATTCATTTTGTTTGAATCGCCCGTCAGGGATTCCAAAATCACACTGGTGCTACTGCCATCAGGCAGCTTATCTAGTGGTGAATAAGCGAAAGCGTTAATTGAGAAAGCGCTAATGGAAAAACTACATACCAGTAGTGTGGATAGAAGGCGCATAGAAGATTTCTTGGATGGCTGATGTTTTCAGTATACAGATATAAAAAACGCCCGCTAGATAGCGGGCGTTTTGATTCTCAATTAACTAATTAATCAATTAGATAATCAGAATTAGAAGTCGTAACGTAGACCTAGAGCGATTTCGTCTTCAGCTTGAGCAGAAGTTGCTTTGCCGTTAGAAGCTAGGTTTGTTGTACCGATCGTATCATTTTCAGAGATTAGGTTGAAATTGTACGAGATGTACGTACGGAAGTTAGGCTTGAAGTAGTAAGTTGCATCGATTGCAACGTTATCTGCAGAAGTTTCACCGTCAGTTTCTGCATTGTTGTACGTTAGCGTGAATGCAGTTTTATCTAGTGTGTACGCAGTTGCGAATTCGTAACCTGTGTAGTCTACAGAATCGTTCTTGATTACACCTGTAGTCTGTTTTTCGCCATCAGTGAATACACCAGCGAAGTAGAAATCGCTCATGCGGTAAGATGCAGAAAGCATGTATTCGTTAGATTGATCTTGGTCTGCGTAACCAGCACCTAGCTTAACGCCAGAATCGCCGATTGCGTAGATAGCAGATAGAGAGTAGCCATCTTTACCGTTGTCGCTGAACTCATCGTTAGCGTCAACATCACCGTCAGCGAAGCGGTAGCTTGCTTTTAAGCCTAGGTCTTGGAATTGACCTTTGTAAGAAAGCATGTTGTCTGAACGGTCAGCTACTGCGATTTTGTCTGCCGCTGAGTTACCGTGGTAAGACATGATATCGGTAAAGTCAGTGATAACGCCTAGCGCACCGTCGTTTTTACCGTATGTAACTTCACCGAATGTACCGCCAATACCAGCGTATGTGTAACGGTTTGTGATGCTGTCGCTGTTGCTGTCTGTAGCACCACCGTTTTCAGCAGTTGTGAATTCGCCTTCGTAGAAACCAACGCCGTATAGGCCGTCTTGGATTTCAACTTTACCTAGGAAGTTAAGACGTACACGTGTTTTGTCTTCAGCTTTGCCATCTTTTAGAGATAGACGAGCTTCAGCACGACCACCGATTTCTAGAGAAGTGCCGTTTGAGCTGTATACAGAAGTACCGGCAATATCACCAGCTTGTTTACCGTCGGCTGCCACTGCGTTAGTAGCAAGAGCTGCAGCAGATACAGCAAGCGCGATCATAGTCTTGTTCATGTTATTATTTCCTAATTACTGTCCATAGAAGTTTTATTAAGGATTTGAACCCTTTTGTGTATTGCCTGTATTAATCAGGCTTCATAATCATGATTAGAACAGAAGTCTGAAAATGCCAGTGCAATCCATGGGTTACTTTTTACCTCTAAAGTTCCATGGTCAGTTAGTAAAATGATATAAAACTAAAAAATGAACACTGTTTTATTATATCTTTTTTGTTTAAGTGGTTGTTTTTGAGTGTATTTTATAAAAGTGTGATCTGTGTTTATTTTGTTTGTTTTTTGTTTTTTTAGGTATTTAGCTCTCCACTTATTGATGGGGAGGTTATTATTCATTTTTGTGATGTCTGTAATTTAGACCTAGATAAAGCTTTTATAACGCAAAGTGGAATAAAGGTGATTTAGCCATAAAGTTTGTTTACACTAAGCCAAATCGTTTTGTTTCTATCACCCAATAAATACGTTGGGTGTATTTATGTTGGCCAAAGAAAGCTTTGGCATAGAGGTAAAAAATGGAAAAGGTTCCAATGACAGTACGTGGCGCTCAGCAGCTACGTGACGAATTAGATCGCCTACTTAAGCTACGCCCTGTTATCTCAGCAGCTATTGGTGAAGCACGTGAACTAGGTGACCTGAAAGAGAATGCTGAATACCACGCCGCTCGTGAAGAGCAGGGTATTTGTGAAGCTCAGATCCGTGATATTGAATATAAGCTATCACTGGCTCAGATCATCGATGTAACGCAAATGGATAATACGGGCAAGATTATCTTTGGTACGACAGTGACACTGATTGATGTGGATACCGATGATGAGTTCCGCTACCAAATCGTTTCAGAAGACGAAGCAGACATCAAAACGGGTCGCATTTCTGTGAAATCGCCAATTGCTCGCGGTCTTATCGGTAAAATGGAAGGCGACGAAGTCATGATCTCTACCCCTGGTGGTGACAAAGACTTCGAAATCGACAAAGTAGAATATATCTAATTGAATTTTCTTTGTTTCTGATAAGTAAAAAGGTCGCTAAATGCGACCTTTTTCGTTTCTCACGCTACACTAAAAGATAAGCGCTGTGGCTTCCTATTAGTGAAGTTAGCTTATATCAAACTCGCTTATTTACGTGGAATCTCGATTTTACGTGCTTCTGACTGGCGGAACAGTACTAGAACTTTACCGATAGTCTGTACTTTCTCAGCTTTAGTTTCACGTACAATTGCATCGATAATCAGTTGCTTAGTCTCACGGTCTTCTGATGCAACTTTAATCTTGATCAGTTCGTGGTGGTCTAGAGCTAATTCGATTTCCGCTAGAACAGCTTCAGTAAGTCCATTTGCGCCCATTAGCACAACAGGTTTTAAACTGTGAGCTAGGCCCTTTAGATGCTGCTTTTGTTTGGTACTTAGGTTCATTACGCGGCCAATTTTCTTTACTATTAGGGTTGAAAAAACCTATTTTAACGCCATCTAAAGCTGAAGACTATAATTTATTCAGCAATTAGTACTTTCCTCCAATTTAGGTATCCAATGAGCAAACAGAAACACTCGGCCAGTTCAGGCCGTTGGTTGAAGGAACACTTCGACGACAAGTACGCAAATGAAGCAAGAAAGAAAGGCTATCGTTCACGTGCTTATTTCAAAATGGAAGAGATTCAAACGAAAGATAAATTGCTGTCTCCTGGGATGACCATTGTGGATTTGGGTGCAGCACCTGGCGGTTGGTCTCAATATGCTGCTAAGATTGTTGGAGACAACGGACAAATCATTGCGTGTGACTTGTTACCAATGGATCCGATTGCTGGTGTTAGCTTTTTACAAGGCGATTTCCGCGAAGAAGCTGTGCTAGATGCCTTGTTGGAACGTATACAACCAAACATGGTTGATGTCGTGATGTCAGATATGGCACCTAATATAGCAGGCAACAATTCTGTGGATCAGCCAAGAGCTATGTATTTAGTTGAATTAGCTTTGGATATGTGTCGACAAGTTCTAGCTACCAATGGTAGTTTTGTTGTAAAAGTATTCCAAGGCGAAGGGTTTGACCAATACGTTAAGGACGTCCGCGAGATGTTTAAAACAGTAAAAGTTAGAAAACCCGACTCTTCTCGAGCTCGATCTCGTGAAGTGTTTATCGTAGCCACTGGTTACAAAGGTTAACGATTCTCTTCCAAGAGTGAGAGTTAACAACATGGCTACAGGTTACAAACTGTAGTACCCTACCTTTAATTACAATTAGTTATCGAGAGGCTTACACCTTGAGTGACATGGCAAAAAATTTAATTCTGTGGCTTGTTATCGCGGTAGTGTTGATGTCGGTATTCCAGAGCTTCGGCCCTGGGGAAAGTAACGGCAGAGCAGTAGATTACACCACGTTTGTACAGGAAGTTGGCCAAGGCCAGATTCAAGACGCACAGTTCAATAACAGCGAAATCACTTTCACACGTCGTGGTGGTGGTTCTAAGTATGTAACTTACATGCCTGTTTATGATCAAAAGCTTCTTGATGACTTAATTAATCAAAACGTAAAAGTTCAGGGTACGCCACCTGAAGAGCAGAGCCTGCTTGGCACTATCTTCATCTCATGGTTCCCAATGATCTTACTGATTGGTGTATGGATTTTCTTCATGCGTCAAATGCAAGGCGGCGGCGGCGGTAAAGGCGCGATGTCTTTCGGTAAGAGTAAAGCTCGAATGATGAGCGAAGAACAAATCAAAACGATGTTTGCTGATGTTGCTGGTTGTGACGAAGCAAAAGAAGACGTGAAAGAGCTTGTGGACTACCTTCGTGACCCAAGCCGCTTCCAAAAGCTAGGTGGTAAGATCCCGACAGGTATCCTGTTGGTTGGTCCTCCTGGTACGGGTAAAACATTGCTTGCAAAAGCGATTGCCGGTGAAGCGAAAGTACCGTTCTTTACTATCTCTGGTTCTGACTTCGTTGAAATGTTTGTTGGTGTTGGTGCATCTCGTGTGCGTGACATGTTCGAACAAGCGAAGAAAGCGGCACCTTGTATCATCTTTATCGATGAAATCGATGCTGTAGGTCGTCAACGTGGCGCTGGTGTTGGTGGTGGTCACGATGAACGTGAACAAACACTGAACCAAATGCTGGTTGAGATGGATGGTTTCGAAGGTAACGAAGGTATTATCGTTATCGCTGCGACTAACCGTCCAGACGTACTAGACCCTGCATTACTTCGTCCTGGTCGTTTTGACCGTCAAGTTGTGGTTGGTCTGCCTGATGTACGTGGTCGTGAACAGATTCTTAAAGTACACATGCGTAAAGTGCCACTATCAGGTGATGTTGAACCATCGCTGATCGCTCGTGGTACTCCAGGCTTCTCTGGTGCAGATCTTGCGAACCTTGTGAACGAAGCGGCGCTATTTGCTGCTCGTGGTAACAAGCGCAATGTATCTATGGTTGAGTTTGAACTTGCGAAAGACAAAATTATGATGGGTGCAGAGCGCCGTTCAATGGTTATGTCTGAAGAAGTGAAAGAGTCAACGGCTTACCACGAAGCGGGTCACGCAATTGTTGGTCGTTTGGTACCTGAACACGATCCAGTGTACAAGGTGTCAATCATTCCACGTGGTCGTGCGCTTGGTGTAACTATGTACCTACCTGAGCAAGACCGCGTAAGCATGTCTCGCCAACATCTAGAATCAATGATCTCTAGTTTGTACGGTGGTCGTCTTGCTGAAGAACTTATCTACGGTAAAGACAAAGTTTCGACTGGTGCGTCTAACGATATCGAACGTGCAACTGATATTGCTCGCAAGATGGTTACGCAGTGGGGCTTCTCTGAAAAACTGGGTCCTCTTCTATATGCTGAAGAAGAAGGTGAAGTTTTCTTAGGTCGTGGTATGAGCCAAGCGAAACATGTTTCTGACGATACGACTAAGCTGATCGATGAAGAAATTCGTATTCTTATCGACCGTAACTACGATAGAGCTAAGAAGATTCTTGAAGATAACATGGATATCATGCATTCGATGAAAGACGCTCTAATGAAGTTCGAAACGATCGATGCAGGTCAAATTGATGACTTGATGGAGCGTAAGCAAGAGATTCGTGATCCAGCTGGGTGGGGTGATCAGGTAAAAGCTGAACCTACAAAGGAAGAAGCAAAACCTGAAGCTAAGGCAGAAGAAGCTAAAGCGGAACCAAAAGCTGAAGAGTCGAAAGTTGAAGAAGCTAAATCTGAAGCAGATGATGCTCAAAACAAAGATTCTTAATTGCTAAGCTTTAAATTAAAACCCTGAGTACGCTCAGGGTTTTTCTGTTTCTAGCCCTAGATGTTTTTACCTTTAAGACCCACCTTCCATGATATTAAAAGCACACAATAAAACGCTCGTTTTAGACCGCCCACATGTGATGGGTATCCTCAATGTTACGCCTGACTCTTTCTCTGATGGCGGAAAATTCAATTCATTAGATAGTGCTCTACTGCAAGCAGAGCGAATGATTCAAGCTGGTGTTAGCATTATTGACATTGGTGGTGAGTCAACTCGCCCGGGAGCACCTGATGTACCTTTAGAAGAAGAGCTCGCTCGCGTTATTCCTGCCATTAAAGCAATTCGCGCTAAGTTTGATGTGTGGATCTCCATTGATACCAGTAAAGCTGAAGTGATGCGCCAAGCCGTTGAAGCGGGGGCTGATTTGATCAATGATGTGCGCGCACTACAAGAGCCCGGAGCTCTGGAAGCGGCCGCCGATGCTAATGTGCCAGTTTGCCTGATGCACATGAAAGGTCAGCCAAGAACCATGCAAGCTAACCCTAATTACGATGATGTCCTAATGGATGTTGAAGCGTTCTTTAAAGAAAGGGTGGAGGCTTGTGAGGCTGTTGGTATATCAAAAGACCAGCTGATTCTGGATCCTGGTTTTGGTTTTGGTAAAACCATTGAGCATAATTACCACCTATTAGCGCACCTTGAAAAGTTTCATTCGTTAGGCTTACCTGTTTTAGCGGGGATGTCGAGAAAATCGATGATCTTTAAATTGCTAGACAAGGTTCCGGCCGACTGCATGGTCGCAAGCGTCACTTGCGCGACGATTGCCGCGATGAAAGGCGCACAAATTATTCGCGTTCATGATGTCGAGGAGACACTGGAAGCGATGAAAATAATCGAAGTGATGAACAACAATCACTAAATATAATTAAGGAAAATCACTATGTCTGATAAAAGACGTTATTTCGGCACAGATGGTGTGCGTGGCAAAGTAGGCCAGTACCCGATTACACCTGATTTTGTTCTGAAGCTTGGCTGGGCTGCGGGTCGTGTTCTTGCGAAGCAAGGCACAAAGAAAGTCATCATTGGTAAAGATACTCGTATCTCTGGTTACATGCTTGAGTCAGCGCTAGAAGCTGGCCTTGCTGCTGCTGGTCTTCAGGCTACGTTTACTGGCCCAATGCCAACACCTGCTGTGGCTTACCTAACTCAAACCTTCCGCGCTGAAGCCGGTATTGTTATCTCTGCATCACACAATCCATACTACGATAACGGTATCAAGTTCTTCTCTTCTGAGGGAACAAAACTGCCGGACGATATCGAGTTGGCAATTGAAGCAGAGTTGGATAAAGACATCGAATGTGTTGATTCTTCAGAGCTAGGTAAAGCAGTACGTTTGAACGATGCGGCTGGCCGTTACATCGAGTTCTGTAAAAGTACGTTCCCACATAAAATGACATTAGCTGGCATGAAAATTGTTGTCGATTGTGCACATGGTGCGACTTACCACATAGCTCCTGCTGTATTTAAAGAACTGGGTGCTGAGGTCGTTGCGATTGGTGTTGAGCCAAACGGTACTAACATCAACCACGAAGTCGGTGCGACGGATGTACGTGCTCTGCAAGCAAAAGTGCTTGAAGAAAAAGCGGCATTAGGTCTTGGCTTTGATGGTGATGGTGACCGTATCATCATGGTTGACGAGCTAGGCAACAAAGTTGATGGCGACCAAATCGCTTACATCATTGCTCGTGATGCACTGCGTCGCGGTGAGTTGAAAGGTGGCGTTGTTGGTACACTAATGACCAACCTTGGTATGGAAAATGGCCTTAAGCAGTTAGGTATTCCGTTTGTTCGTGCTGCTGTTGGTGACCGTTACGTAATGGAACAGCTTCTTGCTAAAGGCTGGAAGATCGGCGCTGAAAATTCGGGGCATGTTATCCTACTAGATAAAGTGACGACGGGTGATGCTATCGTTGCAGCTCTGCAAGTGTTGGCTTCAGTTGTTGATAGTGAAATGACGCTGAATGAGCTGTCTCAGGGCATGACGTTATACCCTCAAGTTCTAGAAAACGTTCGTTTCAGCGGAGATTCAAACCCATTGGAAGCTGAAGCGGTAAAAGCAGCGGTTGTTGAAGTAGAAGCTGAGCTTGGCGAGAAAGGTCGTGTGCTATTACGCAAGTCTGGTACCGAGCCACTACTGCGTGTCATGGTTGAAGGCGAAGATGCAGAGCTTGTTCAAGCATCAGCGCTTAAGATTGCAGATGCAGTAAAAGCAAACTGCTAATTTAACCTTTTACTTAGCTGGCGCAGCGAATAGCGCCTGTGATTAGAAGTGGTTGACTTATATCACGGTCAAAAGATATAACGGTCAAAAGAGACGTAAATGAGTTTTGTGTCGCTTTTGACCTTTTTTTGACCATTCACTTGGTAAAGGCTTATTTTTTAGCAAATTCTCCTTGTCAGCCATCGTCGCATTCGCTAGTATTGCTCGGCCTTCAGTTAGGAGGTCGCTAGCCTTGTTCTTAAAAATAGTTTTTTGAACGGCGCTGGCTCAACAATTAGGAACATAGGTGGAAAAATGTTTACAGTTCTACTTGTGATTTACCTGTTGGCAGCGCTTGGTGTAATTGGCCTAGTGTTGATTCAACAAGGTAAAGGCGCAGATATGGGAGCCTCTTTCGGTGCTGGCGCTTCAAACACTGTGTTTGGTGCTGGTGGCTCAGGAAATTTCCTTACCCGAATGACTGCAATTTTTGCAACTACATTTTTTATCCTTAGCTTAGTGCTTGGTAATATGTCTACACATAAAACTGAGTCACAATGGATTGACCCGACCCAAGGTCAGGTGATTCAACAAGCTGATGATGCAGTGAGTGAAGTTCCGGCGCAAGGCGACGAAATTCCACAATAATCTGTAAAGATTTGATGCCGAGATGGTGAAATTGGTAGACACGCTAGCATGAGGTGCTAGTGCCTTAGGGTGTGAGGGTTCGAGTCCCTCTCTCGGCACCATGTTTACAAACTTGTAAAACATCTTGTTGGGCGTATAATGCTCGCAAGTCGGACGCGGGATGGAGCAGTTTGGTAGCTCGTCGGGCTCATAACCCGAAGGTCGTCGGTTCAAATCCGGCTCCCGCAACCAATTTCAATGCTATTATATAGCTTGTATTGGTAGCAAGTTTGCACAGTGTGAACCTCACTGTGAGTTAGGTGCGATATCGAATGTGATGGCACTTAACATATAAGGGTCCAGCAACAAAAACCCCGGCTTATACGGGGTTTTTTGTTATCTAAGCATTTGTAAATGTATTTAGATAATGTTTGCTTGGAATTTAAATTGGGCTTTGAGCCCTTTTTTTGTTTCTGGAGTGGTTAAATGACTGGTTTAGAAAGACAACTTACTGAAATGCTTGACGCTCCAGTAGCAGCATCAGGTTATGAGTTAGTTGGATTAGAATTTATTCGTGCTGGTGAGCACTCAACGCTACGTATTTACATCGATTCACCAAACGGTATCAATGTAGATGATTGCGCTGAAGTTAGCCACCAAGTAAGTGCCGTAATGGACGTTGAAGATCCAATTTCAGTGGCTTATAACCTTGAAGTGTCTTCACCAGGTTTAGAGAGACCACTGTTCAAAGCAGAGCATTACCAACAATTTATTGGTCACGAGGTAAGCATCGTTTTGAAAATGGCTGTCGGCAACCGTCGTAAATGGAAAGGTGATATCCAATCTATCGAAGGCGAGACAGTGAAAGTATTGGTTGAAGGACAAGAAGAAGAATTCGTCCTGAGCAATATTGCGAAAGCTAACCTGATCCCTAAATTTTAGTTCTCCTAGAGAGAAGAGCTTAAGAGGCTAGATTAATGAACAAAGAAATTTTGGCGGTAGTAGAAGCTGTTTCAAATGAGAAAGCAGTTCCTCGTGAGCGTATTTTTGAAGCGCTTGAAATCGCGCTTGCAACGGCAACAAAAAAGAAAAGCGAACTAGAAATTGAAGTTCGTGTTGAAATTGACCGTAAAACAGGTGATTTCGAAACTTTCCGTCGTTGGGAAGCTGTTGAGGAAGTTGAATTCCCAACAAAAGAAATCTCTATTGAAGCTGCAAAGTACGATGACCCAGAGATCGAACTTGGCGGTTTCATTGAAGATGATATCGAATCAGTAACGTTTGACCGTATTACGACTCAAACGGCTAAGCAAGTTATCGTACAGAAAGTACGTGAAGCTGAACGCGCTCAAATCGTTGAGCAGTTCATCGATAACGAAGGCGAGCTAGTAACTGGCGCAGTTAAGAAAGTTAACCGTGACACTATTATTCTAGACCTAGGTAACAACGCTGAAGCGGTAATCCTTCGTGATGACCAACTTCCTCGTGAAAACTTCCGTCCAGGTGACCGTGTTCGTGGTCTTCTTTACGCAGTTAAACCAGAAGCTCGTGGTTTCCAGCTTTTCGTTACTCGTTCGAAGCCAGAAATGCTAGCTGAACTATTCCGTGTTGAAGTGCCTGAGATTGGTGAAGAGCTAATTGAACTTAAAGGTGCTGCACGTGACGCTGGTTCTCGTGCTAAAATCGCTGTGAAAACAAACGACAAACGTATTGACCCAGTTGGTGCGTGTGTTGGTATGCGTGGCGCACGTGTACAAGCTGTTTCTAACGATCTTGGTGGTGAGCGTATTGATATCGTTCTTTGGGATGATAACCCGGCTCAATTCGTAATCAACGCAATGGCTCCTGCTGATGTTGCTTCAATCATCGTTGATGAAGACGCACACTCTATGGATATCGCTGTTGAAGCGGATAACCTAGCACAAGCGATTGGCCGTAGCGGTCAAAACGTACGTCTAGCGTCTCAACTTACTGGTTGGGAACTGAACGTAATGACTGTTGCTGATCTTGAGAAGAAGCACCAAGAAGAAGCAGTTGCTTCTATTGAAAACTTCATGAAGCACCTAGACATTGAAGAAGACTTTGCTCAAATGCTTGTTGAAGAAGGCTTCTCTACGCTTGAAGAAGTAGCATACGTTCCTGTGAACGAGCTTCTTGAAGTAGACGGTCTAGACGAAGGTATCGTTGAAGAACTACGTAACCGCGCAAAAGACGCACTGACTACTCTAGCGCTAGCGAAAGAAGAAACTTTCGACGGTGTTGAGCCTGCTGAAGACTTACTTGCACTTGAAGGTCTTGAGCGTGAAATGGCTTACAAGCTAGCAGCAAAAGGCGTTGCGACACTGGAAGACCTAGCTGACCAAGGCGTTGATGAACTAGAAGGCATCGAAGACCTAACTGCAGAGCGTGCAGGCGAGCTAATTATGGCTGCGCGTAACATCTGTTGGTTCGGCGACGAAGAATAATTCAGCAAGGAGAGAAAGCGGTATGACACAATTAACAGTTAAAGCACTGAGTGAAGAGATTGGTACGCCAGTTGACCGCTTAATTGAACAACTTGCTGATGCAGGCATGAAGAAAGCAGGGTCGGATCAAGTGACTGATTCAGAGAAGCAAACATTGCTAACGCACCTTAAAAAGGAGCACGGCGATACTTCAGGCGAAACAGAACCGACTCGTTTAACTCTTCAACGCAAGACCCGCAGCACGCTAAGTGTTGCCGCTGGAGGCGGTAAGAGTAAGGATGTTCAAGTAGAGGTACGTAAAAAGCGTACTTACGTGAAGCGCAGCACTATTGAAGATGAAGCGAAACGTGAAGCTGAGGAAGTAGCTAATCGTGAAGCGGAAGAGAAAGCACAACGCGATGCTGAAGAGCAAGCGAAACGTGATGCTGCAGAGAAAGCACAGCGCGAAGCTGAAGAAAAAGTAACACGTGAAGCGGATGCAAAACGTGAAGCTGAAGAGAAGGCTCAACGCGCACAAGCTGAAAAGGCTAAAAAAGACATGAATTCAAAAAATGCAGACGCTAACGCACAAGCGAAAAAAGAAGCGGATGAACTTAAAGCTCGTCAAGAGCTAGAAGCAACTCGTAAAGCAGAAGCTGAAGCAGCTAAGCTTGTTGAAGAAGCTCGTAAGTTAGCAGAAGAGAACCAAGAACGTTGGTCTGAAGAAGAGAAGAAGAAGAAAGAGCAAGAGAAATCTGCGGATTACCATGTGACTACTTCTACTTACGCTCGTGAAGCTGAAGATGCGGCAGATAAGAAAGATGAGAAAGCACCTCGTCGTCGCAAGAAGAAAGCAGCTCCTGCTAACCAACCTGCAAACAACCGTGGTGGTCGTAACCAGCGTGGTCGTGGCGGTAAAGGTAAGCTTGCTAAACCAACTTCAATGCAGCAAGGCTTCGATAAGTCAGCAACTGTTGCTAAATCTGACGTTGCTATCGGCGAAACTATCGTTGTTTCTGAACTGGCTAGCAAAATGTCAGTTAAAGCAACTGAAGTTATCAAAGTAATGATGAAGATGGGCGCTATGGCGACTATCAACCAAGTGATCGACCAAGAAACAGCACAACTTGTTGCTGAAGAAATGGGTCACAAGGTAATCCTACGTAAAGAAAACGAACTTGAAGAAGCAGTACTAGCTGACCGTGATAGCGATGCTATCGCTGAAGGTCGTGCTCCTGTTGTTACTATCATGGGTCACGTTGACCACGGTAAAACTTCAACACTTGATTACATTCGTAAAGCACACGTTGCTTCTGGCGAAGCTGGCGGTATCACGCAGCACATTGGTGCTTACCACGTAGATACTGACAACGGTATGATCACTTTCCTTGATACTCCTGGACACGCGGCGTTTACAGCTATGCGTGCTCGTGGTGCTCAAGCGACAGATATCGTTGTACTTGTAGTTGCAGCAGACGATGGCGTAATGCCACAAACAATCGAAGCAATCCAGCACGCGAAAGCGGCAGGCGTTCCTCTGATTGTTGCTGTGAACAAGATCGATAAAGAGGGTGCAAACCCAGACAACGTTAAGAATGAGCTAGCTCAATACGACGTTATCCCTGAAGAATGGGGTGGTGAGAACATCTTCGTTCACATCTCTGCTAAACAGGGTACAAACATCGATGGTCTTCTAGAAGCTATCCTTCTTCAGTCTGAAGTTCTTGAACTTACAGCGGTTAAAGAAGGCATGGCGTCTGGTGTTGTTGTTGAATCTCGTCTTGATAAAGGTCGTGGTCCAGTTGCAACAGTACTAGTACAGTCTGGTACTCTAAACAAAGGCGATATCGTTCTTTGTGGTCAAGAGTACGGCCGTGTTCGTGCAATGCGTGATGAAAACGGTAAAGACATCGAAACTGCAGGTCCATCTATTCCTGTAGAAATTCTAGGTCTTTCTGGTGTTCCTTCGTCAGGCGATGAAGCGACTGTTGTACGTGATGAGCGTAAAGCACGTGAAGTTGCGAACTACCGTCAAGGTAAATTCCGTGATGTTAAACTAGCTCGCCAACAAAAAGCGAAACTAGAGAACATGTTCGCGAACATGACGGCTGGCGAAGTTGCTGAGCTTAACGTGGTACTTAAAGCTGACGTTCAAGGTTCTGTAGAAGCGATTGCTGACTCTCTACTGAAACTGTCAACTGACGAAGTGAAAGTGAACATCGTAGGTTCTGGTGTTGGTGGTATTACTGAAACTGATGCAACGCTTGCTGCAGCTTCTAACGCTATCATCCTTGGTTTCAACGTTCGTGCTGACGCAACTGCGCGTAACACGGTTCAGAACGAAAACCTAGATCTACGTTACTACTCAATCATTTACCAACTAATTGACGAAGTTAAACAGGCGATGGGCGGTATGCTTGCTCCTGAATTCCGTCAAGAGATCATTGGTCTTGCACAAGTTCGTGACGTATTTAAGTCGCCTAAACTTGGTGCAATCGCTGGTTGTATCGTGACTGAAGGTACGATTAAGCGTAGCAACCCAATCCGTGTACTTCGTGAAAACGTTGTTATCTACGAAGGTGAACTAGAGTCACTTCGTCGCTTTAAAGATGACGTTCAAGAAGTTAAGAACGGTTACGAGTGTGGTGTCGGCGTTAAGAACTACAACGACGTTCGCGTTGGTGACCAGATCGAAGTATTCGAAATCGTTGAGGTTAAACGTACTCTAGACTAATCAGTCTGTACGACTCGACATATTGACTAAGGTTACTAACATTACTAGTAAAGGTAATAAGTAATCGGTTGTTGAATACACCATGGGGGGCTGGTTATTACCAAGCCCCCCATCTTTCTAAGTGAGAAAAGAAAATGTCAAAAGAATTTAGCCGCACACAACGTGTGTCTCAGCAGCTTCAAAAAGAGCTTGCGCTTATCCTACAACGTGAAGTTCGTGACTCACGTATTGGTATGGTAACTATCTCAGACGTAGAAGTGTCTCGTGACCTTGCTTACGCAAAAGTGTTCGTGACTTTCCTATGTGTTGGTGAGCAAACACCGGAATCATGCCTTAAAGCTCTTAAAGAGCATGAAGTGCCAGTTCGTATGGCTCTTGGTAAGCGTATTCGCCACCGTCTAACGCCTGAAGTTCGTTTTACTTACGACAACACACTAGTAGAAGGCATGCGTATGTCTAACCTAGTAAGTGAAGTTCTGAACGACGACAAGCGTAAGCAAGAAGAAGCTGGCCGCACTGACGAAACTCAGTCTAAGGGCGAAGAGTAATGGCTCGCCGTCGTAAAGGTCGCCCTATCAACGGGGTAATTCTATTAGATAAGCCGACTGGCATTTCGTCTAATGATGCACTGCAAAAAGTAAAGCGTATTTACTTTGCAGAGAAGGCAGGGCACACCGGTGCTCTGGATCCTCTTGCGACTGGCATGCTGCCAATTTGTCTTGGTGAAGCAACGAAGTTCTCTCAGTTTCTTCTAGATTCTGATAAGCGCTACGTTGTTATCGCTAAGCTTGGTGAGCGTACCAATACCTCTGACTCTGATGGTGAAGTGGTAGAGACACGTGATGTTAACGTGACTCAAGAACAGCTTGAACGTTGCATTGCGAGCTTCAAGGGTGAAACCGATCAGATACCATCAATGTTTTCGGCATTGAAGTATCAAGGTAAGCCTTTGTACGAATACGCACGTGCAGGTATCGAGGTTCCTCGTGAGTCTCGTAAGATCACTGTGTACTCTATTGAACTGCTTCGCTTTGAAGGTGATGAAGTTGAAATGGAAGTGCATTGTTCGAAAGGCACATACATCCGCACAATTACCGACGACCTTGGTGAAATGCTAGGTTGTGGTGCTCACGTGACCATGCTTCGTCGTACAGGTGTCGCAAAGTACCCATACGAGCGTATGGTGACTTTGGAGCAGTTAAACGAGATCCTAGAGCAAGCACAGGCGCAAGAAATTGCACCGAAAGAGCTGCTTGATCCACTGCTGATGCCAATGGACACTGCCGTTGAAGACTTACCAGAAGTAAACCTGAACGCGGAACTGACTGACCTAGTTCAGCACGGTATGCCAGTTCAGGTTGCTGGTGCGCCAACTGAAGGCACGGTTCGTATGACAAGTGGCGAAGAGAAGCTGTTTGTCGGCGTAGCTCAGATTGCTGAAGATGGCCGAGTTGCACCGAAGCGTTTGGTTGTTTTCAGAGATGAAGAGCCACAAGCGTAGCGCTTACATCGGATCTTAGCGCTGAGTCGTGAAAAGTGAGCAAATAAGATAGAAAGCGAACGCCTAATTTAGGTGGTTCGCTTTTTTCGTTTTTAATGGGTTCGATTGTTATTGCACCAACTGACAAACTTCCCTATAATCCTCGGCTCGCGTAGCGGCTGAATCAGAGATTGGCTGCTACAAATATAAACTTACTCTTATCAGGAGAGAATTATGTCTCTGAATGCAGAAACTAAAGCAGCAATCGTTGCAGAATACGCACAATCTGAAGGCGACACAGGTTCACCAGAAGTACAAGTAGCACTACTTACTGCTTCTATCAACCACCTACAAGGTCACTTCAAAGCGCACAAACACGATCACCACAGCCGTCGTGGTCTACTACGTATGGTTTCTAGCCGTCGTAAGCTTCTTGATTACTTGAAAGGCAAAAACCTTGCTCGTTACCAAGACCTAATCAAGCGTCTAGGCCTACGTCGCTAATAGCGATGTCTGCAAAGACAGTTTGAAGAAAAGGAGCATTTATGCTCCTTTTTTTGTGCCTGTAAGAAAATGCTAGGCTGGATGCTCAGAATATCATCTGGCTTTTTCTGATAGGAAATATATCTCCTAATAAAAATAGTTTATACTACGCCCGCCTATAGCGTTTTCAGCGTTTGGCAATCAACCTCTCAAGAGATTACAGTCACAGATGTCGGCCAATAGGTCGCGACTATTCAAAGGCGGATTTGGTCTTAATTCGGCGTATGAACACATACAAAGAGTCACCATCCTAAGTCCCTTTTCACTAGTCGCGATTGGTAATGTCTTGAGTCATTATTCACTTAATCTAAAGTCTGACTTTAGAGCTAAGGATATACAATGTTTGAAAAACCAGTTGTAAAATCGTTCCAGTACGGTAACCACACCGTTACTCTAGAAACGGGCGTAATTGCACGTCAAGCTACTGCTGCTGTAATGGCGACTATGGACGATACTTCAGTATTCGTTTCTGTTGTTGCTAAGAAAGAAGCAGTTGCAGGTCAAGACTTCTTCCCACTAACAGTAAACTACCAAGAGCGTACATACGCTGCGGGTAAAATCCCTGGTGGTTTCTTCAAGCGTGAAGGTCGTCCATCTGAAGGCGAAACACTAACAGCTCGTCTGATTGACCGTCCAATTCGTCCACTTTTCCCAAGTGCGTTTAAAAACGAAGTTCAAGTTATCGCTACGGTTGTTTCTATCAACCCTGACGTAAACCCAGACATGATCACTATGATCGCAACATCTGCTGCGCTTGCTATCTCTGGTGCTCCATTCAATGGTCCTATCGGTGCTGCACGTGTTGGTCACATCGACGGCGAACTTGTTCTTAACCCATCAAATACTGAGCTTGAAAACTCTAAACTAGACCTAGTTGTGTCTGGTACAGAAGGCGCAGTACTTATGGTTGAATCTGAAGCAGATAACCTATCTGAAGAAGAAATGCTTTCAGCTGTTGTTTACGGTCACGACCAACAGCAAGTTGTAATCAAAGCAATCAACGAGTTTGCTGCTGAAGTTGCAACTCCATCTTGGAACTGGGAAGCACCAGCAGTTAACACTGAGCTTAAAGCTCAAGTTGCTGAACTTGCTGAAACTCGTCTATCTGACGCGTACCAGATCACTGAGAAAATGGCTCGTTACGAGCAAGTTGGCGCAATCAAGAACGACGTTGTTGAAGCTCTAATCGCACAAGACGAAAACCTAGATGAGCGCGAAATCCGCGGCATGCTTGGTTCTCTAGAGAAAAACGTAGTACGTAGCCGCATCATCGCTGGCAACCCACGTATCGATGGCCGTGAAAAAGACATGGTTCGTGCGCTAGACGTACGTACTGGTGTTCTTCCACGTACACACGGTTCTTCTCTATTCACTCGTGGTGAAACTCAAGCACTTGTTACTGCAACGCTTGGCACACAACGTGATGCTCAAATCATCGATAGCCTAATGGGTGAGAAGAAAGACAACTTCCTTCTACACTACAACTTCCCTCCATATTGTGTAGGTGAAACTGGTTTCGTTGGTTCTCCTAAGCGTCGTGAAATTGGTCACGGTAAGCTTGCTAAACGTGGTATCCAAGCAGTAATGCCTTCTGTTGAAGAATTCCCATACACAGTTCGTGTTGTATCGGAAATCACAGAATCTAACGGTTCTTCTTCAATGGCTTCTGTATGTGGTACATCTCTAGCGCTTATGGATGCTGGTGTTCCAATCAAAGCTTCTGTTGCAGGTATCGCAATGGGTCTTGTTAAAGAAGGCGACGATTTCGTTGTTCTTTCTGACATCCTTGGCGACGAAGATCACCTAGGTGACATGGACTTTAAAGTAGCAGGTACTAACGCTGGTATCACTGCACTTCAAATGGACATCAAGATCGAAGGTATCACTAAAGAGATCATGCAAATTGCACTTAACCAAGCGCAAGGTGCACGTAAGCACATCCTTTCTGTAATGGATGAAGCTATCTCTGGTGCTCGTGAAGATATCTCTGAATTCGCTCCACGTATCCACACAATGAAAATCAGCTCTGATAAGATCAAAGATGTTATCGGTAAAGGCGGCGCAGTTATCCGTGCTCTTTGTGAAGAAACGGGTACTACAATCGAAATCGAAGACGATGGCACAATCAAGATTGCTGCTACTGAAGGCGCAGCTGCTAAAGAAGCTATCCGTCGTATCGAAGAGATCACAGCTGAAGTTGAAGTTGGCCGCATTTACCAAGGTAAAGTTGCTCGTCTAGCTGACTTCGGTGCATTCGTTACTATCCTTCCAGGTAAAGATGGTCTAGTACACATCTCTCAAATCGCTGACAAGCGCGTTGAGAAAGTGTCTGACTACCTAACTGAAGGTCAAGAAGTTCCTGTTAAGGTTCTTGAAATTGACCGTCAAGGCCGTGTACGTCTAAGCATGAAAGAAGCAGTTGAAACGCCAGCTGAAGGCGAAGCACCTGCTGCTGAGTAATTCTCAGTGTGTCGATGGTGATATCGCTTTTTAGTGATTTCTAACCTATCGTCAACAAAGCATGTTATAAAGGGGAGCATATCGCTCCCCTTTTTTATTGCGGTCATAACAGGAGTAATTATTTGTGAAATGGTTTCAAACCGCGAGTATGTGTTTACTGCTTGTACTAACAGGTTGTGCGACAACATCAGATAACGCCTCACGTTGGGTTTATCCACCGATGGCAGTGCCACTGCAACCAAGCGTTCAGCAAGAAGTTCAAATTGCACGTCTTAGTCAGTTATTACAGCGCCCAGATTTGAACGATGAAGTTCGAGCTAAGATGCTGTTTGAACGTGGTAACTACTACGACAGTGTTGGCCTGCGTGATCTCGCGCGTCTCGACTTCAACCAATCTCTTTCATTGAACCCAGCTCAACCTGATATCTTCAATCTTTTGGGTGTTTACTTTACGCAGGTAGGGGAGTTTGATGCGGCTTATGAATCTTTTGATTCTACGTTAGAGCTTGATCCTGCAAACTCTTACGCAGAAAGAAACCGTTCTATCGCGCTTTATTATGGCGAACGTTACGACTTAGCTAATGAAGAGATGATGAAGCACTATGCCGATGATCCTAGCGATCCGTTTCGCGCTCTGTGGTTGTACATCATTCAGCATGAGCTAACGCCAGAGCAAGCTAAGCTTGATTTACAAAAACGTTACGAGAGTCGCGATGAGCAGTGGGGCTGGGTATTAGTCGCGATTATGCTTGATGACATTACTGAAGAGCAGGCTTTTAAGGCGATCTTAACCGGTACTCGTGACAACACGTTACTAGCGCAGCGTCTAACAGAGACGTACTTCTACCTTGCTAAGCGTTACCATATGAATGGTGACTACGCGAATGCGATCTCTTTGTACAAGTTGTCAGTCTCTTTCAACGTGTATGAATATGTAGAGCACCGTTACTCTTTCTTAGAGCTAAGCCGTATCTTCACCACGCTTAAAGCCGAGCACTTAGCACAAGTTAAGTTAGCTGAGGCTGAAGAAGAAGCCAGCGCTAAGTAAGCAATACATTTTGACTCCGAGAAGCCGCTGCCTGTCAGCGGTTTTTTTATGATCTTCATCTCGTTTTGATTGCTTTTTATTTAAACAACACTAAAATAGTTAGCCTTGCTAACTAAATGCTATTCTTTGATTGGGTGAGTATGCTAAACCAGAATTTAGAAAAGATTGAGCGTTTTGCTTCAAAGATATGGCGAACTCAGGTAAATGAAGATCCTATTTGCCAATTGAGCTTTAACGAGTATGACTATTTGAAGGTCATTCAATCCTCTCCTGAACCGATCCGATTGACTGATCTTGCAATTGAGATGCAGGTGACCAAGCCTTCAGCAACCACTATGGTTCAGAGACTAGAGAGAAAGGGGCTTGTTGAGCGTAAAGCTTCGCTCGAAGATGCGAGGTCTAAGTTGGTTGTACTGACCAGCAAAGCTGAAGTCGGCTTAGAAGAAGAAAGTAAGATCTATCAGGTCATGGCACAAATACTGGAAAGTCGTTTGTCTGAGCAAGAATCTCAGCAGCTAAACCTATTATTAAATAAAGCTTTGAAGTAAATAATTTAGATATTTAGTTAGCCTTGTTAACTAATTTTTCGAGTCATATCTTGTTGATATGCGACTCACAAATGAAAGTAGAGTAAGAAATGAGTAACTCAATTAGTCGTCAGTTTTGGCGATACACAATCCCTACCGTGGCAGCCATGTTGGTTAATGGCCTGTACCAAGTGGTGGATGGCATTTTCATTGGCCGCTATGTGGGGGCTGATGGACTTGCAGGTATCAATGTTGCGTGGCCTGTGATTGGTTCGATTCTCGGTATTGGTATGTTGGTGGGCGTGGGTACAGGTGCACTGGTCTCGATTCGCCAAGGTGAAAAAGATACTCAAGGCGCTAAGCAGATCTTAGCAACGGGCTTAACCTTGTTGTTAGCGATAACGCCTATTGTCTCCGCATTGCTGTTTTTGTTTGCTGATAACTTCTTGCTTTGGCAGGGCGCTGAAGGGCGAGTGTATGAACTTGGCTTGCAGTACTTACACATTCTGATTGGTGCTAGTGTCTTCACGCTAGGTTCGATCGCGATGCCGTTTCTACTGCGTAACGATGACAGCCCTAATTTAGCGACGATATTGATGATCGTTGGTGCTGTGATTAATATCGTACTCGATTACCTGTTTATCGCTCTGTATGGTTGGGAGTTGATGGGCGCGGCACTAGCAACAGCTATCGCACAATTTGTGGTAACGGGCTTAGGTCTGGCTTACTTCTTTTCACGTCGAGCAAATTTACGCTTACGTTGGAATGAGTTACGACTGAAGCTATCGGTTATCCCACAGATCTTCGCCATTGGTACATCAAGCTTCTTTATGTACGCTTATGGTTCGATGATGGTGGCGCTGCACAATGCGTTGTTCTCCCAATATGGCGACCAGTTGATGATTGGTGCTTACGCGATTTTGGGCTACATCGTGACGGTTTATTATCTCACGGCTGAAGGTATCGCCAATGGCATGCAACCTTTGGTGAGCTACAACCATGGTGCGCGTAACCAAGCGAACATTCGTAAGTTACTTAAGATTGCGATGCTGAGTTCGGTATTGATTGGTGTGGCGTTCGTGCTGCTTCTGAACGCATTCCCACGTGAGTTTGTATCAGTCTTTAACTCGGACGAACCTCAGTTAGTTGAGTACACAGTATTAGGTATTCGACTACACATGTTTGCATTGGCGCTTGATGGTTTCTTAGTGGTAGCGGGCGCTTATTACCAAGCGGTAAACAAGGGCAGCAAGGCGATGTTTGTAACGATAGGCAATATGCTGATCCAGTTACCTTTCTTGTACATTATGCCTAAGTTGTACGGTGTGCCGGGGATCTGGATTGCATATCCACTGTCTAATATCGCGTTGAGCGCGGTGGTAATGGTGATGCTCTACAAAGACGTAAAGAAGCTCGACGCCTCGCCGATGGAAACCGCAACGGCATAGGTCGATTTTCTTGAGACGAACTAAAAAGGTCTAGCATGTGCTAGACCTTTTTAGTTTTGAAAATCGCTTCGTTTTGAAAATAGTATTTAGATGTTTTTGACGTCTAAACCGGCAAGCTGATGCCAGTAACCATTACATTGGCGGCTTTCAATCTTCATCGGGTTTTGACCGCGTTCATTCGCTCTGAAGTTATTAATTTCAGAGAAGGTATCAACGCCGAGTGGGCTTAAGCGAACCACATCAACCAGGTCGTGCATGTTGGGTAAATCATTGACTAGGTTGTAGCAGTAGCCCGATTGGGTCTGGATACCATTAAGGTTGAATACTGATTGGCCTTCTTGGCTTTCTACTTGTAGCCCTGTTGGGTACTTGATACAGCAGGTTTCGCAATCGTCTTTAGCTTTGTTTTCAGCGCGAGCGGTAAAGCAGCGTGCTGAGTAAGCAAGCGGTAGGTAGCCGTGGCTAAATACTTCTACTTCGAACTTATTACGAATATTGATTTCTTCGCACTGGGTCATTACGTTACTTAACCATTCGCGAGAAAGCTCAACCGGCATACACCAACGCGTCATACCTTGTTTCAAGAACAAGTTCAGCGTGCGTGCGTTGTAGGTGTTCACCGCAGGACCAACCACGAAAGGGACTTTGCTTTCGCTGGCCAGTTGAATTGCAGACACGTCGTTTGCTTCAATCGCGAAGTCACCGTTATCGATGTACTTCTTCATGATGTTGACTTCACTTGGCGCTTCGAGCAACGCCATGGTCGACAGTACCACTTGCTTACCTGAAGCAGACAGCTCTTTAGCGATGTCCATCCAGTGTTTTGCTTTCATCTCACGACGCTTTGAACACACGGCTTCACCGAGATATATGATATCAGCAGAGCTTGATTTCGCTTGCTCATAGAAGCTTTCAACGTCTTGTTTTGGCCAAAAATAAAGTAGAGGGCCTAATGCGTATTTCATTGAGTTCTCCATTTGGCTCTATTGCCATTTACGATGATAAGCGCCAAGCGTGGTTTGTGTACCTTCCGATACATTCGCCAGTGTCGCATTCCAAGCTTGTTCTACTTGGTATTGTTCAGGATTTGCTAAGTAGCGGTCGATGGCTGCGCGCCACGTACGAGTAACTTGCTCTACATAAGCAGGGCTACGCTGACGACCTTCAATTTTCACTGAAGCAACATTGGCAGCGAAAAGCTCTGGCAGCATTGATAGCGTGTTTAGGCTGGTTGGTTCTTCAAGTGCGTGATAGCGCTTACGTTCACCATCGATCTCTGCTTCAAAGCGGCCTTTACACAGCGTTGGGTAACCTGCGTTCTCACCTGCTTCATATTTATCGATAAGGATTTCGTTCAAGCGAGATTCGAGGCCTGTTTCTGTTTCTTGCCAGCGAACGTATTTCGCAGGAGAGCAAGCGCCAACCGTATTTGGTGATTCGCCAGTCATGTATGAAGAGAGGTAGCAACGACCTTCTGCCATGATGCACAAACTACCGAAAGCGAATACTTCAAGGTCAACGTCAGAAGTGATATTACGAGAAAGCTGTTTGACCTGATGGATCGATAATACACGCGGCAGTACCACACGCTTAACATTGAAGTTTTTATGGTAGAAGTCGATAGCAGCGGCATTGGTCGCTGATGCTTGTACCGATAGATGCAGTTCTAGATCTGGATATTTGTTTGCTGCGTACTCAAGCACCGCGATGTCTGCGATGATCAGTGCATCGACACCTAGCGCAGCAGCGTTGTCTACGGCATTGGTCCAACGGTCGAAGCCATTTGGGTGAGCAAACGTGTTTAGGGCAACATGAATTTTCTTGTTGTGGTCATGCACATACTGCACAGCACGATCGAGCTTTTTACCCGCAAAGTTTAGGCCTGCAAAGTGTCGGGCATTGGTATCGTCTTTGAATCCGATATAGACAGCATCCGCACCACAATCAATAGCGGTTTTCAAAGCAGGTAAGTTACCCGCTGGGCATAAGAGTTCCATTTGCTCACTACCAGTAGAATTGAGTTGAAGCGAGCATTTTATGAAGAATTGTGAATGACGGAATTGATGTAAGGCAGGTTTAGATGGATAAATCTGCTTTTACTCCGTTTGAGGTACTGACGAGTGACCGTTTTACATGTTGGCTTGGTTTAAATATGAGGTACTTAATTTTTATGGCGGCGGTTTTGGGCAAACAACTCTTCGACATCTTGTTTTGGTTGCGGACGGTAGAAGTGGAAGCCTTGAATCGAACTACAGTTGAGATTAGACAGCAGAGTCGCTTGCTCACTAGTTTCGACACCTTCAGCAACCACAGTTAAATCGAGAGACTTACCCAGGTTGATGATGTTTTCAATTACGGTGATTTGCTTTGGTAGGGTATCGATATCGGAGATGAAAGCACGGTCTATCTTTAGCTCATCAATTGGGAAGCGAGCAAGGTAAGACAGTGAAGAGTAACCAGTACCAAAATCATCGATGGAGAGAGCAAAGCCAAGTTTCTTGATGGCGTTAAGCATTTGAAGTGTGTGTTCACTATCACTCATTACCGCGCTTTCCGTTAGCTCAAACGTAATCGCACTTGGATCAAGCTCGGTCGAACGCAGCAATTTTTCCATATAATCAATCAGCTTTGGGTTACCAAACTGTTCTGGAGATAGGTTGATCGCGACACGACCTGGAAGGATACCTTGCATCTTCCAGCGCTTAACCGTAGCAAACACTTCACGCATTACCACTCGGCCAAGTTGTTCAATAAGTCCAGCTCGCTCTGCCACAGGAATGAACGCAGCAGGACTGATATAACCTTCGACAGGGTGCTTCCAACGTACTAGAGCTTCAGCGCCGTTAATGGTGAAGTCACGGGCATTGACCTTAGGTTGATACCAAACCTCAAGTCCATTTTGTTGCAGCGCCTTTTGTAGCTCTATCTCAAGCCACAGTCGCATGCGCGCTTCTTTGTTCATCTGTTCGTTGAACTTGATCAGGCGGTTGCGACCACGATCTTTGGCTTCATACATTGCTGTGTCTGCATTTTGCAGCAAGATACGAGCATCAGTCCCATCTTGAGGAAAGCTCACGCTACCAATTGAGCAGGCTAAGCGTTTGCTAAAGTGGTGAAGATCGAAGGGTTGGTTGATAAGGGATATGATCTTTTCAGCGAGCATTTCAGGTGTTCGCTGATGTTCAGGTTCTGGCAAGATAATACCAAACTCATCCCCGCCTAAATGCCCAATCACGGCCTTACGAGGCAGTAAGCGTTTAAGGCGCGAAGCGACCTCTTTTATCACCTTGTCACCGATGTGATGACCAAGTGAGTCATTGATATTCTTGAAGTTATCAATGTCTAAGTAGAGCATCACCACCGGCGTATCGTTGTGAATGAACTGCTCAAGACGCTTAGTAAACCCAACTCGGTTGTAGAGCTTGGTCAGTGCATCGATGTAGGCATCTTCACTGTTTGCCGGTGTGTATTGTTTTGCGGTTTCTTGTGCGTCTTGGATAAGCACCAACTGAGTGTTGCTTCCAAGAACAGTGGTGGAGTCGATGTTGAGCTGAACCTTACGTTCAAAGCCGCATCGTGCACCCGTTAAGCAAACCAAACCAGACTCAGAAATAATAGAGCTGAGGTTATTATTGAAGACTGTTTTGGTTTGTTCATCGATAAATAGGCGTCCCAACTCTTCACCAATTAACTCTGTGGTTGAGTTAAAGCCAAGCAAGCGCGCTGCTGCTGGGTTAGATGACAAGATGTAGTCACTTTCAACGAGCAGTAATCCATCTGGAAGTAGTTGAGATAGTTTGTGGAATTTGGCTTCGGATTCTTCTAAAGAACGGACAAGTACTTGGTTTTCTGATGTGTCGAAGGCGTGAAAGACGATGTAGTCGGTTTTGTTGCCATTGGTAAGCGGAGATAGGCTGAAATGAAGGCTGGTATCGAGGTCTGTTTCGTTGAGGGTGACTTCGGCCTCAATCGTTTCGCCACTGAATGCACGCTCATAGTAAGGCTTGAGATGTTGGTAGAACTGTTCGCCCAATGTTTGGCGATCATTCATGCCTGCAAGCTCTGGTTGACTCAAACCAGCAATATCGCAGTAACGCTCATTCACCATAAAATAGTTATGTTGAGCATCAAGTACTGCAAAAAAGAACGGACTATTTGCAGTTAGCTGGGTAAACCAATGTTGTAGTTGTTGGGGAGGCATCAAAGTACTACCAATTCTCCAAGAGCTTGAATATTCACTATCGATAAATATTTATTACTTTTTGTGTGGCTATCGATATTTACCTGTGAGTGCAGCGATCCGCTGTAATTCTCATTACCTGAGTTACTATAACTGTGATTTTCAGGATATTAAAGGTCGAGTATCAAACAGAAGTTAATTTGATACATAACAGTAACTGAGATCTCAACATCATCTATGATGCATTCCATATTATTGACAAAGTTACGGATAAGTCACGTGATAAACAAGATTCGCACTCAACTAGTTCAAAATGCCGCATCAATTTTGCGATCTCCAGTCCAGTTATTGCCTAAAACAGTACAAAAAAGAGCCTTATTGGAGGCGCTTAAGAATGTATTCAAGGAAGCTTTAGAGGACGGTGACTTTGAGTTTTTAGAAGACAAATGGCTGAAAGTCTCAATAAAAGACATGGGGTTAAGTTGGTGTATTAGCTACAAAAATGAGCAACTGGTTGTAGCTGATAAAGAGGTGGTTGAAGATGTAAGCTTTAGCGGCAATCTTAACGATCTTGTGTTGATTGCGGGGCGTAAAGAAGACCCAGATACGCTTTTCTTCCAACGTAGACTGTCTATTGAAGGCGATACCGAGCTCGGTTTAGAAGTTAAAAACTTGATGGATAGCGTAGATTTGGACTTATTGCCGACTCCTATGAAAACTTTGTTAAATCAATTAGCTGATTTTGTGCAGAAGGGAGTACAATCCCCAGATACACAAAGTGAGGTAATGAATGCTTATTCGAACTGAAGCACCGGCAGATATACTTGTCATTGATCGTTTATTGAAATCTGTTTTTGAAACAGATGCAGAAGCTAACTTGGTTATGAGCTTGCGTGAGAATAGCCATTTAACGCTATCGCTGGTGGCTTGTTCTGATGAAGGCGAGGTGGTTGGTCACCTGATGTTTAGCCCTATCACTCTTGATGGCGACGATCATAACTGGCAAGGGCTTGCGCCTCTCGCTGTGAAAGAAGAGTTCCGCAACCAAGGCATTGCCAAATCTCTAGTTGAAGATGCGTTTTCCACTTTGGTTGATTTTGGTTACCCAGCTTGCGTTGTGTTGGGTGACCCTGCTTATTACAGCCGCTTTGGTTTCAAGGCTGCGAGCGAGTTTGGCCTGAGTTGTGTTTGGGATGTGCCTGAAGGTGCTTTCCAAGCGATTGAATTGGTAAACGGTGCGTTTGCTGGACATGCTGGTGAGATTGCTTACAGCCCCGAGTTCAACGACTTATAAGCTGATTTATCACGCAACAAGATACAAACTGATTTAGTCTAAATAAAGGAGCTTGATGCTCCTTTATTTTTTGTTAGTATCAGCCCTGCTCTAATAAGCGCTCTTTCAATAGAGGCAGCTTTCACAAAACTAGTTCTAACAAACTTCTGGTTTCAATAAACTTTGGCTCCAATAAACTTAAGGTTACTACCGCTAGATATGTCACAAACACACGCGCAATACCTACATGAGATGGGCATTAGCCAATGGGAACTAAGTCACCCAGAGCGTTTAGCAGGTTATGAATCTGAATTGACTCCGCTCTCGAGCGATTGCAAGTTACTGTTGGTTTCGCCTGAAAAACCTCAGGAAGATCTCGCCGTGATGTTTGAGCGAGTACTCAAAAGTATCAAGCTCGACTTATCTCAGGCTTTACACCTTCAACCGCAACACTTGTCTACTGTGGATTTAGGTTCGGTTGAGTGGATATGGTTTGCTGGTTGTGAGTCGGCTCAAGAGCTGAAGGCTAAAACACTTCAATCGCCATTACTGTCTGACATTAACGGTAACAACCAACACCGCCGCGACTTATGGCAACAAATTTGTGCTTATGACTAATCAATTTTTACCGACTTCACAACAACACCTAGACGCCATTTGGAAGATAGAGCAGGCCGCGCATTCTTACCCTTGGTCTGAAAATATGATCCGAGATCTTGATAGCCGAGGCGCTTGTCATCATGTCCTTGAAGTTGATGGACAAGTGGTGGGCTATTTCTTCGCGCAAAACATCGTTGGCGAAGTCACATTGCTTAATATCGCGGTAGACCCAAGCCAGCAAGGCAAAGGGTATGGAAAAGCGTTAACGGAACATTTCCTTGATATGTGTGAGCAAGCTGACGCGGAAAGTGCTTGGCTAGAAGTTCGCGAAAGTAATGTGAACGCGTTTAATCTTTACGAAAAGGCAGGCTTCAACGAAGTTGATCGCCGTCGTAACTATTATCCAACTAAACAAGGCAACGAAGATGCCATCATTATGAGCTATCTTTTTATGTCTTTTAGCTAGTCATGTTACGTCTTTTCGCTAACTAGATAGCTAATCACAAAATTAGCCAAAAAATAGGGTGTAAACTGACCCTTTAGAAAGTGATACGCTTTCTGTATAATCCGCACACAGAATTCAAGGGCAAGTATTATCTACTTGCCCTTTTTACGCTTTAGATCAGCAAAGGGCGACTATGTCTTTCCAACAAGAAGTGAGCAAACGTAGAACGTTTGCGATTATCTCTCACCCGGATGCGGGTAAAACCACGATTACTGAAAAAGTTCTTTTATTCGGAAACGCGATTCAAAAAGCGGGTACCGTAAAAGGCCGTGGCTCTAACCAGCACGCTAAATCTGACTGGATGGAGATGGAAAAAGAACGTGGTATCTCGGTAACTACGTCGGTAATGCAATTCCCATACAATGATTGCCTAGTAAACCTACTAGATACTCCAGGACACGAAGATTTCTCGGAAGATACGTACCGTACGCTAACAGCGGTTGATTCATGTTTGATGGTTATCGATGCTGCGAAAGGTGTCGAGGATCGTACTCGTAAACTAATGGAAGTAACACGTCTGCGTGATACGCCAATCGTAACGTTTATGAACAAACTTGACCGTGACGTTCGTGACCCAATGGAAGTGCTTGATGAAGTAGAGAGCGAGCTAGGTATGGCTTGTGCTCCAATCTCATGGCCAATTGGTTGCGGTAAAGAGTTTAAAGGTGTTTACCACATTCACCGTGATGAAACGATCTTGTATGAATCTGGCCACGGCCACGAGATCCAAGAAGTTCGTATCATCAAAGGTCTAGATAACCCTGAGCTAGATGAAGCAGTAGGTGCTGATCTTGCGGAAAGCGTACGTGAAGAGCTAGAGCTTGTTATCGGTGCTTGTCCTGAGTTTGACCATGAATTATTCCTAGCGGGTGAACTAACGCCGGTTTACTTCGGTACTGCATTGGGTAACTTTGGTGTTGACCACATGCTTGATGGTCTAACGAAATGGGCTCCAGCACCTCAAACGCGTCAAGCGAACGAGCGTGATGTTGAAGCGACAGAAGAGAAGTTCTCTGGTTTCGTATTTAAGATCCAAGCAAACATGGACCCTAAACACCGTGACCGTATCGCATTCATGCGTATCGTTTCGGGTACTTACAACCAAGGTATGAAGATGAACCATGTTCGTACAGGCAAGAGTGTAAGTATCTCTGATGCGGTAACCTTTATGGCGGGTGACCGTGCACGTGCTGAAAAAGCATACGCGGGTGATATTATCGGTCTACATAACCACGGTACTATCCAGATTGGTGATACCTTTACTCAAGGTGAGAGCCTTAAGTTCGCTGGTATTCCTAACTTCGCACCTGAGCTATTCCGTCGTATCCGTCTACGCGATCCACTGAAGCAGAAGCAACTTCTAAAAGGATTAGTTCAGCTTTCAGAAGAGGGCGCAGTACAAGTATTCCGTCCTATGCAAAACAACGACCTGATCGTTGGTGCGGTTGGTGTGCTTCAGTTCGACGTGGTTGTAGCGCGCTTGAAAGCGGAATACAACGTAGAAGCTATCTACGAAGGTGTTAACGTTGCAACAGCTCGCTGGGTTGAATGTGATGACGCTAAGAAACTAGAAGAATTCAAACGTAAGAACCAATCTAACCTTGCGCTAGATGGCGGTGACAACCTGTCTTACATCGCACCAACTATGGTGAACTTGAACCTAGCTTCTGAACGTTTCCCTGAAGTTCAATTCCGAGCGACGCGCGAGCACTAATAGCGACAGTTCTACATAACATTGTTGGATAATATTAAAGCCGAATTGCTTCTAGCATTCGGCTTTTTTGTTACACTAAGAGTACACCGTTTTGATGGAGTAAAGCGTGTTTGATCTCAATTTAGTAAAGCCATTCCTCTCTGTATATCAACAAAGATCGATAACCAAAGCGGCTGAATCGTTAGAGCTAACTCAACCTGCGGTTAGTGCTGCAATCAAGAGGTTTGAAGCGGTGGTAGGCTATGCGTTGTTCGTAAGAGTAGGGCGTTCAATAGAACCAACGTCAATGTCTCACAAACTGGCTGGTCAATTATCTGATGCTTTAGAGTTGATGGAAGGTGCAGTATCAAGAAAGCGTGATTTTACGGTTTATATGCCTGCGAATCTGCTCCACAAAATGCCCATGCTCAATGGTGTTCAGTTAGTTGAATCCCCAATTTCTGTAGAGAATGTTGTCGAGGATATCCGACTCAATCGAGTAGATTTAGTGGTCGATACTGGTTTACCTAAACAGTCAAGTTTAGCGTCTGAATTTGCAACTACTGATAGATTGCTTCTTATGAGTGATCCTGAAAACAGTCAATTTGGTGAGAAGATTTCGATGGATGAGTTTCTTGAAGCACGGCATGTAACCTTGAAGTTACTTCGCCAAGATACTCAAATAGTCGACTTTCTTTCCGAAAAGAGCTTTACTCGTGATGTTGCTATCGAAGTAAGAAACATCACTAACTTGATATTGGCGGTAAAAGGGACTGACTATATTGCAGCTGTTCCGGTTAGCATGATCCATTTAGCAAAAATCATTGGCTTACAAATTCATGAGCCTCCATTCTCAATGCGTCCCGTGGAGTTTGAGTTTTTCTATCACAAGAAGTATCAAACTAATGGGCAACATCAAGAGTTACGAGATGAGCTTAAACAGTTATTAAATAGCTAGAAATCGAAGGCTAAACCGAATTCCACATAGTTTTTGGTTTCAGGGTATATGGTATAGGTAACGGACGGTTTTACGTACTTCAAGTTAAAGAATACAGCTACTTCGTGATAATGAATGTTGGTCCTAGTTTCATTTCTGATATGTCTAGATCTCGTAGTAGTCTCATCTTTAATATAAAAGTCTTGGGTATCTTTTTTGAATCCGATTTCTTGGTTGAATTTGTAAAGAAAGTCAGCATATTGAATCGGGCTCCACAGAGCGCCTGCACTATAATCGAATGTGTCAGAGGTTTTATATTCCATGCATAAGTTTGGAAGACAAGCATCGAAATCTCTGTCCATATAGTTGTAGTTGATATCGCCAAGCAGTGTCCAATTTTCATGAATCAACTTAGCAACAAAAATGCCTGTTGTGATCTCATGTTCGCTGACTTTTACGGTGTTTTCAGTGTAGTACGTGTCCCCTTGCCAGAATGAATATCCCAACCCTGCTTGCCAATAGTCTTGAGTATCAACCTCTCCAAAAACACGCAATTTATCATTGATTTGATAGTTTATATCAAGTGTGGCGACTGTCTTATCATTGTCTGGGCTTTGAGATAAGCTGACGGAAAAGATATCTGTAAAACGCTCAATAGATTCAATAAGGGTGTCATTTGCAGACGAGTAAAAAGGGAAAGTCAAAGCAAGTATTAATAGAAGGCGTTTCATATTCAAATTCCGAATCGCTTTCCTTAGCTAGTGAGTAAAAACACCCGATAATAGCGTTCACTATTATCGGGTGAGCGGGTTCAACTCAGGTTGAATTTTAGCCGCGTAAACGTTGTTGAATAGCGGATTTAGCTTTCTGTAGTTTAGTTGGGTCGATAGATTGAAGCTTGCTACGGTCGATGTTTGAACCATCAAACACATGATCGTGATTCTTTGTTTGAATACGTACACCGTCATCTATTTTTGAAACAGTCGCAACCCATTGACCGTTGCCTTTGACTAAAGAGAATTGGTCAGAAGTAACATCGCCTTCCACACGAAGTAGTGTTTTTTCAAAGTCACCGTTGCCAATAAATACGAGCTCGCCATCTTTGCGTTGTACAGTACCTACCCACTCGCTGGTGTTTTCGTCGATAATGTGGATTTCGCCGTTAATGATCTTAACTGTCAGGTCACGCTCTTCCATCTCGGGGCGGTCTTCACCGAAATCTGGAGACCAACGAGGTGTATCATCAAAGTCCATATCTGGGTGCTCTGGAGAGGCTGGGAGAGCAGGTCGTGGGCTATCAATTACAATAGTTCCCTTGCCACTAGTTATCTCAAAACCACTATCCACACGCTCAACAGTTGCTAACCATTCGCCATTACCTTTAACGATGGCTGCACTGCCGTTAGCTTCTAGGTCACCTTCAACTTTTACTAGAGTTTTTTCGAAGTCTCCGTTGCCACGGAAAATGATCTCACCATCCTTGCGTTGTACAGTACCTACCCACTCACTGGTGTTTTCGTCGATAATGTGGATTTCGCCGTTAATGATCTTAACTGTCAGGTCACGCTCTTCCATTTCAGGACGGTCTTCACCGAAATCTGGAGACCAACGAGGTGTAGCGTCAACATCAACGTCTGGGTGTTGTGGGAGATAATCCACATCATTGTCGCTATTGGAACTAGACGACGTGCTCAAAAGCCCTGCAACCAATGCAGCAGAAGCGGCACCAACTGCAGCCCAAGTACCGTTAGATTGTTTTTCGTAAGTGACGTCATCGATTGTGGCTGTCGTGCCTGGAGTTGCATTCGCGTATTGTTCGTTTAACTTATACTGAACAGACGCATCGATAGCGTTCATCTGCTCGTCAATAAGTTGAAGTGTTTGTTGGTTTGCTAGTTCTACGTCAACTTGAGGTGCAGAAGCAAAAGCAGGTGCTGCTAATACGCTAGAAATTGATATGGCTAAGAGTGATGCTTTCATAAAGTAGGATCTCGTTATTGAATGGAGCGTCTTGCTATCAATGCCTCCTTGGCAAGTGCGTTTATTATTCGCTGTGGTGAGATTTTCAACAATATAGCCAGCTAGTGTTGATGTATAAATCTAATTTATGCATTTGCGCTTTTTAGGTTGAGACTTGAGGTAAGTATGTTGGGTTGGATAAAAACTTGGGTTAAAAGATATGATAAGTGGTGTGAAGAGCTTGGCTTAACGCCTGAGAACAAGCGCAGTTGTGTTGCTTATCGTCGTGATCCTCAAGGGAAACAAATGGAGAGTAGGGAAAATGACACAGCAAATAAGTGACTTTCCGCTGTTTGATACTCATTGCCACGCGGATTTTGAGGCGTTTGAGCAAGGTTTTACACCTGATCAAACTATTGATGGCTATCTTAAAGAAGCGAAACAAGCGCAAGTCGAGAAGTTAATCATCCCTTCTATCGGCCAACGTAACTGGAGGAAGCTCGATGAAATCGCTCAATCTCACCCCAATATTTACTATGCATTAGGCTTCCATCCTTACTTTTTAGAACCGGCCAATGACGAACAATTTTCGGAACTTCGCCAATTACTCGCTTCAAAAAACAGCCAATGTGTCGCGATAGGTGAGTGCGGGCTCGACTTTTTTGTGGACGTTGAACGAGAGAAACAAGAGCGCTTTTTCATCCAACAAATGGAGCTTGCGAAGGAGTTTGACCTGCCTTTAATCATCCATGAGAGGAAGTCTTACAACCGACTTATCGAGCTAATAAAGCAGCATAAGTTCACCTTAGGTGGTGTGATTCACGGTTTTTCTGGGAGTGAACAGCAAGCTTTGGCGTGGATCAAGCTCGGTTTCTATATTGGCGTCGGTGGAACGATAACTTACCCAAGAGCGCAAAAAACACGCACAACCATCGCAAAATTGCCCCTTGAATGTCTGGTATTGGAAACGGATGCTCCGGACATGCCCATGTATGGAAACCAAGGAAATGTTAATCATTCCAAATATTTAGTTACGATCTTAAATGAACTTTTTTTGCTTAGAAAAGAGCCAAAGCAATCGATTGCAGCGCAAATTTGGCAAAATAGCCATCGCGCATTCGGTATATGTGAATAAAATCGAAGGTTTTTGTTTATCGTTTGCGTAAATTGCACTGAGCTTGTGATTTGGGTCACATTTGCGTGTGAATGGTACATGAATCTTCTACGAAAGTGTGAGGACGGCATTACTTTATTAGTGGTCGCATGAGTATAATTGCCTCCGCTTTATAGCCCCATTTTGTAACACGCCAATAAATAACTAATAAGGAAGTCATAAACTATGAGCCTGTTTATGAGCCTAGTCGGAATGGTTGCACTGATCGCAATCGCAGTACTACTATCTGACAACCGCAAAGCTATTAATCTAAGAACAGTGGGTGGCGCTTTCGCTATCCAATTCGCACTTGGTGCATTCGTACTTTACATCCCTTGGGGTCGTGATCTACTTGCAGGTTTCTCTGCTGGTGTAGCAAACGTGATCGACTACGGTAAAGACGGTACTGGTTTCCTATTCGGCAGCCTAGTTAACTTCTCAGTTGACGGTATCGGTTTCATCTTTGCTTTCCAAGTACTACCAACTCTGATTTTCTTCTCTGCACTTATCTCTGTACTTTACTACATTGGTGTTATGCAAATTGTAATCAAAGTTCTTGGTGGTGGTCTTCAGAAAGCTCTAGGTACTTCTCGCGCCGAGTCTATGTCTGCAGCAGCAAACATCTTCGTTGGTCAAACTGAAGCACCTCTAGTTGTTCGTCCATTTGTTCCTAAAATGACTAACTCTGAACTATTCGCAGTAATGTGTGGTGGTTTGGCTTCTGTAGCTGGTGGTGTACTAGCGGGTTACGCATCTATGGGTGTACCTCTAGAGTACCTTGTAGCAGCATCATTCATGGCAGCACCAGGTGGTCTACTATTCGCTAAAATCATCAAGCCTGAAACAGATACGCCAGACGACAACATCGCTGACGAAATGGACGGTGGCGATGACAAACCAGCTAACGTTATCGACGCAGCAGCAGGTGGCGCATCAGTTGGTCTACAACTAGCACTTAACGTTGGTGCAATGCTACTAGCATTCATCGGTCTAATTGCTCTAATCAACGGTATCCTAGGTGGCATCGGTGGTTGGTTCGGTATGGAAAACCTAACTCTAGAACTTCTTCTAGGTTGGATCTTCGCACCGCTAGCATTCATCATTGGTGTTCCATGGGAAGAAGCAACTATCGCTGGTTCTTTCATTGGTCAGAAGACAGTTGTTAACGAATTCGTTGCATACCTAAACTTCGTACCATACGTTGGTGAAAACGCTCAAGTTGTTGCAGCAACTGGTCAAGTGATGTCTGAGAAGACTCAAGCTATCATCGCATTCGCACTATGTGGTTTCGCAAACCTTTCTTCAATTGCGATTCTTCTAGGTGGTCTAGGTGGTATTGCACCAAGCCGTCGCCACGACATCGCACGTATGGGTGTTAAAGCGGTAATTGCTGGTACTCTATCTAACCTGATGGCAGCAACAATTGCTGGCTTCTTCCTGTCTTTCTAATTAGTTAGAAATCGATATATAGACGCCATAATAATATCGCCCCGTAGCAAGAAATTGCTGCGGGGCTTTTTTGTTTTTAGGCCTGCCGTTTTTAGTATATGCACGCGCTTATGCTTAGATTCGATGTAGGGTCTAGAATGTTTTTTTGAGATACAAACCGTTTGCGTTCTAAGGAGCACTACAATTTATTGATGGATACCTATAATGTATAAGCTAAAGGGATAGGATGTCTCTGTTGGCAAGAAAGTAACCTCGAAATCAACTCGAACGTTATTTTTCTGGGATTAAGCCAAAATTAGCGATACGCTATAGATGTTAGACACAACATGACTGATTTGTTGTGCCATAGACCAAACTGGTACTGTGCGGTGACAAGGATTGCAATTGGTAGCGAAAGTTATCAAGTCTTCAGGGAACCAAGTCCGTTCATTTGTGGCTACTGAGCATTACTAAAATATCCATCTATACTGGATGGAGGGCGAAGTAGTTAACTGTTTGAATATATTGATCGGAGATAGAAATGAGCGATTTAAAAGCAGCAGCTCTACGTGCACTTAAACTTATGGACCTAACTACGCTAAATGACGACGATACTACTGAAAAAGTAGTGGCGCTTTGTCATGACGCGAAGACTGCAGTAGGCAACACCGCTGCAATCTGTATTTACCCTCGCTTTATCCCAGCAGCTAAGAAAGCGTTGCGTGAGCAAGGTACTCCAGAAGTACGCATTGCGACTGTAACTAACTTCCCTCATGGTAATGACGACATCGAAATTGCTGTTGCAGAAACAAAAGCAGCGGTAGCGTACGGCGCAGACGAAGTTGACGTAGTATTCCCATACCGTGCTCTTATTGCTGGCAACGAAGAAGTTGGCTTTGAGCTAGTTAAACAGTGTAAAGCAGCTTGTGGTGACATCACGCTTAAAGTGATCATCGAAACAGGTGAACTGAAAGAAGAAGCACTAATCAAGAAAGCTTCTCAAATCTGTATCGAAGCAGGTGCAGACTTCATCAAAACTTCAACAGGTAAAGTGCCAGTAAACGCGACTCCAGAGTACGCGCGCATGATGCTTGAAGTTATCCGTGACATGGGCGTTGCTAAAACAGTTGGTTTCAAACCAGCTGGTGGCGTACGTACTGCTGAAGATGCAGCACTATACCTAGCAATGGCTGATGAGCTACTAGGCGCTGAGTGGGCAGACAACATGCACTACCGTTTTGGTGCTTCAAGCCTACTAACTAACCTTCTTAATACATTAGAAGTGACAGACCAGACTGCTGATCCAGCAGCATACTAATTTACTCGTCATATTTGACACCGCAGCGTTGTTGACTGCGTAAGTTCCTCCTAATCACATAGAGCCTCTATGCTCATAGGAATGAACTCACTGGTCGCCTAACTGCAACGCCAAATATTTAGAGTATTGAACATAATAAGTCTGTTTGATGGAGTGGCGTCAAGCCACTCCATATTACCTCTTTTCCCTACAAACCATACTCACTAGAGTTTGGGAGGCACTAATGTATCTACCTCAAGAAATTATTCGCAGAAAACGTGACGGTGAAGTCCTAACAGCTGAAGAAATTAACTTCTTCATTCAAGGTGTGGCTAAGAACACGGTTTCTGAAGGCCAAATTGCCGCATTCGCAATGGCTATCTTTTTTAATGAAATGACGATGCCAGAACGTATCGCACTAACGTGTGCAATGCGTGATTCAGGCATGGTGATTGACTGGAGCCACATGAACTTTGATGGCCCAATCGTTGATAAACACTCTACTGGTGGTGTTGGCGACGTTACTTCTCTGATGCTTGGCCCAATGGTGGCAGCATGTGGCGGTTTCGTTCCAATGATCTCTGGTCGTGGTTTAGGCCACACTGGCGGTACGCTAGACAAGCTGGAATCTATTCCGGGTTACAACATTACACCAACCAACGATGTGTTCGGTGAAGTAACGAAAGATGCTGGCGTGGCTATCATCGGTCAAACAGGCGATCTAGCTCCTGCTGACAAGCGTGTTTACGCAACTCGTGATATCACAGCAACAGTCGATAACATCTCGCTGATCACGGCTTCAATCCTATCTAAGAAACTGGCTGCGGGCCTTGATTCTCTAGTGATGGATGTAAAAGTAGGTTCAGGCGCATTCATGCCGACTTACGAAGCATCTGAAGAGCTAGCGAAATCTATCGTTGCAGTAGCAAACGGTGCGGGTACTAAAACAACAGCAATCCTAACGGACATGAACCAAGTGCTGGCTTCTTCAGCGGGTAACGCAGTAGAAGTTCGTGAAGCGGTTCAGTTCCTAACGGGTGAATACCGTAACCCTCGCTTGTTAGAGATCACTCTAGCATCGTGTGCTGAAATGCTGGTGCTCGGTAACCTAGCTAAAGACTCAGACGAAGCGCGCGAAAAACTGATGGCAGTACTGGATAACGGTAAGGCAGCAGAGTGCTTCGGTAAAATGGTAGCGGGCCTTGGTGGTCCAGTTGATTTCGTAATGAACTACGATAACTACCTAGAAAAAGCAGACATTATTAAGCCAGTGTACGCGTTAGAAAGCGGTGTGGTATCAGCAATGGATACTCGTGCAATTGGTATGGCTGTGGTTGGTATGGGCGGCGGTCGTCGTGTAGCAACTGACAGCATTGATTACGCAGTCGGTTTTGATCACTTCATTCGCCTAGGTGAAGTAGCAAGTGAAGATAAGCCATTAGCAATGATTCATGCTCGCAACGAACAACAGTGGCAAGAAGCTGCAACTGCATTACAAAATGCAATCACTGTGGGCGGAGAATATACAGCAACGCCAGACGTTTACCGTCAGATTCGTTCTGAAGACGTGTAAATAACCGTTATCGGTATGCCTCGCGTATACCGATAAACAGAGTTCTGGTGCAAAGAGCAATAAGTTGGTGAAGAAAATGAAAAGAGCATTTATTTTAGTTTTAGATTCATTCGGTATCGGTGAAACAGCGGATGCAGACAAATTTGGTGATGTAGGTTCTGACACTATGGGCCACATCGCAGATCATTGTGACCAAGGTCTTGCAGACAATGCAGATCGTAAAGGTTCACTGACATTGCCAAACCTGTCTAAGCTAGGTCTAGCGATGGCTCACAAAGAGTCTACAGGTCGCTTTGCTCCTGGTATGGATGCAGACGCTGAGATCATTGGCGCTTACGGTCACGCTGCTGAGCTGTCTTCTGGTAAAGACACGCCATCAGGTCACTGGGAAATTGCGGGTGTTCCTGTACTGTTTGACTGGGGCTACTTCACCGACAAAGAGAACAGCTTTCCAAAAGAACTGACTGACCGCATCCTTGAGCGTGCAGGCCTGTCTGGTTTCTTAGGTAACTGCCACTCATCTGGCACGGAAATCCTAGATAACCTAGGTGAAGAGCATATGAAGACTGGCTTGCCTATCTTCTATACTTCTGCAGATTCTGTTTTCCAGATCGCTTGTCACGAAGAGACATTCGGCCTGCAAAACCTATTAGACCTTTGTCAGATTGCTCGTGAAGAGCTAGAAGACTACAACATTGGTCGTGTTATCGCTCGTCCGTTCATTGGCCCAGGTAAAGGTCAATTCGAACGTACTGGTAACCGTCGTGATCTTTCTGTTGAGCCACCTGCAGCCACCATTCTTCAGAAGTTGGTTGATGAGAAGGGCGGTAACGTTCACTCAATCGGCAAGATCTCTGATATCTACGCGGGTTGTGGCATCACTCAGAAAACCAAAGCAACAGGTATTCCTGCGCTATTTGAAGCAACCAAAGAAGCGATCAATGAAGCAGGCGACAACACTATCGTGTTCACTAACTTCGTTGATTTCGACTCAGCTTACGGCCACCGCCGTGATGTTGCTGGTTATGCAGCGGCACTTGAGTACTTCGATGGTCGCATCAATGAAATCATCGATATGATGAAAGAAGATGATGTGCTTATCCTAACGGCTGACCACGGTTGTGATCCGACATGGCCAGGTACAGACCATACTCGTGAGCACATCCCTGTGATTGTTTACGGTCAGAAGGTTCCAGCCGGTTCTTTAGGCCGTCGCGATACGTTCGCTGATATCGGTCAAAGCTTAGCGTCATACTTTGGTACATCGCCAATGGGACACGGTACAAGCTTTCTATAATAGTTAACGAAGAGAGAGGGAAACCTCTCTCTTCTTTTTTTGTTTTGAGATTAAGGATATTTTCAATGGCTACTCCACATATTAATGCTGAAATGGGTGATTTCGCTGACGTAGTTTTAATGCCAGGTGACCCGCTACGTGCTAAATACATCGCTGAAACCTTCTTAGAAGAAGTGGTTCAAGTGTGCGACGTTCGCAACATGTTTGGTTACACCGGTACTTACAAAGGTCGTAAGGTTTCGGTAATGGGACACGGTATGGGCATTCCATCTTGTTCTATTTACGCGACTGAGCTGATCAAAGACTTTGGTGTGAAGAAGATCATTCGTGTGGGCAGTTGTGGTGCAGTGAGCGAAGATATCAAAGTGCGTGATGTGGTGATCGGTATGGGCGCATGTACTGACTCTAAAGTGAACCGTATTCGCTTTAAAGATCATGACTTTGCGGCGATTGCGGATTACAAAATGGTGCGCGCGGCAGAAGATGCAGCCAAAGCTCTCGGTGTCGGCGTAAAAGTCGGTAACCTGTTCTCGGCTGAGCTGTTCTACACGCCAGATCCAGAGATGTTCGAAGTAATGGACAAATACGGCATTGTTGGCGTAGAGATGGAAGCGGCTGGCATCTATGGTGTATGTGCTGAATACGGCGCAAAAGCTCTAACGATCTGTACTGTTTCTGACCACATCAAGACTGGTGAGCAAACGACATCAGATGAACGTCAAACGACTTTCAACGACATGATGGTTATCGCACTAGACTCAGTGTTGCTTGGTGACCAAGAATAATCTTGATTTGTCTTAGCTTGATAAGTTAACAGATAACAAAAAGCCCCGTTGCTGCCTGAGCGTCGGGGCTTTTTATTGGATTGCTGTATTTATTCTGAGTCTAGTATTTATTGTCAGCCTAGTGTGTTTATGAGCTTACATTTTTCAATAGTAAGTTCTCACCAGACTTAGTTGGTCTTCTGCGAATCAGCATGATGAACAACACGCCACTCACAAACCCCATCAACACCATACCGATCATGTAGCGATCACTTTTGCGGTAGTGGTGATCAGAAATCGCCGTCATCTTACCGGTTTCAAAAGTCACTCGAATAAAGCCGATGATCGTTTTCTCTGGAGAATAAATAGGTTCAACTAACTGTTGTCTGCCGATACTTGCTGTTGAAAGTGGTGTATCTAAGCCAAGAACCTCACGTACCGAGAGGGCTTTTTCGCTCGAAGCCAGTCGAATACCCTCTGCATCATAGATGGTGGTATCGAACACCAGTCGGTCTTGAGATAGCTGGTTAGTCAGATCAAGCAATCGCTCTTGGTCTTGTTGCGTGATCATCTTGCTGGCTGAAAGTGATGCCTGAGAGATAAGCAGCTTGGTAAGAGTTTCCAACTGTTTTGCTTGGATCTTCTCGTTACCTTTACTGATCACGACCGTATTTTTAATCGTTACAACGAACATGGTAGCCAACAAAATGAGGGCTAGCATTCGTAAAGCGTTACGTATTGAGAACAATGATTCATTCATGTTTCACGAAGCCTGAAATAAACAAATGTTATGATTAAGACATATTGAGACTTGCGTTTTCAAATTGCAATAGGTTAACGTTTAGCATAGTTAATTAGGAATCATACACATGGACGCTCAGAAATATCTGCCGATAAAAAGGCATACGACATTATTAACTCGACTCCCCGAGACTCGTTTCGCTTCTCAACTCGCTAAATCCAAGGCCAATTGGATTGTGTTTGGTGAGTACCTATCTCCACAATCTTTCGATGACATCGACTTTTTCACTGGCACTTACAACACCATCCTCGATACGTGGAAGGTTGGGCATTATGAAGTGGCTTTGATGTCAGGCAATCTAACGCCAGCACACGAAGAAATCCTCCAAGCGCTAAAGCTTGATTATGCTTGCCTTAGCGAGGTCCCAGACTTATCTAAGCCAGGTTTGATCGTGATGGATATGGATTCCACAGCGATTCAAATTGAATGCATCGATGAGATTGCCAAGCTAGCTGGAGTGGGAGAGTTAGTCTCTGAAATCACAGAACGAGCAATGCAAGGCGAGCTCGACTTTGAACAGAGCCTACGCCAGCGAGTAGGAGCACTGAAAGGTGCGGATGAATCGATATTAGAGCAAGTGCGTCAGTCATTGCCATTCATGCCAGACTTGGTCGGGCTGGTGAATACTCTAAATAAGCTTGGCTGGAAAACGGCGATTGCATCAGGCGGTTTTACTTACTTCTCTGACTACCTGAAAGATACCCTTGATCTAGACCATGCTCAATCAAACACGCTTGAGATCGTCAACGGTAAGTTGACGGGTGAAGTCTTAGGCGATGTTGTTTCGGCGCAGACCAAAGCGGATATCTTGGTAGAGTTGGCTGAAGAGTACGAATTGGAACTACATAATACCGTTGCCGTTGGTGATGGTGCCAATGACTTGGTGATGATGGGCTCTGCAGGTTTAGGCATTGCCTACCACGCAAAACCAAAAGTAGAGCAGCAAGCTCAAACTGCTGTTCGTTACGCAGGTTTAGGCGGTGTGCTGTGTATCTTGTCGGGTGTATTGGCTAAGCAACAGAAGATCAGCTGGCAAGCGAAACCTTAGGGGCTCTACCTAAGTGCTATTGGCGATGTATCTTATTTAGCAATAGTGGCTCAGACACAAAAAAAGCAGGCTATCAGCCTGCTTTTTCAATTTTCATGCTTAAGTTAATACGCCACTCGAGGCTAGCGTGTTAGCTCCAATCGAATCAGCACTTCATCGGTAATGTCCTCTATCTCGCCATAACCGATAAACGCCGTCACCTCATTCTCTAGCTTCTTAGCTTGATGCATACTGATGCGTGAAAGCTCTTCTAAATCCGACTGGAATAAACTCGTTAGCGGATTAAAGATAGGTGCCGTGGTGACTCGCAATACATACACATCACCTAAGTGCTGCGCTTTCTTGATGAATAAGATGCGTTCCTTTGCTGAGGCGAAGTCTTTGACCAACTTGGTGTGTACCGACTGGATTTTGTCGCCAAACTTCACTGCAGCAATGTACACGTCATGATGCTTAGGCTCCGCACCTTCAATTCTTTTTAGTGGCTCAGCCAACAGTGAGTTGGTGTGACCCTTGAAGATTGGCTCGAGTGAGAACTTTTGGTTGTGACCAAGTTTAGCAAGTAACGTTAGATGCTTATTCAGTGGGAAATTCACACCAATGATCTTACAGCGCAGCGTTGAACTTGGCTTATCAATGAATATTGGGTTACTGACCATCTTGCTCAACAAAATGTTGTGCAGTGATTCGAGTAGCGAATGTGTTGGCAGTATCTCTTGCTTCTTAATCAGCTTACTTTGGTTTTGATCGATAAGCCCATTAAGGAAAGCGATGGTACGCATTGTCTTGGCGTTCTCGGCAATAACCAACTGCACGTTGCGACCATTCGGACTCACTCGAATTACGTGGTAAGGCACTGTGCTCAGTGGCAGGTTCTTGTCATAGAGCTGCAGTTCATTGAAGTTCACTAATACCGGATCATTAATCTTGAGTACCATTGGGTGTTCAAGGCTAATGCTCAGTCCACGCTTCGAAATATCTAAGGTGTGTCCGTTCGCCGCTGTGCCATCTTGTGATGTAAGTTGCAACGGTGACTTAAATTGGTATCTCGGCTCTTTACGACGAGTCTGAGAGTCAAAGTAGATGCTTTGAATATTGCCGACGACAGTACGCGGGTGACGGAAGCGGTTCAATTCACTGCTTGGAATGCGTGGCTTTTCACTCAGAAGATAGTCCGCCGCACTTTCGTGATCGCCAATCTCTTGCAAGATTCCGCAATGCGTCAGTTGAGCTGAGCTTTGAGCCAGCGTATCCGAGTGTTTAGCTAATGCTTGTCGCTCAGTGTCTGAAAGTTCGAAAACCGAGAACTTGAACGCCTTCCAACTTTTACGTTTGCCACCGATGTGCCAGAACAGCTGTCTTTGTTCACGAGAGGCTTCAGGCAGCATCATTGAATAGAACAAGGTCTTGTTTTGGTGTTCATGGGTAAAAGAGTAGATAACGTTACTGGTTCCCTTCACTCCTGGTTTCGCCAACAGGTTCATACGTTGCTCGTTGAACAGGGTACCCAGCGCTTGTTGATTTCGTTCGTCGTGCCAATATTGCCATAATGGATGGTTGTTATCCGTCAGTAGGGCAAGCTTTAGTTCGCTGCCGCTGAAAAACAGGGGTAGGTTACAAGTATGCTTTAGATAGGTATGTTCGATTCCTCGAGTACGAGTTCGAATAATCCTATCTTGATTCTCATGGCTGGTTTTCTTACTGGTGCTATTTAAAGACTCATCGAGTAAGCGAGCCACAATATTGTTGTCGCTTACCTTGATGGTTCTTAGAAATTTGACCGCGTTGTTCTCATAAGATTCGTCGATACCCAAAACACGAAATTCAACCGCTTGGTTAACATCGTTTTCTTGGGACTTTTCGATAAGCTCTGAGAACTTAACGCTGATGATCTCGCCGAGGTTGTATCGAAAGGCGCTCGGTACTTTGAACTTTGCACCCGACGGGGAGATATCAACCGTTACACCATGTAGGCTTTGCCCTTTCGATGTGGTGATCTCGACCTGCGAGCTAATCTTGAGTCTGTTCTCTTGGCGTTTTAAGTCGTAACCTAGGTTAATAGCTTCCGCTTCGTACGGGCTATTGGCGCTAGTAATGTCGTGGTTACCTTGAGAAGATGTTTTAACAACGCTCAGAGGCTGAGTTCGCGGAGTCATTACTAACTCCCATGCGCCTTCTGTGTAACCTTTAAACTTTTTCGTACCACGTTGATATGCGTTTAAAGCGATATCATCGAGCCAGTGCTTACGGCCATCGAGAGTGAACTGACGACACTCATTATCAATACGCCCGCGTAAATCAATGCTCTTTGTACACGGAGCCATGATACGATTCAGTTCCATTTTAACGAGCAGCTTCAGAGACGGCGATTCCCCTTCTGTCATTTGAGAAAGAAGGAATTCGAAATCTTCGGCGTGGTAAGCCGGGATTAAACGTTCTGCTACAGATAGAATTTCAGATTGCTGCATACTTTTCTTGTTAGAATGGACGGTGCGTTTATGTTATCGACTAGTTTAAATCGATCTTTAAGTATAAGTGGTATGACTGCAACTTTTATTTTCATCCGTACGGTCAAATAAGTCACAAATTGACAACATCATTGTGTAATTGAGTAAATTATTGAGGTTTTATGGCGAAGGCAAAGCGAGCTTATGTGTGTAATGACTGTGGTGCCGATTTTCCACGTTGGCAGGGGCAGTGCAATGCATGTGGTGCTTGGAACACGATTACAGAAGTTAGGTTAGCCGCTTCACCTCAGGTCGCACGTAATGAACGATTGAGTGGTTATGCGGGCGGTGCAACTGAATCTTCGGTTCAAACGCTGTCAGAAATCGATCTGCAAGAAGTCCCACGTTTTAGCAGTGGCTTTAAAGAGCTAGACCGCGTACTTGGTGGTGGTGTCGTACCGGGTGCTGCGATCCTGATTGGTGGTAACCCGGGTGCCGGTAAATCAACGCTGCTATTACAAACCATGTGTCAGCTTTCTTCTCAATTACCGACTCTCTATGTAACCGGGGAAGAATCTCTGCAACAAGTCGCGATGCGTGCGTCTCGACTTGGATTGCCAAAAGAGCACCTAAAGATGCTCTCAGAAACGAACGTGGATAAGATTTGTCAGGTTGCAGAAAAAGAACAACCTAAGATCATGGTTATCGACTCGATCCAAGTTATGCACGTTGCGGATGTTCAATCTTCTCCGGGCAGTGTTGCACAGGTTCGTGAATCGGCAACCGCATTAACGCGCTACGCAAAACAGAATAACGTTGCTGTGTTCTTAGTTGGACACGTAACTAAAGACGGCACCTTAGCAGGGCCAAAAGTACTTGAGCACATTATTGACTGTTCTGTTTTATTAGATGGCGGAACCGATAGCCGTTTTAGAACGCTACGCAGCCACAAAAACCGTTTTGGTGCAGTGAATGAACTGGGTGTGTTTGCGATGACAGGCCAAGGGCTAAAAGAAGTCAGCAACCCATCCGCTATCTTCTTGTCTCGTGGTGAAGAAGAAACCTCGGGCAGTTCTGTCATGGTGGTGTGGGAAGGGACGCGTCCACTTCTTGTCGAAATCCAAGCGCTGGTGGATTATTCACAGCTGGCTAACCCACGTCGCGTCGCTGTCGGCCTAGAGCAAAACAGGCTTTCTTTGTTATTAGCGGTGCTGCATAAACACGGCGGCTTACAAATGGCTGACCAAGATGTGTTTGTGAATGTCGTCGGTGGTGTTAAAGTAACCGAAACCAGTGCTGATCTTGCGTTGGTGATGGCTCTACTTTCTAGTTTCAGAGACCGCGCATTACCAAAAGATGTGGTGGTATTTGGAGAAGTAGGCCTAGCGGGTGAGATTCGACCTGTACCGAGCGGACAAGAGCGTTTAAATGAAGCATTTAAACACGGCTTTAAGAAAGCGATTGTACCGGCGGCTAACATGCCTAAAGGTGGCATTCCAGGAATGCAGATCCACGGTGTGAAAAAATTATCGGAAGCAATTAATGCTTTTGATGAGTTGTAATTGAACTCACTTCAGCTACTCTATACAGCAGCAATTCAGCCTAACCTTAACGCCGATTAGGCTTTAGGTTAGCACTATAATTAACAATCATTTAGATTGTTACTACTGAGTGCCTTTTTCTATATGTTAGAAAAAGGCAAAGTTTTTTAGTCCCAAATGCATGCAAAGCTATCAGTCTTCACAGATTGTGATATACTCTGCGCGCATTTTATATCCTATTAACAGAGTAAGACAATGGCAGATTTATCGAAATACAGAAACATTGGTATTTTCGCGCACGTTGATGCGGGTAAAACAACTACCACTGAGCGTATCCTTAAGCTAACTGGTCAAATCCACAAGACTGGTGAAGTACATGATGGCGAATCAACGACTGACTTCATGGAACAGGAAGCTGAGCGCGGTATTACTATCCAATCAGCAGCTGTAAGCTGTTTTTGGAACGATCACCGTCTAAACGTTATCGATACTCCTGGACACGTTGACTTCACAGTTGAAGTATACCGTTCTCTTAAAGTTCTTGATGGCGGTATCGGTGTATTCTGTGGTTCTGGTGGTGTTGAACCTCAATCAGAAACTAACTGGCGCTACGCTAACGAATCAGAAGTATCTCGTCTGATCTTCGTTAACAAACTAGACCGTATGGGTGCAGACTTCTACAACGTTGTTGACCAAGTTAAAAACGTTCTAGGTGCAACTCCTCTAGTAATGGTTCTACCAATCGGCCGTGAAGACGAGTTCGTTGGTGTTGTAGACCTACTAAGCCGTAAAGCATACGTTTGGGATGACACTGGTCTTCCTGAAAACTACGAAATCAAAGATGTTCCAGCGGACATGGTTGATGACGTTGAGCAATACCGTGAAGAGCTAATCGAAACTGCTGTAGAGCAAGACGATGACCTAATGGAAGCTTACATGGAAGGTGAAGAGCCTTCTATTGAAGACGTTAAGCGTTGTATCCGTAAAGGTACTCGTGATATCGCATTCTTCCCAACGTTCTGTGGTTCTGCGTTCAAGAACAAAGGTATGCAACTTATCCTTGATGCTGTAGTAGATTACCTACCAGCACCAACTGAAGTTGATCCTCAACCTCTAATGGATGAGAACGGTGAAGAAACTGGCGAACACGCTATCGTTTCTACAGATGAGACTTTCAAAGCGCTTGCATTCAAAATCATGGATGACCGCTTCGGTGCTCTAACTTTCGTTCGTATTTACTCTGGTAAACTGAACAAAGGTGACACGATTCTTAACTCATTCACTGGCAAGACTGAACGTGTTGGCCGTATGGTTGAGATGCAAGCTGATGACCGTAACGAACTAACTAGCGCACAAGCTGGTGACATCATTGCGATCGTTGGTATGAAGAACGTGCAAACTGGTCACACTCTATGTGATCCTAAGCACCAAGTAACGCTTGAGCCAATGGTATTCCCAACTCCAGTAATCTCAATCGCTGTATCTCCAAAAGATAAAGGCGGTTCTGAGAAAATGGGTATCGCTATCGGTAAAATGGTTGCAGAAGATCCATCTTTCCAAGTTGAGACTGACGAAGAGACTGGCGAAACTATCCTGAAAGGTATGGGTGAACTTCACCTAGACATCAAGGTAGATATCCTTAAGCGTACATACGGCGTTGACCTAACTGTAGGTGCTCCTCAAGTTGCTTACCGTGAAACTATCACTCAAGCAATTGAAGATAGCTACACGCACAAGAAGCAATCTGGTGGTTCTGGTCAATTCGGTAAGATCGATTACCGTATCAAACCAGGCGAAGCAGGTTCTGGCTTCAAGTTCAACTCTGTAGTTGTGGGCGGTAACGTTCCTAAAGAATTCTGGCCTGCAGTTGAGAAAGGCTTCGCATCTATGATGGAAAACGGCGTACTAGCTGGCTTCCCAACTCTAGACGTTGAAGTTGAACTGTTCGATGGTGGCTTCCACGCAGTCGATTCATCTGCTATCGCATTTGAAATCGCAGCGAAAGGTGCATTCCGTCAATCTATGCCTAAAGCTGGCGCGCAACTTCTTGAGCCTATCATGAACGTTGACGTGTTCACTCCAGACGATCACGTTGGTGATGTTATCGGTGACCTTAACCGTCGTCGTGGCATGATCAAAGATCAACAAGCTGGCGTTACTGGTGTTCGTATTAAAGCTGACGTACCTCTTTCTGAGATGTTCGGCTACATCGGTCACCTACGTACTATCACTTCTGGTCGTGGCCAATTCTCTATGGAATTCGCACAATACGCACCATGTCCAACTAACGTTGCTGACGAAGTGATTGCAAAAGTTAAAGCAGAAAAAGAAGCTGGTAAGTAATTAGCCCTTTTCTCAATTAGCTAAAAAAGCCCCGCAAGTGAAAGCTTGCGGGGCTTTTTATTGCTTGTAACATACTGCGAGATGCGAGATGCGAGATGCGAGATGCGAGATGCGAGATGCGAGATGCGAGATGCGAGATGCGAGATGTGATATTGATATGGCCCCTAAAAAGTAGACACAGGGGTTGTCCCGTATTTAATCAACACGGGACAGATAAAGTAGGGAGAGATTAACGCTTTAAGTCGATGTAAATCTGCTCTACCTTGGTACGTGCCCAATCTGTTTTACGCAAAAATTTTAAGCTCGATTTAATGCTTGGGTCTTTTTTAAAGCAGTTGATGTTCACCATGTAACTCAACTCTTCCCAACCGTAATGTTCAACCAATTCAGTCAGTAGCTTCTGTAGCGTGATACCGTGAAGTGGATTATTGTCTTGTGTCATGAGATGTTCTCGCCATTTATTTGAGCTAAGTATACCAGTTTCGCTTTATGAATTATCCGACCATTTTAGTTCGTAATCGGTGTGGATAATCGACAGCTCTTCTCTGCCTGTATCACCAAACAATTTAACTTGAGCCTGCATCCATTCTTCGAATCGTTTTATCTTTTCTCGATGGAAGTAACCTGGAGGTGCACATAAAAAATAATTGTATTTAGGCTTCAGTGCTATGTTTCCGATTCGCACCAATTTCTTTTCTTGTAAATAGCGGTATACCAAGCTGTGCTTAACGAGCGCGACACCTTGAACGGATAGCGCACCTTCTAACACAAAATGAGAGCCATCAAATTGCAATGATGTGCGGCCAGCTTTTACCCCTGCGACTTGTAACCAAAGATTCCAATCCATATCAGGCCAACGGTCTTCAATAAGTTCAGCTTTATGCAGATCGTCGATGTCGTAAATACCATGTTTCTCTTGATAAATAGGGTGACAAACTGGGTACACCACCTCGTCCATTAACCAACGAGACTCAATATTTGCATAGTTACCGTGACCGTAGCGAACACAAATATCGACATTGGAATCTTCAAAGGTGACCAGTTTGTTGGTCGGCTCAATTAGCATGGATAGATCTGAGTGGCGATCACGAAAGTCGCCAATTCTAGGCACTAACCAATGTTGAGCAAAGGAAGGTACGGTAGATATGGATAGTTGAGTGGGGTTAGGGTCTTGATTGATTCGTCTTACCCCATCTTGAATATGGGCAAAGCCTTTCTTTGCTTGCTGGTACAGCACTTCGCCTTCATGGGTTAATACTATTTTTCGGTGTTGGCGAATAAACAGATCTGCGCCTAACCACTCTTCAAGTTGGCGAATTTGTTGGCTGACTGCTGCTGCCGTGACAAATAGCTTTTGTGCTGCGAGTTTAAAACTGCCTGTTTCTGCCGCAGTGTAAAAGTAATAGATCCCTTGGAATGGTGGGGCTCGTTCTCTCACATTAGTTTTCCTTAACTGAATGTCAGTATCAATCGTTTGTCGCTGATGTTTTGTTGGTTGATTATTAACCGCAACAAAGTGAAAGATCAATAGGGGAAAGGTGTATGAATACGATAACAGCAACGTCAAATCGTCATAATTCATTACTATCAATGTTATCAGATAAGAAATTCTATTCTAAATTGAGGCTGTATCTTCAGAATCATAGAACTAGAAAACAGCTGTCTGAACTACCAGGCTATCTACTGAAAGATGTAGGAATTACTTATGAGCAACTTGAGAGAGAATTGAAGAAATCGTTTTGGGAGTGAGAGTTTTTGTTGTGGAAAAGGAGCCTTAATGGCTCCCTCTCTATTTTGGTTACTCTTCCCAAACTACCAATTTATCTTTCGGCCAGTTATGTCCGACTTCGTGGTACTTTTGTTCAAGTATATGTCGCTTTATCTTGAGAGTAGGGGTAAGTACACCATTATCAATGCTCCATGGTTCCTTAATCATCAATACACCTTTGATCTTCTCATGTGAACCGAGCTGCTCGTTCATTTTCTCGATAACGCGCTTTGTCGTTTTCTCATAGCGAGCTCTATCGAAATTAGGGAAGTCATGCGGTACCACAAGTAGGATTGGACCAGGTAGGCCAAGGCCAATCAGACACATCATTTCTACGCGGCTGTACTCAAACAGTTTGTTTTCGATTGGTACAGGGGCAACAAACTTACCTTTAGCGGTTTTAAAGGTATCTTTCTTACGCCCACGAATCGTTAGGTAACCTTCACTATCGATATCACCGATATCACCGGTATGAAGCCAACCATCCGAGTTAAAAGACTCTTGGGTTGCAATATCATTCTTGTAGTAACCAGAGAATAAGCCTTTGCCTCGAACTAGAATCTCTTCATCTTCAGCTATTTTGAGTTCGATCCCTGGACCTGCATTACCAACCGTACCAATTTTATCGGCTCTGAATGGGTAGTTGAGCGTGCTGTAGGCGAAAGACTCTGTCATGCCCCATGCCTCGGTAATGTGCAGGCCAACACTCTCATACCATGCGAGTAGAGCGGGTGATACAGGTGCAGAACCACATCCAAGAACGCGAGCTTGGTCTAACCCTAAGCCATCAGCAAGTTTCTTCTTAATGATGTTGTTGATAAACGGAATCTTCAGTAAGAAGTTCAGTTTCTTCTGTGGCAATTTGTCTTGGATTCGCTGCTGGAACAGAGTCCATAAGCGAGGAACTGAGATAAACAGTGTAGGGCGATGCATTTTCACATCATCAATAAAGGTGTCTAAAGATTCAGGGAAAGCCGTAACCACGCCCCCCATCACGGAAGAACCAAAGATGTAAACGCGTTCTGTAATATGAGCAAGTGGTAAGTAAGAAAACAGGCGATCGCCAGGTTGGATTCCAATATGATCAATCAACCTTTGAACAGACCAAGTAAACGCGCCGTAGGTGAGCATTGCGCCTTTTGGTAGCCCTGATGTACCCGATGTATAAACAAGTGACATCAGCTTATCGTCGTGATGCTGAGGGCGTTTGGTTGATGGTTCATGTGTATCAATGAGCTGTTCGAAAGTGTGTTGGCACTTCGCTGCGCTGTCGTATGGCAGTGAAATACTCACTAAGCTCGGATTGTCATCAAGTACTTTTTGAGTGGCTTTAGGATCGTCAAGCTTACCTGCAATCACAATTTCACATTCACTGTGTTCAATACAGTATTGAATGGTATCTGCACCCGCTGTAGGAAAGATTGGGACGCTGACAAAATCTCCTAACATCATGGCAAGATCGCAGATGAACCATTCTGCACAGTTTTTCGATACGAGAGCGACTCGATCGCCAGGTTGGGCTCCGAGTCCTTCTAATGCTGACGCTAATTTCAGTGCTTTGTCGGCTACTTCTTTATAAGTAAATTCGACAAATTGGCGGTTAATAATCTGTTTCAAATAGACTTCATCTGGGCGTTCTTCTGCCCATTTTAAAATCATGTCATTGGGTGTAGGGAGAGCTGTTGCTTGTTCTTGGCTAAACTCGTTAGGCTGAATCATTGTCTAACTCCATGTTTTTCGCTAAGTTATTTTTGGTTATTTTTGTTAAAATCATGTTAAATGTACCATGATTTTTTCTTTTAGGGAGTAAAATTAGCGTTTTCTGTTATCTGTGCAGGCACGTCTGTAGCTTGCAGGGGTTACCCCCGTCCTTTTCTTAAAAATTCTTGAAAAATACGACACATCCTTGTAGCCACATTGATAAGAAATTACAGCTATTTTTGATTCGGTATCCGCCTCAATCAACTTTTTGGCTAACAGTATTCGTTTATCGCACACAAAGTCTCTAAAGCTTACTCCAAAGTGTAGATGAAACTTTTTAGAAAAATAGGTTGCTGAACAGTGACATTTTTCAGCTATGTCCGTTTCTCTTATTTCCTTGTTAATGTTATCCATAACAAAATTAACAACTTCAGAAGTAAACTGCTTGGTCGGCTCCTGGTTGTTGCTATTCATGTCTCTATCGAGGTCGAAGTGTGCTTCAAAGATATGCTGTGTTTTACTCTTTAATTCTTCGAAGGCACTGGTCAGATGATTGTTACTCGTTTCTATAATGAAAAATATATTCTTATGATTTCGAATGATATTAGGTATCTCAAATGGAGAAATTAAAACTATCCGCTTGTTTAGGTTTTTACAAATAGATAATGCCATGGTAAGTAATTGAATTTCACTTTCTCTATTTAAAATGAAAAATACAATTCTTACATCTAAGTTACTGATAACTGATATATCTTGTTGAAAATTTTCCACAGGGAAGTAGCGACTAATTTTATTTATAATAATTGAATTAAACTCGCTATCTATATCTGATAGCAGTGGTGTTATTAATTTCATTTCTACTAAACCTGTATCATATATAAAGGGCCAGATGTGAAAATTTAGAAATAAGGGAGTTATTACAGAGATTAGAAGTACAACAAAAAAGTGCAAGTAAATGGCAAAAAAATCCTAACCGAATGTGTGACTCACCTCTAGATTTACTTTACAGGTAAACGAAGCCTGTTATGAAAATCAAGGAGAGGTTGTCATGGGTAAGTTTTTGAATAATTGCAAAGAATTCATGAAAGATGAAGAAGGGTTGACTGTAATCGAGTATGTAATCGGTGCAGCATTATTGGTTTTAGGCTTAACAACTGTATTTTCAGGCCTAGGAAATACACTGGCAACTAAACTAAACACTATTGTTGCCAATGTTGGTAACACTTCGGGTGGTTAATACTATCATGGATAAGAAAAGAGCAAGACAGCAAAAAGGGCTTACTACGGTCGAATACGTGATTGGTGCTGCTTCACTTGTTCTTGCTGTTGGATTCATTTTTTCTGGAATGGCAACAGCCTTACTTAGTAAGTTCCAGAGTATTATATCGAGTGTATAAATAGAAAATATGATTAATGAGCCTTCTGCTTTTTGGGCGCTGCTAATTGCAGTTTCTGTATACGATGTTGAGAAGCATCGTATACCTAATAAAATATTGACTCTTCTTTTATTTGTTTATTTTTTGTCAATGTTTGATAGCAATTATACGTTGGGTTTTTTCTTGTCTTCATTAGCAGGGCTTGTCGTACTTTTTGGGTTTGGTTTGCTTTTGTATTTTATGAGAGCGATGTCTGCAGGTGATGTGAAGTTATTGGGTGTTGTGGGATTGTATCTTGGGTGGGGACAAATACTTGATGCGTCGTACTTTATCTTACTTGCCTCTGGGATGATCGGATCCTTTTATTTACTGTATAACTACGCTAACTCAAGTAGTGTCAGCATTAAAGGTTATTTCCAAAATAAACTTATTTTATTGAGTGGTGTTTCACCAGTCAAAGATGAGCGTACTAATTTTCATAATCGATACTTAAATAAAGTGACAATGCCTTTTGCCCCCTCTGTTGTCATAGGATTAGCGATGTATAGCTATTTTACTTAAATCCGTTGTTGGTTGCTTTTTATGGGGAGAGATATTTATGGATTCTATAGGGCATCGTGCTCCAACAACTTTGACGCCTCAAATTTCAGCCCCAACGGTCCCGACATCTCTTGATATGTTGGGTGTTCCTGAAGTGGTTATTGAAAACCTCGTGCTCAAACACTTGTCTGCTTACCCTAAGTCGGATGTGTTAGAGCTCTCTAATTATTTATGTGTTGTTACCCACATTGTGGAAAGTACTCTGGCTGTTTTGAGGAAAAAGTCATTGATTGAGGTTTTTCAACCGACTTCAGATCTTTCTCTCTCATCGGCCTCACATAGTCACGTTCGTTATTCCCTTTCAGAGAAAGGATTTGAAGAAGCTGATTTGGCTTTTAAGCGAGATGCTTATTTAGGCCCAGCTCCCGTTTCGCTTGCTCAATACAGTGAGATTGTAAAACAACAAGATTTGAGAGCAGAGTTGGTGACTCGTCCACATGTCGAAGCTGCGCTAAGTGATGTTTACGGCGTAGACAAAATGATCTCTGTGCTGGGACCTGCAATAAATTCTGGACGAGCATTGTTGTTATATGGCCATGCTGGTACTGGTAAAACCTTTGTTGCTAGCCGTATTGTCAACGCTTTGCACACTTCGGTGTTTATTCCTTATGCCGTCTATGCGCTTGGCAATATCATCAAGGTTTTCTCTGCACAACACCATAAACCTTTAGATAGAAACGGCAGTACCAAAGCTATCTCGCTAAAAGATCAATACGATAAGCGCTGGCTTAACTGTGAGAGACCGAATATCCAGGTCGGTGGTGAGCTCACCATGGATATGCTTGAGGTGAATCACTCAGAAAACAGTCGAGTCTGGTTAGCCCCGGTACAGATGATGGCAAACAATGGAATTTTCGTGATAGACGATCTTGGCCGTCAACCTATGCCTGTAGACACATTGCTGAATCGATGGATAGTGCCGATGGAGTACGCTTTTGATTATCTATCGCTGCCCAACGGTCAGCAAATTACGATGCCGTTTGTTTTAACTCTCGCCTTCTCTACCAACTTAAATCCAAAGAAGATCAGTGATCCCGCATTTTTGCGTCGTTTAGGTTACAAAATTGAATTTAAGCCTCTTATGCAGCGTGATTACGAAGCATTGTGGATGAATGTTGCCGCAGAGAAAGAGGTTGAACTTCAAGATGGTTTCTTTGAGCGTTTATCCCAAATGCACACTTTATACAAAGTGCCATTTTTCCCCTGCTTGCCGAAAGATCTGGTAGGTATAAGTAAAGATATTCTTTCGTTCGAGCAACTCCCGCCTGTTATCACATTCGATATTCTTTCCATGGCTTGGGAAGTTTATTTTACCTCTGATGGACATGAGGAATAACACATGAATAAGAGTCAAGTTTTCCTACTATTTTTACTGTCCGTAGTATTTGGTTTAGCTGCTGTTTTTTTCGCTAAACAATGGATGGATGATCAAGTTCAGCCAACCGTTGAAGTTGAAACGGTCGAGCGTCACCCCGTTGTTGTCGCATCACAAGAAATCGAAGCTGGAACCATAATTGAAGAGCAGTATTTAACGACGAAGTTGATGGAAGTTGATTGGATCAATGAAAACAACTATTCGGATCAATCTGAGCTAATCGGTAAGGTTGTCGCTAATACCATTTATGCCGGAGAGGTGCTTCACAAGTTACGATTTACTGTACCAGGAGAAGGGTCAACGCTTGCAGCTCTTATCCCTGAAAATAAACGTGCGGTAACGATACGTGTTGATGATGTTATTGGTGTGGCAGGTTTCTTATTACCGGGTAACAAGGTTGATATTCTCAATACGGTTTCTTACGGAAAAAATTCTGCAGCTACTCAAACGGTTCTTAAAGATATTAAGGTTTTGGCTGTAGATCAAACGGCTAAAACGAATGAAAACAGTCCAATTATTGTACGAGCGGTAACTCTTGAGATGACGCCGAAAGAGGCCGAGAAACTTCTCACGGCTAAAAGCAAAGGCAGTATTCAGCTGACTTTGAGAAACCCACATGAAGTTGAGAAAAAAGTGGTTCGTCGATATGTGCCTAGACCAAGTGTAACCATCATCAAAGGTACTCAAGCATCTAGTGTTCGCGTCAAGGATTGAGGTGAGATATGAAAATAATATTAACGTGTGTTTTGAGCCTAGTTTGTTTTTCTACATTGAGCTTTGCCGCTCTTCAAACTGGGAAAACCGTCACGGTTCCTCATCACAAATCAACGCATGTCGTTTTATCGGGTAAGGCTAGCAAGGTGTCACTTGGTGACCCTGATGTCCTTGATATTGTGATGCTTAAATCTAACGAGTTATTTTTGATAGGTAATAAATTAGGTGCTACCAACCTAATGGCTTGGGACGCTCGAGGACAGTTGATTGAGTCTATCAATATTGAGGTTACTCATGATCTTAATAGTTTAAAGGCGAAGTTATATGAGTTCCTTCCTGATGAAACTATCGAAGTACATAGTGCGCAAAACCGTTTGTTGCTGAGCGGTCAGGTGAGCAATCAACAGCAGATGAATGTCGCGATGAGAATTGCAGAAACTTACTCCTCCGGGCAAACCGCAGATGAGTCAAAAGAGAGTGGTAGTGAGCAAGCTGCGGCGACTGGGGTCATCAACTTAATGTCGATTGGTGGTGCTCAGCAAGTCATGCTAGAGGTCACTGTCGCTGAAGTGCAAAGAAGCTTAGTTCGAAAATTCGATGCTAACTTCCATTTCTTCCAAACCAGTGGTTCTGATTTTTCATGGGGAGCGTCTTCTGTGCCTGCTGGTGTATTGGGTGCAACGCCGATTTTTGATATTCCCACCTCAACAGATTATGGGATTTTAGGTTCTTTTATCGATAGCAATACATTGTTTACCTTTGCTTTGGATGTTGCAAAGCAGAATGGTGTAGCCAAAGTTTTGGCTGAGCCGAATCTAACCGCGTTAAGTGGTTCAAAAGCTGAATTTTTAGCGGGCGGTGAGTTCCCAATCCCTGTGCCTGATGAAGACGGCATCACCATTGAATACAAAGAATATGGTGTAGGGCTGAAATTCATCCCAACGGTTCTTAGTGATAAAAAAATCAACCTGAACTTGGCTGTTGATGTGAGTGAAATTGCGAATAGTAGCTCGCTAACGATTGATCCTGGTACTACCAACGCGACTTACTTCATTCCACCTATTACGCGTCGTAGTGCATCTTCAACTCTTGAGTTAGCAGATGGCCAGACTATCGGTATTGCAGGTTTACTGAGTGAGAATGTGAGAGATATCAGCAACAAGATGCCAGGCTTTGGTGATGTGCCGATTTTAGGGCAGCTTTTCAACAGCCAAGAGTATGTATCTGGCGAAACCGAACTGGTTATTCTTGTGACTCCAAGGCTTGCCAAGCCAATCGACCGCACGAAAGTGACATTACCAACAGATGCTTTCGTCGACCCTAATGACTTGGAATATTATTTGTTAGGCCGAAGCGCTTACATTGCTGAACCGTCTGAATCCACTTCAGAGCAATCTCAATCAGCACAGGCCGTATCGCCAACCGACGGCGGTAGTGAAGGCTCATTTGGTCATGATTTATAAGGAGATAGATATGATTAGAATAATGATGGTCTTTCTCGTGATGGTGCTAGTTGGCTGTGCTAATGATGCCCGTTTGGGACATTCAGTAGCACTAGTGAAAACAGAACAAACATATAACCCTAATGCGACCCAAGAGAATCTACTCGAAGTACCGGACGGTACAGGGGAGCGGATGCAGGCTGGTTACGACCGATATGTTGGCAGAGGTGAAAATGATCTGTCCGGAAGCAGTAGTAGCCAGATCCTAGAAGAGTTTAACTAAATCTGGAGGTACTCACATGTTGTATCGAGTATCACAAAGCCCCAAAAAGCAACAAGGCTTAGTCGTAGTCATGATTACAGCCGCTTTGTTGGTTTTTTTAGCTGTCTCAGCGTTAGCTGTCGATATAAACCATATGGTTGTGAATAAAACGCGGTTACAAAATGCAGTCGATTCTGCTGCGCTAGCTGCCGCAACTATTTTAGACAATAGTAAGGATAAAGATGCCGTAGATACAGAGGTTGGCACCGCATTAAATGCTATGGCAGCCGCCACAGGTAATCATGAATTTGATTTTAGTACGGCTTCTGTAAACATTGATTATTCAAATGATCCTAAGGATTTTACAGGAACAGCAACGTTCGGTGCAGATGATGATGTCTATGTGCGTGTTCGTGTCGATTCCTTGGATATGGATGAGTTTTTCATTCAAATGTTTGGACTAGAAAAAACCGTTTCGGCGAGTGCGGTTGCTGGCCCTAGTTCTGGTCAGGTCGTTGTTAATAATGTTGTGCCAATTGGTGTGTGTATTGGTGATGGCACGTCGGATAATGATGTCTCACCAGAAGATGGGTACCATGATGTTACTGGTGAGGAAATAACCAGTGTTTTTGGTTATGAAGTTGGCACCGTTCATGCGTTAAAGGTCGGCGACAGTAGCTTATCTGAAATGGGGAACGGTAATTACCACCTTCTTGATTTTGGATCTGGTGGTAAAACGGTGAAAGAAGGTTTAGGGGGGGACTATAGTTATCCTGTTGCAATAGGTGACGATATAACCACCAAACCAGGAGGAACGGTTGGTCCTACCGGTGATGGCTTAAATACTCGATTTGGTGATTATGGTGGAGGATTATCGGCATCAGATTACCCCACTGATTATGTAACGACTGAGCCTACTAATGAGATTACGATCGATGCTAGTACGGGAGATATCGATTTTGACGGCAGTTATACCTATGCTCAATATGAATCAGCGACTAACACATGCATAGCTAATAATGGTTCTGGGTGTGCGGCTAATGGTGTTGCTTGGCGTCGTATATTACCTATACCTATGGTGGATTGTTCAGGTAAAAGTGGCGGTGCGACTGAATTTACGGTGAACAAAATTGGTTGTTTCTTCTTGCTACAAAAAGCGCCGACAAATAATTCAGGTACTCCAGCCGTATTTGGTGAATTTATTCACTCCTGCAGTGTGACAGGTGGGGCGGGTAGTACGACCTCTACAACAGAAGGGACTTATAGGATTGTTTTGTATAAGGACCCTGATAGTGGGGAGTCTTGATTATGAAACGGTTGAGAAAACGACAAAGCGGTTTTGCAGCTATCGAGGTGGTACTGGCCACACCCGTATTATTGTTCTTTATGGTATTGGTGCTTGAATTCGGAAATATATTGATTCATTACAATGTCATTTCAAAGTCAGTGCAAAATGGAGCGCGTTATGCGGTTAGTGAAGTTTATGGGACTGTTGGCGGCACAATAGCCCCTACGTCAGAAATTCAGAATGTAGTGGTCTATGGTCAAAATAGTGTGGGCACGGCGGTACTCTCTTCATTGACGACAGCAGATGTCACTGTCACTCAGCCATCTGGTGATAGCTATGTGCGAGTAAGTGTTACCTATGATTATGTTCCACATTTCTTGTCTATTCCCTTTTCGTCGGAGAGCTTTGCCATTCCATTAAGTGTGACTTCGGTTATGAGGGTGCTGTGATGAAAAGGCTAAAAGGGCGTATTAAAGGACTTGCCATCGTTGAATTTACATTAGTGTCATGGCTGATTTTTCTTTTGATTTTTTTAATCTTGGCATTTGGTGCTTATATATTTTCACTACAAATGGTCAGTGAAGCGACAAGGAAGGCGGCTAGACTGGCGACAGTATGCTATGTCTTAGATAGAGATAATATTGGTGCAATGGTGGTGGATGAGATCCCGCTGGTTGGGTTTTCTGGTGCTAATTTAGAGGTGGCTTACCTTGATGCGAGTGGAGGGGAGATAGCATCAGATTTCGAAGATAACTTCGATGATATTAAGTTTGTACGTGCCAGAGCGACTGGCTACGGCATTCAGTTGATTAGTAACCTAAGTTTCTTAGGTAACAATGGGTTTCTTGCTGCCCCTGCATTCGAAACAATTTTACCGGCTGAAAGTTTAGGGGTTGTTAGGGCAGATTCTGACATTAAGAATCGATGTCCCGAAGTCATCTAGTACAGGAGTTTGATGTATGGGGGAAGCAATTCAAATGACGCCTAATGAGGGTGACATTACGCGTTTGAGAACTAATTTAAAGGTCTGGTTAATATACAATACTGAGGCTTTTCATTCGCATATGAGCCACGAATTGAAGAAATGCCGAAACGTACATGTGACGGCTTTTTCTCTTGCGGCAATGAGTGAGGAGTACTTAAAAAGTGCGGATGTTCCAGAGCTTATTTTCGTTGAAGCTAATGGGAATTGGGCGCAAAAAATGGTTGAGTTGCAAGGGTATGATTTGTCTTTAGAAGACAAGGATTTGTCTTTAGTTGTGCTTGGTGATGAAAGTGATAATGGATCACTAAAAATAGCACTTCGTTTAGGGGCATCAGATTTTTTGTCTCACCATGTGACTCTATCGGACTTACTTCCATTATTGAAGAAAACCGCTTCCGAAAAGCTTGAGAACTCCAGTTACGGAGAGTTTATCTTGTTTTTGAATACCAAAGGAGGGATGGGGGCAACCACCTTGGCGTTAAATACTGCCATTGAGATGGCTACTCAACATCCGAATGAAGTGCTTTTACTCGATATCGACCTTCAATTTGGCGTGATTCCAGACTATTTGAACATAGCACCGACTTATAGTGTTTCGGATGCGATCAACAGTTCTAATGACTTGGATGAAATGTCTTTGGGCTCTTTGGTAAATAAACACGAATCAGGCCTCCATGTTCTAAGCTTTAAACATGAAAATAACGCTGATGACTTCGAGCAGGCTCAGAAAATTGGCAGATTACTTCCAATTCTGCGTCGTTTCTACCCTTATGTGATCATTGACCTATCTAGAGGCTTAGATCACGTGTTTGCATCAGCAATATCACCTGCGACTAAAGTACTTTTGGTTTTGCAACAGAGCTTAGTGTCAGTAAAAAACACGAGCCGACTAATTAAGTCTCTGAAGTTTGAGTACGGCTTACAAAGTGACTCAATAGAGGTCATTCTCAACCGTTATGAAAAGCGACATTCAATTAAGTTGAAAGACATTGAGCAAGCAGTGGGCAACCACGACATACACCTTATGCCAAATGATTTTAAAGTTGCGCTAGAGAGTGCCAACTTGGGGCAGCCGTTAGTTCAGTCGAGAAAAAAAAGCTCTATTACTCGCTCTATCATCGACTTATCTCATGTTCTTTCACCACCAGAGCAGGAAGAGAAAGGGTGGCTGAAAAAGTTGTTTTCATAATGGGTTGATGAAAAGTAAACACGAGGGATTGTGATGTTCTTTAAACGAAAAAATGTAAATCCAGAGTTTGAAAAAAAAGTAGAACAGATTTCGCATGATTCAGAAGATGCCAATCCTGTTGAACGTTTATCAAGTGTTGAGACGTCCAGTAACTCTCGGACAGAAGCGAGCGTTGAAAAGGAGAAAGCGATCGATGAAGCTCGAAAAGTACTGGAGCAAGAATTATCAATCAAACACTTCTTTCACAAGCAGTTGCTTGAGACGTTAGACTTAGGATTACTTTCTAGCTTGGAGAAAGAGCGCGCCAAGCTAGATTTGCATGAAGCTATCGTTCAGTTGATGGCTGATGATGGTAGTCATGCACTCAGCGCAGAAGGTCGTAAACGGGTCATCAAACAGATAGAAGATGAAGTTTTTGGTCTTGGTCCGTTGGAGCCCTTGTTAGCTGATCAAACTGTGTCGGATATATTGGTCAACGGCCCAAAAAGTGTTTACGTTGAGCGAAGGGGTAAACTCGAAAAAACGCCCTATACTTTTCTTGATGACCGCCATTTGAGAAACATTATTGATCGTATCGTCAGCCAGGTTGGTCGTCGTATAGATGAAGCATCACCTATGGTAGATGCTCGCTTAGTTGATGGTTCCCGTGTTAATGCGATTATCCCGCCTCTCGCACTCGATGGCCCTTCAGTTTCGATTCGTCGTTTTGCCGTCGATCGTTTGACAATGGATAACTTAATTGGTTACGACTCAGTCTCCCCTCAGATGGCTAAATTTGTGGAGGCTGCGGTGAAAGGTGAGCTGAATATCTTGATTTCAGGAGGGACGGGGTCAGGGAAAACAACCACACTGAATATATTTTCTGGTTTCATTCCGCGAGACCAAAGAATTATTACCATAGAAGACTCGGCAGAATTACAACTGCAACAACCACATGTCATTCGCCTAGAAACCCGTCCTGCGAACCTAGAAGGGAAGGGAGAAATCAGCCAGCGCGAATTGGTTAAAAATACCTTGCGTATGCGACCTGATCGAATCGTGGTTGGGGAGGTACGTGGTAGCGAAGCCGTTGACATGCTAGCGGCGATGAATACCGGTCATGATGGATCTCTTGCTACCATTCACGCTAATACCCCTCGTGATGCCTTAAGTCGTGTCGAAAACATGTTCTCGATGGCAGGGTGGAACATATCAACCAAAAACTTACGAGCTCAGATTGCCTCGGCTATCCACCTTGTTGTTCAAATGGAACGCCAAGAAGATGGTAAGCGTCGTATGGTGAGTATCCAAGAGATCAACGGCATGGAAGGTGAGGTGATCACAATGTCGGAAATATTCCGTTTTCAGCGTAAAGGTATTGATGAAGACGGCAATATTATCGGTTATTTCACGGCAACGGGGGTCGTTCCTCAATACCATGACCAGTTAGTCAAACGTGGACTCGACCTACCTTTCGAGCTCTTTAGTGAGACCAAAGGTTAAGGAGAGATTATGGACAATGTAAGCGTTTCATTAGGTCTATTATTCATTGCGGTGCTTTTTATCTCTCAAGCTTTGTTGCTCCCTGCTGCAGGGAAAAAAGCGAAGCACAAAGAGTTGTCTCGACGTTTGAAAGAGACGCAACGTAATATCGATGCAGAGAGTTTGTCATTACTCAAAGAACACTATAACAAAGAACTGTCCCCGCTAGATCGTAAGCTCATCGTTATTTCTTTCTTCGCTGGCTTGAAAAAAATGTTGGAACTAGCCGGTATGAAAGTGACGTTAAGCAGGTTCTTACTTATTGTTTCTCTTTGTGGTGTGTCACTCACGTTGATATCGATAATGACGAACCAAGTATGGTTCATCAGTGTTGGAGCGTTCATTTTTGTTTGGGTTATCGCTTATCTATTTGTGCAAAATCGAGTGACTTACCGAATGGCTCGATTTGAGGAACAACTTCCTGAGGCTTTAGATATTATTCGACGCGCATTGCAAGCAGGACAACCGCTCGTCCAATCATTCAATGAAGTTGGCGAAGAACTTCCAGATCCAATCGGTATTGAATTTAAAAATACCTATAACCTACTTAACTATGGTTATGACTTACGCTTAGCGATTCTACAGATGACAGAACGAGTACCAACCGTCTCAATGTTGGCATTTTCTAGTGCTGTAATGTTGCAAAAAGAGACTGGGGGTAACCTATCTGAAAACCTGCAAAAGGTATCTGAAGTACTTAGAGCGCGTTTTAAACTGGAAAGGAAAATCAAAACGCTCTCTGCTGAAAGTCGTTTATCCGCATGGATCTTAACGTTATCCCCATTTGGTTTGTTCTTCGCTTTAAGGGTCGCTAGCCCCGAGTATATAGAGCCACTCTATAAAGATCCTCGCGGTCTCTCGATGGTGAGTGTCGGTATTGTTCTTTTGGCTATCGGAGCTTTGTGGATTAAAAAGATCATCAGCATAGAGATATAACCTATGGAATTATTAAATATTGAAGTTTGGAAGCAGATGTTAGCTGACTTTGGAGTTAGCTCTCAGATGGTTATCTATTCGATGATTTTGCTTACAACAGTCTTGTTAACGCTAACGCTTGGATTTCTATTTTTAGGAGCTCGTTCTCCTTTGGACAAGAAACTGAGACAGATATCAGAAGACGGAGCACCGACTGGCAGAAAACCATACGACTTCTCGAATACGTTAGAATCATTAAGCCCTTTTATAAGTAAAGGTAATAAAAAAGATAATGAAACTTACTCGGAAAAGTTGATGCATGCCGGGTTCCATGAGAAGAGTTCGTTATCGGTTTTCTATGCGTTGAAGGTTTTATCTAGCTTAATCGGTATCGTCGCGGGCTTTATGGTTTATTACATAGCGTTGGGCGGAGATTATAATAATTTACTCATCATGACCTGTGTTTTTCTTGGCACATTCACACCTAATATTATTCTAAGTAAGCTACAAAAAGAGCGTCAGAAAAAAATCAGAAACGGCGTCCCTGATGCGCTTGATCTTCTTGTTGTATGTACTGAATCAGGGCTTGGCTTTAATGCAGCTCTTGGACGTGTTGCATCAGAGCTTTATATCTCTCAGCCTGAACTTGCGGATGAACTAGAGACTGTGTTTGCTAAAATTCAAGCGGGCGTCACTATGCCTGATGCGCTTAGGCAGCTTATCGAACGAACCGGTTTAGTCGAATTGGAAGGCTTGGTTTCTTTGCTTTCTCATGCATCGAGAATGGGCGGAAGTTTAGCGCAAACGCTCCGTGACTATACTGAAGATTTTAGAGATAAGCGTCAGCAAGCCGCTGAAGAAATCGCGGCGAAAATACCGACTAAAATGTTATTCCCCATGTTGATATTTATTTGGCCTTGCTTTTTCATTGTTGCACTTGGCCCTGGACTCTTGATCGTAATGGACGCATTAAGTGCGCCGGGAGCAAGTTTATGATGCTATACAATAAGTTTCTTCTACTACTATTGCCAATTTTGCTACTTGGTTGTGCATCTTCTGATGAACCAACCAACCAATTTGATGCCGAATTGTATTCGGGTAAACCAATCGATAGTTTGACTAGTGATGATCCGCCGCTAAATGAAAAAGAAGCAATTATGCGCGGTGACATTGCTCTGCGAGACAACAATATAGACTTGGCGTTGTATGAATACATACGCTCTTTGTCTTTTCCTGAAAAAGAATTTCACGATAAAACCCTGTTCACTATTGGGCAAATACATTCGTCTCGCGGTAATTATGCGTTGGCCGAGAGAGCTTACCTTGCTGCGCTAGATTTTAACCCTGCCCACACTGAAGTGTTGGAACAGTTAGGCGTTCTATACACCAAACAACGTCGTACTGATGAAGGACGTAGTTATTTCTTTAAAGCGATTAATTCAGATCAAGTTCGTTTAAAAAGCAGTGAAACTATCCAAAATTACCAAGCTTTGAGCCAAAGTGAAGTGGCTAGTTTAAAGGTCGATAGTATGTCTCCAGCGCTAGCTTATATGGGAATTGGTGTATTGGAAGATGTTGACGGAAAGCATCAGATCGCACAAGAGTACTTTAAAAAGTCACTGACGATAGATAAAAGTTCAGTCAAAGCTTTGCTGAATATGGGCTATTCTCACTACATGTACGGTAACTACAAGGAAGCGTATCAGTACACGCGTTCAGCTTTAGAGTTAGAGCCGAATAATGAAAAAGCTCAGAATAATCTGGCACTTATTTATTTAGCGTCTGGGGATATTAAAAAAGCAACCAACGTATTCATGAGGCATATGGAAGCTCCGGAGGCATTGAATAATGTCGGCTACTTCTTGATATTACAAGGAAAGCCCGATCAGGCGGTTCCATATTTACAGCAAGCTATCGATAAAAAATCATCTTACTATAAAGTGGCTAATGAAAACTTGAACAGAGCACTAGCGGAAGTGAGAGAGATGGAACAATAGGAATTTGATTTTGGCTCAATGAAAAGGATATTCATATTGCCTAAAAGCGAAAGCTTTAATAAAGATATCATTGTAATTTCTGCCCTTTGGCTAGTTTGTGCCACAGTGATCTTTATTTACAAGTGGGAGAGTGTTTCAGCTCTTAACCTGAATGACAATGACGACTATATGCGTTTCGTTCAATTTCAGGATTGGATGGCAACTGGTCATTGGTACCTAGAACCAATGAATAATTTTAATGCCGCTGATGGCATTGTTATTCATTGGTCTCGTTTTCCTGATCTCGTTCTGTCGCTTGTTGCCTTTCCACTATTGTTTATCGTTGATGATAACCTTGCTTATACAATATCCATCTCTCTTGTCCCCCTGCTTTACTTGCTGCTTTTTTCACTGTCATGCTTTTACTTAGCTGACCACCTCTTTGGTGCCAAGTATCGCTTTATTAGCATGATGTTTGCGATTTCTTCGCCTTCAATTATCCATTTTTTACCCGGCTCTATTGATCATCATAATATTCAGCTTATCTTCGCTGTCTTGTTTTTAGCCTCGACGCCGTTAAATCACAACCAATTGTGCCAATCATGGCGTGTTTATGCTCAAGCAATCTTGTTGTCTTTATCTTTGTGGACAGGGTTAGACAATGTATTGTTATTTATGATTTTCTTCGCGATTTACACCGTGTATTACGGTCTTGTTCGCCATGAGTGGTTTGGTTATATCTCTAAGCTGTATGCGAGTTCTGCTCTGTTTGGGGTTTGTGCGGTTTTATTAAATCGGCCTTACGATGAGTTTTTTGTTTTTAAGTACGACGAAATATCATTTGCTCTCATCATCCTGTTCTTCTGTGGTTGGCTGTTCGTTAATGTTTATCATCGATTAATGAGTGAAGATAAAAGCCAGCTGCAAAAGGTTTTTCTGTTCGTATTTCTTGCTGTTTTATTTTTAATCCCAGTGGCAGTGCTTTATCCATCACTCAGCAGTGCATTGTTAATTGATTACCCTCCTATACTTAAAGTGTATTGGTTAGACCAAGTGACAGAAGCGAAATCGGTCGTTAGATATGTCGCAAGTCATGGTTTTTTCTCGATAGAGAATTACGCTTTGCTCGTGATTCCTGCCACTTTGTATCCATTTTTTAAGCGTAAAAACCACCACTGCACAATTTTGTATCTCATCTTTATGTTCAATTTAGCCCTTGCGATCTTTTGGCAGATTAGAGTCATGAGGTTGTGTTTTGTACTAGCAGCTCCCCTGCAAGCATATGTGATTCTTCAGTTAGCAGATTACATCCGTTCCTTCATCATAAAAGCGACCGTTATTATTTCTGGAGCACCACTAGCGGTCGCCTTTGTCATTCTTGCGTTGTCGCCAACCGAAGAAATTACAACTACTCTTGATCAAAAGGAGCAATCGCTGAAGATCCATAAGGTGCTACAAGATAACGATATCAATTCGCACACCATACTCTCAGGGATCGAAACGGGGGCTCCAGTGTTGGCAAAGACGGATAATCGAATTATTGCTGCTCCTTACCATAGAAATATTGTTGGGAACCAATTTCTTATTGAGGTGATGCTAGAGGAAGATCTGAGTTTAGCCGAAAGGAAAATCATAGAGAAAAGCATCGATATCATTGTTATTGGCAATGATCCGCATTTGTTGATTTTAAAGGACTCGGCGGGAGAGGAGGCGTTTATCAATAAATTATACAGCTCAGATACTCCAACTTGGTTGGAGGTTGTGCACGACAACATTGAAAGCGGCTACCGAGTCTTTAGAGTTAGGGGGAGTTCATGAAAAACCAAACCATTGCTGTGTTACTCCCGTGCTATAACGAAGCTGGTGCGGTCGGAAAAACGGTCACTTCTTTTCAACAAGCTTTACCTAATTCTACTATTTATGTTTATGACAACAATTCAACTGACAACACGATAGAAGAGGCGATGCAAGCCGGTGCTATTGTTCGACATGAGTCTCGTCAAGGGAAGGGGGAAGTCGTTAGGCGCATGTTCTCTGATGTTGAGGCTGATATTTACGTGATGGCCGATGGTGATGACACTTACGATGCGTCTATATGTCCGGCTTTGATCGAGCAATTAAATAATGAAAAGCTCGATATGATTATTGGAAGCCGAGAGCGCTCTTCCGAGGCTTATCCTGCAGGACATATTTTGGGTAATAAGATGTTTTCGACTCTGATAAATAAAGGGTTCAATGCTCAATTGAATGACGTTTTCTCTGGCTATCGAGTGATGAGTCGCCGGTTTGTAAAAACGGTCCCTATTTTCAGTGACGGCTTTCAAATTGAGACGGAACTAACCGTGCATGCATTGCACCACAATATGTCGATCAAAGAAGTACCCACTCATTATCACTCAAGGCCTGAAGGCACGGCGAGTAAGCTGAATACATTGAGTGATGGGATCAAAATCCTCAACTTTATTTTGTTCCTGCTACGAGACGTAAAGCCGATGTTTTTTTTCGGTGCTTTGTCGGTGTTGCTTTGCTTTATCTCATTGGGATTAGGGGTTCCCGTTATTATCGATTTTATTGATACCGGGCTCGTTGAAAGAGTCCCAACAGCTATTCTGTCTAGTTCAATTGCACTTATCGCGGTGATGTCTTTCTTTTGCGGCTTGATACTCGACAACGTGTCGCGCGGCAGACGAGAGATGAGGATCCTTTCAATATTAAGAAGTCACGATCACAAGCCATCTCAATAGGATTCAGGAATGAGAATAAACAAGGATGAAGACAAGGAGTGGCTCGATTATTTGTCCCGTTTCAGTGATGAATATGACGAGCGAGTCTACGAAAGCAGTACAACAGGCTATGTGATGAGGGCGGGTCATATAGCGTGTGAGAAGCCTTTCAGTAACAGAGAGCATTTCTCGAAGGTGCTAGAAGTGGGTTCAGGAACGGGTGAACACTTGAGACATGTTCAGCATAGTTTTGACGAGTATACGGTCAGTGATGGCGATTCTGCCGCACTTGAAGTGGCAAAAAGGCAACTCAGTAACACCAGTACTTATGACAAGCTCGTTTTTAATGTAACGAATGCACGAGCGTTAGACTTTGAAAGCAACTGCTTTGATCGTGTTATTGCGACACATACATTGGAACACCTTTATGAGCCTCATCTTGTGATTAAAGAATGGCTTAGGGTATTAAAGCCGGGCGGCACTTTGTCCATTTTGATTCCTACAGACCCAGGTATTGCATGGAAGGTTGGTCGTTATATGACGACAAGAAAACTTGGAGTGAAAAAGGGGTGGAACTACGATTACATTATGGCGAGAGAACATGTTAATCCCTGCAATAATTTGATCGCCTTTTTAAAGTACTATCTCCCTGATAATAAACACTCTTTTTGGCCGTTAAGCCCAATCCCGCTAATTGATTGCAATTTGTTTTTTAACTTCCATGGAATCAAGCCTGCTAGTTAAAGGTTCGACGGCTCCTATCGTTCAGTCGTAAGCAAGAAGTTAGGTATTCACTAACTTCTTGCTTCGGTTAGATCTTTAGTTAACAAAGCCAGTAAGAGCGCCGAATAGCATAAACATGCCGACAAGCCCTACGATTGGCATCTTGACCGTTTTCAGTAGCCACACACCTATGATGATCAGAGCGAAGTCTAAACCGCCACTCACCGCACTTGTGAAGATTGGCTGATACAGAGCCGCAAGTAGTAACCCGACTACCGCTGCATTCACACCGGTAAGTGCACCAGCAACTAATGGTTTACTTGCGATTGCCTGCCAGTTTTTCAATACCCCCAGTAGTAATAAGAAGCCCGGTAAGAACACGGCGATTGTCGCCAACAAAGCGCCAGTAATTGGTGCCGATGGCATTAATACATAGCCTAGGTATGTCGCTAAGGTAAACATAGGACCAGGTACAGCCTGTGCTGCAGCATAGCCCGTTAGGAACGCATCTTGGGATAGTTGGTCACCAATACCATTCTGCAACAATGGAAGTACCACATGACCGCCACCGAATACTAAGCTGCCAGCTTGATAGAACAGACCAAATACTTCAATACCTTGAGAGTATGCACTGAACAGAGGAAGGCCAACCAACAGCGCAACAAAAATAACGAGCGGTGTTATGGAGATCTTGTGTGTTGATGGAACCGTTTTGATGTCTTGTGAGGTCAAAAACTTGCTGCCAATGATTGCGGCAAATAGAAGTACCAAGATTTGTGGCCAGATCCCAGGAAGCAACAGGAGAACCACGGCAGTCATGACACATAAAGCGGTCGCGACTTTCGATTGGCAAAAGTTTTTGTACATGCCAAATGTGGCATCAGCAACCACCACCACTGCGAGTAGCTTCAAACCGTGAATGATTGAATTAAACAGAGGTGCTTCCAATAGTTGATTGCTCATCAAAGCTAATATCAACATTAAGATGACAGACGGGGAAGTAAAGCCGATAAACGCAGCAATCGCACCCGTTAAGCCACCTCTTTTGTAGCCAACCGCAAAGCCAACCTGACTTGAACCTGGGCCCGGTAGAAATTGGCTAAGAGCGACAATCTGCCCGTACTCTTCGTCGGACAACCAATTCAGTTTCTCAACAAAGGTTTTACGGAAGTAGCCAATGTGTGCTGCTGGTCCACCAAAGCTAATCCAGCCAAGCCAGAAAAAGGTTTTAAAAATTGAAAGCATGATCGATTCCAGATAAATGTTTAGCGTAATTTAGGTGGAGTTAGACTATGATTCAAATTAATTGTTTTAATTATAACTATGAATGAAATGGGTTGATTAGCATGGCTGATTTTAATTGGAAAGGGGTCGACCTTAACTTGTTGATTGCACTGCAGGCTTTGTATAAAACGAATAGCGTGAGTAAGGCTGCTGAGCGTTGTTATGTCAGCCAATCTGCGATGAGCCATAGCTTACAAAGGCTACGAAAGTTGTTTGATGACCCTTTGTTTGAGCGTGTAGGTAGCAAGATGGAGGCGACCGACCGAGCCATTGAACTATCAAGTACCGTGGACGCGCTACTGAATACCATCCAGTCTGAAGTTCTGTTATCTAAAACGTTTGATGCAGAGACTTATAAAGGGACTTGGAAGATTGGTCTCACTGATTATGCCGAGCAGATGTTCGCTCCAATATTGTTTGACCTGATTAAGCAATCCTCTCCTTATTCTCAAGTAGCGTTGTTCAATGTAAACCGGAGTAACTACCAGCAAGTCTTTGACGATGCCAAGCTTGATATGACGATAGGCAGCTTTGGTGAGGTACCAAAGCAATATCGAACAAAGCATTTGTATACGGAGCAACATGTTTGTTTACTTGATCAATCGGTTCTATCTATTGAGGAGCCGATGTCGCTAGAACAATTTGTTGCTGTCGAGCACGCGCTTGTTTCCCCTGCAGGGGCTTTAAAGACGGGAGTGGACACTCGTTTAGGTGAACTCGGCTTAAGCCGGAAAGTCGCGATATCTTCCAGTAACTTTTTAACTGTTAAACGACTCATTCGTGGCAGAGAATTATTGTGTATTGTCCCCAAGCTAGTCGCGCGCAAGGATATTGATAGTGAAGAAACCTTACTAGCTGTGAAGCCACCTATTGATGTTCCAGATTTTGATATCCAGCTTGTTTATAGAAAGGCAAAGCATTTAGATGATAAAAATAAACTACTTAGAAAGTTGATTACTAATGCGATCTCATCTGTGATTTCCGAATAGTTTATTGTGTCGGTTAATCGTCAAATTCATATGAATTAATTTTAGAAAAATCCGGTTTATTATAAGAACCCGACTATACTTAATTTACGACTCAAGGCAGTCGTAAAGAATAGGCTTTTTGATTTACCTAAGTAAAAAAATTGGTTATATCCTCATGATATAGCTTAAAAATCTACCAGGCTAAACGGACTTAGTTGGTCTTAAAAGCGCTAGCTCCCCCTAGCGCTTTTTCTTTTTATCTCGATTCAGGCAGAAGGGTTTGAATCCGTTGCAGCAGTTGTTCTATCTCTTGTTTCTCATAATGAGCAGTCACCTTAGGTTGGCTGCTTTCTCTTGGGAGTAATGTAGTTTCGATATAGTGTTGTAGCAAAGCATCTTGTGAATTAGCGTTGAGCTTCTCCGCAAGTACCACAGCTTGTCGACCAATCGTGGTGAAGTCTTGTTTGATGGTGGTCAGTGGTGGATTAAAAAACGCACTGTCCTCGATGCCATCAAAGCCGACGACCGCAACCTTGTCAGGGACTGGAATCTGCAGTTCTTGCAGTGCGCGTAAAACCCCTAATGCCATTTGATCACTGGCGACCAACACAGCATCAAATGGGATTTGTTTCGCAACGGCGTCTCGAATGCCAAGGTAGCCACTTTCCGCTTGCCAGTTTCCTTGATGTTGAAACTGTACCTGACAGTTTGCATCTGATAGCACACCCAACCAACTCTGAAGACGGATTTGTGAGGCACTGGATTCGTTAGGCCCGCTGATCAACAAGTATTCAGAGCGACCATTTTCAATAAGATGCTGAGCCGCCAGCTTTGCGCCCTCGGCGTGATCGCCGCATATATAGTTAACTTGGCTGTTAGAAGGGACATCAATGAAGATGAGGTTCAAGTGTTGATATTGTTCTACCAGCAATTCGGCGTCTGCACTCTTTAAAGGCACATTGAGAATGATGCTGTCGACCTGTTGAGCCATCAGTTCACGAATAGCCTCACGGGTGTTCGCGAGATTAGGCTCGGAAACAACAGAGAAAGCGACGCCATAACCCATATCATGAGCCTGCATTCGCACGCCATTGGCGATCATTGCTGCGCCATGCAGTGCCATATCGAGCGTGACTAAACCAACGCTGGTGGACTTGGCTCGACTGAGCATTTGAGCACCTTTATTGGGTACATAACCCAGTTGCTTTATGGCGGCGTTAACCTTGTTGCGGGTGGATTCCGCGACGTCTTGTGAGCCATTGGTTACTCGAGATACTGTCTGGGTAGATACCCCTGCCAGTTTTGCTACGTCTTTGAAGGTGATACTCATCGCTCTGCTCATCGAATATTTTAGAGTGAAATAATCCTACCGAAATTTACCAAACTAAACTCTGCTCACTCTCAAATAAATGTCTTTTAAAACATTAAAAATGTTTCCGGAAACAGTCGATCTTGTGCAAATTTTTCGAATATTAAAGCCAATTTACATCACGATTTTGTGGGTTTTGGATACTAATCTGGCGTGATGGGTTCACTATTATTTCTATATTATGTTTACGAAAACAATAGAGATTAGTAATGAACGAATTTATTCACTTAAAGAGTAAAAACCATAGTTTGATCATTAAATCAGGGCGTGTTCCAGAGGTTTTGCATTGGGGGGCAAAGATCGCAAGTATTGATGAAGATCTTCTGCTTTCGACAGAAAGACCGATTTCTCAAGCTCGACTTGATGTGGATGTGCCACTTTCTCTTTGCCCTGAGTTAGGCAGTGGACACTTTAACGCTCCAGGCATTGAAGGTCACAGAGAAGGGCGTGATTGGGCTCCTGTCTTTAAGACCGTTCGTTACGATGCTCAAGATCAAGAGGCGTGTTTTTTCCTTGAAGACAAGGTTGCTCAACTGAACCTTAAGGTAGAGATTAAGCTGGATTTCGAATCTGACGTCGTCCAAAAGCGTGTAACCGTCACCAATAAAGGCAGCAATAAATACTACTTGAACAAGCTTTCTTCAACGCTGCCATTGCCGAATCATGCTAACGAGCTTATGACGTTCCATGGCCGTTGGTGTCATGAGTTCCAAACGCAACGTCAGCGTTTTGAACACGGCGGCTTCATGCAAGAGAACCGTCGCGGTCGTACTTCACATGAAAACTTCCCTGGCATGTTTGCAGGCACTCAAGGGTTCTCAGAGCAGAACGGCTTGGTGTGGGGCTTCCATTTAGGTTGGAGTGGTAACCACCAAATGCGCGCTGATGTACGTAGTGATGGCCGCCGCTTTGTACAAGCGGGAGAGTTATTGCTAGCGGGTGAATCGATTCTAGAACCAGAGGCAACTTACCAGACACCTTGGCTCTATGGCTGTTACAGCAATTCTGGTTTGAACGGTATTGCTCAACGTTTTCAGCAGTTTGTTCGTGACAACATTATTCAATTCCCTACCGATAAACCTCGCCCAGTGCACTTGAATACTTGGGAGGGTATCTACTTCGACCATAAACCGGAATACATTATGCGGATGGCAACGGAAGCCAGCGCGATGGGTGTTGAACGATTCATTATTGATGATGGTTGGTTTATTGGTCGTGATGGTGAACGAACGGCATTAGGCGATTGGTACCTCGATGAAGTGAAATACCCAAATGGCTTAGAACCTGTGATTGAACACGTTAACCAACAGGGGATGGAGTTCGGGTTGTGGGTTGAACCTGAGATGGTCAGCCAAGACTCAAACCTATACCGTAACCACCCTGATTGGGTGCTTGGTTTGCAAGGTTATCATCAACCCTCTGGTCGTTGGCAGTATGTTTTAGACTTGCAGAATGAAGCGTGTTTTGACTACTTGTTCTCTCGCCTTGATACGCTTCTGACTACGTACAATATCGGCTACTTTAAGTGGGATATGAACCGTGAATTAGTTCAGCCGGGCCACCAAGGTAAGGCGGCGGTGCATGGTCAAACTCAAGCCTTGTATCGTCTCGTTGATCAACTGAATCAAGCACACCCTAAGGTCGAGATTGAATCTTGCTCATCAGGCGGTGGTCGCATTGATTTTGAAATCCTTAAAAGAACACATCGATTCTGGGCATCCGATTGTAACGATGCATTGGAACGACAAGCCATTCAAAAAGGCATGAGCTACTTCTTCCCACCAGAAGTTATGGGTGCGCACATTGGCCCTGCTGAGTGCCATTCAACCAATCGTCGTCACAGTATCAATATGCGTGGTGTCACCGCTTTGATGGGGCACATGGGCGTTGAACTTGACCCGGTTAAAGAGTCGCAACAAGAGAAGCAAGCTTTCTCTCACTACATCTCTCTGCATAAGCAGTTCCGCCATATTTTGCACTCAGGTCGTAGTTTCCGCATGGATCCCGCGGACAAAAACCAGAACATCTATGGGGTGCAGAATGATGATGAAATGCTGATCACCGTGTGTCAGTTGGCCATGCCTGAATACGCTCTGCCATCACCACTTCGTATTAGCTGCGTGGAAGACAGTGCGCTGTATCAAGTGAAGTTAGTGGAGATGCCACAAACCAGTTTCCAACTCATGAAGCAACGCCCTCAATGGTTAGATAAAACTCTGACTTTAAGCGGCGATAACCTCAAAGAGATTGGATTGACCTTACCTATTCTCGACCCAGAGTCTGCCTTGATTGTGCATCTAAAAAAGATGTGAATCTCTGACTCTGAGTACCCCTACAAATAAAAATCTAAATATAAAAATTATAATCGGCAGCGAGGTATTGCTGCCGCAATAACTCAACTTAAGGAAAACAAAATGTCTATTACCGTTCTGTTGTCATTTTTGTTATTTACTGGGTTTGTAGTCGCGTTTACCTACAACAAAGTGAAAAATGACAAAAACACCTCACAAGATGGTTTCTTTCTTGGCGGAAGAAGCTTAACCGGTGGCTTAATTGCCAGCTCACTTATCTTAACGAACTTGAGTGCCACCAGTTTCGTGGGCATGAGCGCACAATCTTACACCCACAACATGAGTGTCATGGGTTGGGAAGTGGCTTCTGGTGTCACCTTGGTGATTATTGCTTTAATGTTAGTTCCTCGTTATTTGAAACAAGGTATCACCACCATTCCTGATTTCTTAGAAAGCCGCTACGACATGTCGGTGAAGAAGTTTGTGACGTTACTTTTCTTGTGCCAATACGTGATCAACATTTTGCCTACCACACTTTACGCGGGCGCTGTTGTTTTGGGTGAAATCTTCGATGTTCAGGCCCTGCTAAATATTTCAGAGTTTAGTTCAATTGCACTGATTTCGGCGACGATTGGTCTACTTGGCTTCTTTTACGCGATTTATGGTGGCCTAAAGGCGGTTGTAATTGCAGATACCATTAATGGTGTAGGCTTGATTGTCGGCGGCATGATGATCCCTGTATTTGGTTTAATGGTGTTGGGCGAGGGGAGTTTCGGTGCTGGCTTAGATATTCTGCTTTATGCCGCGCCAGAGAAGCTTCAATCGGTGGGTACAGAAACCGATCCACTGCCGTTCTCAACATTGTTCACAGGTCTGCTTTTGGTGAACTTGTATTACTGGGGTACTGACCAATCTATCATTCAACGCGCATTGGGTGCTAAGAACCTGAAAGAAGGTCAGAAAGGTGTAATCCTTGCCGGTGCGATTAAGGTCATCTCTCCGCTGTTTTTGATCATTCCGGGTATCATTGCTTTCCATATGTTTGGCGCTGATGCGGGTAATCCAGACACCATGTACACCCGTTTAGTTAATGAAGTTTTGCCTAAGCCGCTAGTGGGCTTCTTCGTTGCGGTGATGTTTGGTGCGATTTTGAGTACCTTTAATGGTGTGTTGAACAGCTCAACGACTCTGTTTGCATTGAACGTGTATAAGCCGCTATTCGGACAAGGTAAAACCGATGAAGAGCTAGTGGGTAAAGGGCGTATTTTTGGTGTCGTGATTGCGATTATCTCGGTATGTATCGCACCATTCATCATGTACGCACCAGAAGGTTTGTTCCAATATCTACAAATGGTGGCAGGTTTCTTCAGTGTGCCAATCTTCACTATCGTGTTTGTCGGCTATATCTCTAAACGTGTACCAGCTGTAGCGGCGAAAGTGGCGTTGGTGGTGTTTGTAAGTTCTTACGCTGCAATGCAGTTGGTGTTCAAAACTCCGATTCACTTCCTACATCAATTAGCGATTCTGTTCGTGGTATGTACCGCGTTGATGTTCATCATTGGTTACTTTATGCCGCGTGAGTCTGAGTACGTGATGCCAGTCAATGAGAATATTGATGTGACACCTTGGGAGTTCCGTTTCGAGGCTTCGGCTATTATTCTTTACATGGTGCTTGGTGCTTACGTTATGTTCTCGGATGTGGGTTTTGTATCGGACGATCCAACCATCATGCAAGTTTATGGCGTGTGTGGCATTGTTATGTTGCTCGGTATTTTTGGACGACTAGCAAAGCGAAAGAAAGCACTTGCGACCGCGTAGATGAGTTCGGGTAATTAAAAACGAAAACGCCGCTCTTTGGAAATAGGAGCGGCGTTTTTCGATCTTGTGAAGATAAATGGAAGGCTAAAAAGTCTAAAAAGAGAATCGAGTCCATTTCTTAGCTCGCCAGCGATAGGCCATGATGATTCCACGGAACCATTCGTCCATCGCGATTGCCATCCAAGCACCCAATACGCCATAACCCCAATGCACGCCAAGCAAATAGCTCATGGCAACCCCAATGCCCCACATGCTGAGAATGCCCATTTTGATCGGGAATTTAATGTCGCCAGCAGCCTTTAGACAAGAGATAAAGATAAGGTTAAATACTCGTCCAGCTTCAAGAATGATGGAACCTGCAATCAGTGCCGCCGTTAGCGCAATGATCTCTGGATCTTGCGTGAACAGATCGAGAATTATGAAACGGAACACATACACCATACAGGTGATCGCGGTTGACGCGATAAAGCCAACCACAAAGTAACGTTGCACGCGCTTGGTAATCTCGTCGATCCAACCCTTACCAATGTAATAGCCTGTTTGGATTTGGCTGCCTTGACCAATTGCCAGTGCAAACGCAAAAGAGAGGCGAGCGATGTTTTGTGCGTAAGTAAACGCAGCCAGTGAAGACGTACCCATCTGCACTACAAAGAAGGTAATGCTGATCTGAGCCATGTTATAAGAGAGCACTTCTCCAGCGTTCATCGAGCCGATCTTCATGATTTTTTGATAGATGGCTTTCGGCACAGATTTAAACTGCTTCACTGGTAGATAAATCCCTTTGCTTCTGACCACACCAATCAAGATCAACATTCCGATTACTTGGCTAATGACGGTCGCGGTCGCAACCCCTTGCACGCCGTATACAGGCAAACCAAAAGGTTGATATAAGGCACAGTAGTTACCGAATACGTTGATGACACCTGCAATCATATTGATCACCATCGGTGACTTTGAATAGCCATGACTGCGCAAAATAGTGGTGAGAACCACACCTATGGTTACATTGAAGGTGAGAGCACCACTGATGAACAGGTATTCTTGCGCGTACTGTTCGACTTGAGGTTCGAGTTGATAAAGCGGGATAAAATATTCAGCAACAAGAACGGCAATCACACTCAGTAGCACACCGGCAATAATGGCCAAAATGATACTTGCTACACCCACGTGAGCGCTCTCTTGAGTGCGGGAAGCACCATTGTATTGCGCGATTAGAATACCCGTACCACTGCTGACCATGGTCGAGACAATGATCAGGAAAAAGGATATCTGAGAAATAACACCAACGGCAGACACGGCTTTGTCCGAGTATCCCGATAACATGAATACATCACTGGTGTTGAGTGCGGTTCTTAAAAGAACTTCGATAAAAATTGGCCAGGTGAGCGCAACGATTCCCATACGTTTGTTTAGGGTGGAATCAGCATTAGGCATTTAGGTTTTCTCAAAAAAGGGGTAGGCGACACTATAGTTTAGCTATTATTTAGTAAACGACTATCAAATTAATGTCCGGAAGGCTAATAAGGATAAATAAAATTCGAATAAGTCTTCAGAACCCAATATTTCAGTGAGAGTGATGAAATTTTTGAGTAAGATTTCATAAGCTATTAAGAGGATCAGAATGGAAGCAAGTGATTGCTTGAAACGACCGGAAAGTGAGTTTGAAAAGTGGCAAAGCTAGCGACATCGAGCTAGCTCTACCGTTTTAAAGTCTAGTTAATTCGTTGCCCTCGGTCATCGAATAGGTGGCAATCTTTTGAGGAGAAACTCAGCTCAAGTGATTGGTATCGAGTGACCTCTTGGTCTCCTGGTAGGTGCACCTTAAAGCTATCCACGCCACAAGACTGGCCAAACATATAAGTGCTGTTCCCTAGTCGCTCGACCACTTCACTTTGAAATTCAATGGTGATATCAGAGCCACTGTTAATCTCTAAATGTTCAGGTCGAATGCCCAGCGTGATACTTTGTCCCTCTTTTAATCCATCGCTTGGTAAGGGAAGGGTGATTTGGCTGACACCGTTAACGGCGAGTTGGGCGTGCGTTTCTGAGGTGCTGTTAACAACACACGGTAAGAAATTCATTTTCGGTGAGCCAATAAAGCCAGCCACAAATTCATTTTGTGGAGAGTGGTATAGATCGAGTGGAGAACCGACTTGTTCAACACGACCATCTCTCAATACCACGATCTTGTCTGCAAGCGTCATGGCTTCGACTTGATCGTGCGTGACGTAAATCATGGTATTTTGCAGATCTTGGTGCAATTTGGCGATTTGTAAGCGCATATCGACACGAAGTTCAGCATCGAGGTTCGAGAGCGGTTCATCGAATAAGAATACGCGAGGGTTACGAACTATTGCTCGACCGATAGCGACACGTTGACGCTGCCCACCTGACAGTTCTTTCGGTTTACGCTTCAATAAAGGCTCTAATTGGAGTGTTTTTGCCGCACTGGTGACTTGCTTTTCAACGACTTCCTTCGCTACGCCATTCATTTTGAGGCCAAAGCCCATGTTTTCTTCCACGGTCATGTGTGGGTAGAGTGCGTAGGATTGAAATACCATAGCGACACCACGCTCAGCAGGATCGACATCGTTAACAAGATCGTCTCCAATATGAATCTCGCCTTCAGTGATTTCTTCTAAGCCAGCAACTAAGCGTAAGAGGGTTGATTTTCCGCAACCTGATGGTCCAACGAATACGACGAATTCGCCATTATTTATTTCTAGATCAACACCATGGATGGTCTGTATATCACCATATCGTTTGATGACCTTTTTTAAGCTGATATCAGCCATGCTCTCTCCTTGCTTCGTTGGACTACATCTCTTTGCCTTTAAAACATACGCTTTCATCAGAAATTTGTTAGGTGCCTCGCATGATTTATTGATCATCGTCATATAAATCCCGCGATCTATACTGATTTTTGTGAAAACGTTTACATAAATAAAACATAACTGTGCGTAATGTTATCAATAAGCCTAATATTTGAACGTAATCATTATAAATGCTGAGCTACTGATTGGGATTTATAAATTCAGATGGAAGTTAACCAAGTAGTAAACCAAGCTTTTAATACAAGGAATTTTGGGAAATGGAGCAATCTGTGAAAACGATATACCCAGAAAATCGCACCCCATCAGCGAAGAAGAAAAGGCGCATCAGTTCCAAGGTCTCGCCTTGGCTGTTCTTGGCACCAGCCATCGCTATCTTCTCTCTCTATGTTATCTATCCCATCTTGGACAGTATTTGGCTGAGCTTCTTTGAGTGGGATGGATTAGGTGAAAAGGAGTGGGTGGGGCTTGAGAACTATCGTGAGCTTTTTGACTCAGATGCTTTTTATACTTCGTTAACGAATAACTTTCTTTGGTTGATCTTCTTTATGCTTGCGCCACCCTGTGGCTTGGCGATTGCCCTTTTCCTCAACCAACAAGTGAAAGGCATTCGTGTCGTAAAATCTCTGTTTTTCTTCCCATTCGTTATTTCTCAAGTGGTGGTAGGCCTCGTATTTGCTTGGTTCTATGACCCCTCTTTTGGCCTTTTCAATATTGCACTCGGGTCGCTTGGCTTCGAGCCAATTTCGATACTTGCTGATGAAGACTATGTGACCTACGGAATCATCGCTGCTGGCTTATGGCCTCAGATCTCTTATTGCATGATCTTATATTTAACTGGGCTGAATAACCTCGATCCTGAGCAGTTAGAAGCGGCTCGACTTGATGGTGCAAAGAAGTGGCGCATGTTGTGGTATGTGGTGCTTCCACAGTTAAGACCCGCAACCTTTATCGCCGTGGTTGTCACCGTAATTGGTGCCCTGCGTTCATTTGATCTAGTGGCGACCATGACGGCAGGCGGCCCTTGGGGCAGCTCGACAGTACTTGCGTACCAGATGTATGAAGAGTCTATCTTTAACTATCGAATGGGTTATGGCGCGGCGGTTTCCGTTGTGTTGTTCCTGATTATGGATATCTATATCGCTTACTTCTTGTGGCGTATGTTAAGGAGTGAAAAATAATGTATCCACAACCAATTCAAAAAGCAGGTCGCTTTACCAACATTAGCTACCGAGTCGCACTGCCTATTTCCATTGTGATGTGGTTATTACCACTTATCGCCGTAATGATGACTTCAATTCGTTCGATGGAAGACATCAACAAAGGTAACTACTGGGGCTGGCCTAGTGAGATTCAGTTCATTGAAAACTACACCCAAGTATTTACCTCGACGTCGATGGGGCAGTACCTCATCAATAGCTTAATCATCACATTGCCAGCGGTTGCTGGTGCCGTGGCGTTGTCGACACTGGCTGGTTATGCCTTGGCTAAATACAACTTCAAAGCCAATGTGTGGATTTTTGCGATGTTCATCGCGGGTAACTTTGTTCCGTTCCAAATTCTGATGATTCCAGTTCGTGATTTAACGATTGGACTCGGTCTATACGACACTCACTGGGCATTGATTTTTTTCCATATCGCTTTCCAAGCCGGTTTTTGTACCTTGTTCATGCGTAACTTTATTGTCGGGATCCCTGATGCCCTGATCGAAGCGGCGCGTGTTGAAGGGGTGAGTGAATGGAAAATATTCTGGCATGTCGTACTCCCTCTGGTTCGCCCTGCTTTAGCGGCGTTAGCCGTATTGGTGTTTACCTTTATTTGGAACGATTTCTTCTGGGCTCTAGTACTGGTTCAGAGTGATGATGTTCGTCCTGTGACTGCGGGTCTGAGCTCACTTCAAGGCCAATGGCTGGCGTCTTGGCAGTTTATGTCAGCGGGTGCCGTGGTCGCGGCTATCCCACCGGTAGTGCTGTTCTTTACCATGCAAAAGCACTTTATCGCAGGCCTAACATTAGGTGCGACCAAAGGGTAAATCACGAGATAAGAATCGATACACGAATCTAGCAATAGCGAAGGCTTTAAGTCGTTATTGCTACCGACATCCCGAATGGATGAATCATTGAAGAGAAACTAAAACACGAACAACCCTACGAGATAAAACAATAAGAATTGGACTTAGAGAGCTTAGCTCCATAACAAGGACCTCAATATGAAATACGTGAAACATATCGCTGCCAGTGCAGTGCTCGCTGCCTCCATGTCTGCAACATCGTTTGCAGGAACACTCGTTATCAACTCTGATGCTTCTGATCCTGCGCCAAAAGAGGCGTGGGGCGAGATCATTAACCGCTTTGAAAAAGAAAACCCAGATATTACGGTGAAGTACAACTTGTACGATCACGAGTCGTATAAAACAACGATTCGTAATTGGCTGGTCACTTCGCCGCCGGATGTGGTTTTTTGGTATGCGGGTAACCGAATGAAAGCCTTTGTTGACCGTGGCCTGTTTGAGGATGTCAGTGATATTTGGGCTGACAACAACATGAAGCAAGACTTTGCGGCTGCCGCGCCTGCGATGACAGTACAAGGTAAGCAGTTTGGTGTGCCGTACACGTATTATCAATGGGGTATCTACTACCGCAAAGACATCTTTGAGCAATATGGAATTGCGGAGCCGAAAACGTGGGATGATTTGAAATCTGCGTCTGCAACACTTAAAGAAAATGGTGTAGCGCCGTTTGCTATTGGTACCAAGTATCTTTGGACCGCCGCAGGTTGGTTTGATTACATCAACATGCGTACTAACGGCTTGGATTTTCATATTCAGTTAATGGAAGGCCAGGTGCCTTACTCTGATGAGCGAGTGAAGAAAACCTTCGCTAATTGGGCGGAGTTAGTTGAACCTGGCTATTTCCTAGAAAACCACGCGTCTTATTCATGGCAAGAAGCTCAACCTTTCTTGTACAACGGTAAAGCGGCGATGTACCTGATGGGTAACTTCATCACGCCTAACTTCCCAGCTGAGTTGGATGGCAAGATGGATTTCTTCCAGTTCCCGGTGATCGACCCAAGTGTTCCTATGTCTGAAGATGCACCAATGGATACGCTGCACATACCTTCAAAAGCGAAAAACAAAGAAGATGCTCGTAAGTTCTTAGAGTTTGTTGCTCGCGCTGAAAACCAGCAGCTGATCAATGAGATGCTGTTACAGATTCCAACCAACAACAAAGCTAAAGCGAAGTCTGACCCGTTCTTAGACAAAGGCGTCGCGATGTTGGCATCCAGTGATGGTACGGCTCAATTCTATGACCGAGACACTGATCCTGCGATGGCCAAAGAAGGCATGAAAGGCTTCCAAGAGTTTATGGTTCACCCTGAACGAATCGATAAAATCTTGAAAAAACTCGATAAAGTGAGCAAGCGTACCTTTAAGTAATATTTCAATAGCCGCAGCTGTTCTGGCTGCGGCTTTTTTTCTTCTCTTAAGGGATTATTGCAAGAGCTGTTTAGTTGGCGTTCGTAATGTTTGAACGCAATGAGGCGCTGAGCATCACTTGCAATGGTTCACGTTAAACGGCTTTTGGTAAGGAACACGTCATGAGAACTTTCTCTCAAATCATCTCTGCCCGTGAGTGGGAAAATCAACACATCACCCATCATAATGTTGTTGAGGCTCATGCTCCTTTAAATAGTTACACCTCGTTGGTTGAGGCTATGACGAAGAACTCGTCGAGCACTATGTCTCTCAATGGGACTTGGAAGTTTCAGCTGTTCGATTCACCAGAGTTGGTTTGCGAAGAGGTAGTATCGGAACATTTTGATGATTCTTCATGGAAGTCGATTTCAGTGCCAAGCAACTGGCAGATGCAAGGCTTTGATAAACCGATCTATACCAATGTGAAATATCCTTTCGCTGATAACCCTCCCTTCGTCCCTAGCGATAATCCGACAGGGCTCTACCGAACGCGTTTTAACTGCACGGAACCGGAGTTATTAGATACCCATAGGCTGACCTTCGACGGCGTGAATTCTGCATTTCATTTGTGGTGCAACGGCAAGTGGGTTGGCTATTCGCAAGACAGTCGATTACCGGCTGAATTTGACGTGTCTGAATACTTGCAAGCGGGCGAGAACACGCTGGTAGTGATGGTGCTGCGTTGGTCTGATGGTTCTTATCTTGAAGACCAAGACATGTGGTGGCTCAGCGGCATATTCCGTGATGTGACTTTATTGAGAAAGCCCAAGGTCGCAATCGAGGATGTTGGTATTGATACTCAGCTAGATGCTTGCTATCGCGATGCGGTTTTAAATATTTCTACGCAAATAACCAAGCACAGCAATGATGTAGAAAGCTGCTATAAGCTGAAAGCTGAACTTTATGATGCTCAAGGACAGTTGGTTTTCGAACCTCAAATCGTGGGTTTTGGTGAGCGTTATGTCGATGAAAAAGGGCCGTGGTCTGAAGTCGCAGAACACCGCATTTCAGTGGTGAACCCGAACAAGTGGAGTGCCGAGTCACCCTACTTATATCGCTGTGTGGTGTCATTGCTCGATGAACATGACGAGCTAATCGATTGTGAGGCTTACGATGTCGGCTTTCGAAGTGTTGAAATTACCGATAGTTTGCTAAAAGTTAACGGAAAACCGTTGCTGATTCGTGGCGTCAATCGTCATGAACATCACCCTGAATTGGGGCACACCATGACTCGAGAGGGGATGATTCAAGACATCAAACTGCTCAAACAAAATAACTTCAATGCCGTTAGAACCGCTCATTATCCGAATCATCCATTGTGGTATGAACTATGTGATGAGTATGGTCTGTATCTGGTTGATGAAGCGAATGTGGAAACTCATGGTCAATTTCCGATGTGCCGTTTATCCGATGATGCGTCATGGTTGAATGCGTACATGAGACGAATGACAAGGCTGGTGGAGCGCGATAAAAACCACGCCAGCGTGATCATTTGGTCGCTGGGTAATGAATCGGGTATTGGTCGCAATCACCATGCGATGTATCAATGGGTGAAACAAACTGATCCAACACGTCCCGTTCAGTATGAAGGTGGCGGGGCAGATACAGCAGCGACAGACATTTTATGTCCTATGTATGCGCGGGTTGATTGGGATTTACCTGTGGTTGAGAGTCAACCTGAGGTGACACCTCGCGTGGGTATTCGTAAAGCTATCGCTCTACCAAACGAGCATCGTCCTCTTATTCTCTGTGAGTACGCCCATGCAATGGGGAACAGTCTGGGCAGTTTTGATAAATACTGGCAGGCGTTTAGAGACAACCCAAGATTACAGGGCGGATTTATCTGGGATTGGGTCGATCAAGGGATCACCAAAACCGATTCGAGCGGCAAACAATATTGGGGCTATGGTGGTGATTTCGGCGACGAGATTAATGATCGCCAGTTCTGCATTAATGGTTTGGTATTCCCAGACAGGACGGTGCACCCAACGCTACATGAAGTGAAAAAAGCACAGCAGTTTTATCAGTTTAGACTGGTTTCGACTTCGCCTCTGGTGATAGAGGTGCACAGCGAATATTTATTTGTGACCAGCAGCATTGAAACGTTGAATTGGACGGTTACTCAGAATGGTGTAGTAATGAGCGATGGTTGTATCGAATTGATGGTTGGTGCGGGCGAGAGTGTTCAGATAGAGCTCAATGGTGTGACGATTCCTCATACGGCCAACGCGCTTAATTACCTTAATCTCGAAGTGGTATTAAACACCAATACTGCATGGGCGGATAAAGGTCATGTGACGGCGATTGAACAGCTTAGCTTACCTACTCAACCACAATTGATGTTGGATGCTAACCTCTCTCAATTTCCACCGAAAGTGACTGAAACCGACACGCTGCTGACGGTGATTGGTGATGCTTATCAAGTAGAGTTCGACAGATTGTCTGGGACATTAGAAAGCTGGAAAATCAAAGGGGTGGAACAGCTTGCTAGTGGCCTTCGAGATAACTTTTATCGCGCACCATTAGACAACGATATCGGTGTCAGTGAAGCAAACCGTGTAGACCCCAATTCATGGATCGCACGCTGGCAGGCTATGAGGTTAGATAGGCTCACTCCAGAGTGCATCGAATTTTCATCCATCACTCAGAAAAATAGGGTGTCGGTGACTGCAAGAATTGCCCACACGGTGGAAGATCAGGTTCGTTTGTTGTCGACTTGGCAATACCAATTATTTGCCGATGGTGAGGTCAAATTAGATGTGGATGGTCAAGCGGCGAAAGGCTTGCCGTCTCTGCCACGAGTCGGATTTGAGTTTGCTTTGAAGCATGTGCCTGATGGGGTGGAATGGTTTGGTCGTGGGCCACACGAAAACTACCCAGATCGAAAGATGTCCGCACATATGGGGCTATATCAGCAAAGTATTGAACAAATGCATACCCCTTATATTTTCCCATCTGATTGCGGCTTGCGTTGTGATGTTCGTGAGGCAAAAGTGGGCGCATTCGAATTGCAAGGAGACTTCCATTTCTCAGTCAGTCGTTTGGGGTTACAGCAGCTACAGAAGGCAAAACATACTTGTGACTTAACCGAACAAGAACAGCTGTTTGTTTATGTGGATGGCTTCCATATGGGGGTTGGCGGTGATGACTCGTGGACGCCAAGTGTCCATGATGAATTTAAATTATTGAAAGAGCATTACCATTATCAGGTGCGCTTCCATTGTGGTGATATAGGCTAATGTGCAGCGAATAGAGTAAAAGGATCATAGTAGGCCAAATGGTCTAAGTGCTTGTTTTTCGCTTACGTTACTTCAGATATAAAAAAGCACTCAGCGAGAAACTGAGTGCCAAAGCTGGAAATTTATGAGGTTATCTTTTCATTGAATTCCAGAAGACAGGTATAGGTTTGATTTACTCTGCGTCAGTAAAGAAATCGTTGTACAGCATGTACAGGTGAGCCGCACTCCAAGAGAAGTTTGGTGCGCCTTGTTGTTCACCGTTCAATGGGTTGTAGTTCTCACGGATAGGACCGTCTTGCACCAAGCCATCGGCGTGGTCAAAGAACGCGCCTGCCATTTCAATCGCATCGTCACGGTAGCCGTAGCTGTCCATGCCTTTTAGGCCGAAGTAGAATTGGTCTACCCAAACGCGTCCACGCCAGTAAATGTCTGGGCCGAATGCTGGGCTAGAAAGCGCCGCTGTGCCTAGTGGAACGTAGGTGTTGAACTCTTCCGTATCTTTCATCACAGAGACAACTGCATCAGCGTGATCTTGCGTTGCTGCGCCATTGAACAGTGGTGACCAACCTTCAGGGCCTTTACCACGTTCTACAATAGGTTTACCTGCACAGCCATTGGCTAGTGGTTTGTCTTCAATGCGAATGTCGTAGAAGAAATTAGTGCCTTCGTCGAACATACAAGTGTTGATGTAGTTCGATAGGTGCTCTGCTTTTTCACGGAACTCTTTCGCTTCTGCGTCTTTACCTAGAATGTCAGCCATTTCTGCTAGGTACTTGTTATCGCTGTACATGTAGCTTGCTTGGTCAACGGACTCTTGCAGCAATGAATAGCCAAGCAAAGTGCCGTCTTCAGCGCGGTTTTGAGCGAATTCAACATCCCAATCACTGCGCTTGCCACCGTTAGCAACGTACGCGTCTAGCTGGTCTTTATCGATGAAACCGAAGGCTGCTGCATCATCACGACCTGATTCCCAAGACGCAGCGGTTTGAGCTGGGCTCTCGATGTAATCGTAGTTGCCTTCTGCTACCACTTTATCCAGTTCAGCTTGGCCTACGACTGTTTCGTGTTTATCGCCACGAACCACGGTGAAGTACATTTCACCTTCAGGTGTGTTGTGTGCTTTGTCGCGTGCTGCGCCGTATTCTGGAACACCGTTGCCGTTGTTATCACGGTTGCGTAGCCACCAGTCGTGGTAAGCCACTAGCTTTGGATACATCTCTTCTAGCCAAGCTTCATCGCTGGTGGTCTTGTAGACTTCCATCACGGCCCATGCAGCTAGGCTTGGTTTGGTATTACGTTCGTTCCAGTTACCGCCGTCGCCGCCACGTTCTGGGCTTAGGTTGTAAGCCAATAGATCTGGCACGTAACCTTCATCCCAAGGGCGAACAGGATCGTCAGCTTGAATTTGGTAGGCAAACATCGCGCGGATGTTATCTTTCGCTACATCTGGGTTGAAGTGAGCCATTGCGTAGGCTTGCTTCCATGTGTCCCAAGGCCAAGTTTGGTTGCCCGAGAACCAACGCGCCGTCACGGATGGTGTCACAGAGTCAAACTCCATCGCACCTGCAGCGCCACGCCAGTTACCGTTTAGGGTTTCCATCGCTTTAACCGCAACACGCTCTTGCTCTGGTGTCGCGTTCGGGTTGGTTAAACCCATCTCAAGATAGCCTTCCCAACGTTCTGCTGATGCGGCTAAGAAGTCGGTAGGGTTTGCCATGATCTTTTTGATTTCAGGCTGTTCCGCTTGCGCTTCTTCTGCCGTTAGAACATGCGAGTATGTGGTGTAGATAGTCGTCGATGCTTCAATGTTTGCCGTTGAAGTAAACGCTAAACCATCAACCGTGGTTTTCGTTGGAATCGACTTGTGAACTTGGTATTCAGACTCACCAGAAGTCAGTAGATCCCATGTCGAACGAACCTTACCGAAGGTCACCTTTAGGCCATCGTCGGTTGCGACGATTTGACGGTCATACTCAGGGTAAGTTTCAGCGATTGTTTTGTCGGTTTGTGCCACGCCTTCTTTGGCGTGCGTCTTTTCTAGCAGTTCACCATCCCACACTAATTCAACCGGTGAGTCGGTAGTGATTTTTGTTTCTAGCAGAGAGGTACGGTTTGAAGCAAAACGCATCGTCATTTCTACGGTCACATCGTCAGATTTTAGCGTCTGAACCAATGCGCCCGGTAGGCTATAAGCTTCCATAGTGAAAGCCACTTTTTTGCCGTCTTTGAACACGCTTAGGCGGTCGAAGTTATCAGCCATGAAGTTGATATATTCTTCGGTAAGCAGTGCTGTACCTGGGAATCCGCCCATGCCTTCTGCACTGTCTGGCAGCAGATGACCGTGCCATGCACCTAGGTCGAAGAATGGGTTAAAGCGTTGGTGGTCATCGAAGTCGTAGTCACGCATGTATTCAGGTGAGCCAGTACGGTCGATAACGTTCTTAAATTCGTTGGCTTGCAGTTGCTCTGTGTCAGAGCCTGAGCCAGAGATTGAGTTTGAAGCACAACCAGTAACGACAAGGGCTGCACCGATAGCGAGAGCTGCGAATGATTTATTCAGTTTCATGATCAATTCCTGTTATTACCAGTAGAAGTATTGCATTGCGAACACCTGAGCGTCGCCGATTTCAGTGTCGCTGCCTACGCCAAAGCGGCTATCGAAAGCAGTCGCAAACGCGCCGTTGCCGTATTCATACCAAACGCCAGCATTGATGTAAGAGGTGATTTCTTTGTCGCCATTGTCACCGTCAAAGTTTGCGTAGTTGTAGGCTGCAGATAGGTAAACGCCTTGTGCCGCTTCGTACCATGCACTGGTTTGAATACCAGACTCGCTACCGAAAGACTCTTGGTTGCCTTTATCTGTATCGTGCCAAACACGAGTGGCGAAGTTTTTGTACTCAGCACCCAATAGCAATAGTTCACCACCATCGTTGTTACGAACTTCACCACCACCCATTAGGGTTAAGTCGTCGGTCAGATCGTATTGAAGGTAACCATTGACCATGGCGTTCTTATCTTTCCATTGGTCTGCGAAGCTGTCGTATTTACCGAAGTGAACAAGAGCATCGTCTTCCGAGAAGTCAGACTCTGGCGCGAAAGAAACGCTGTAGCGAAGCTTGCCTTCTAGGTTTTGAATCTTCACACCAAGGTGCACGTCTCGCGTGTTTGAGATCGCGTAGCCGTATTCAACCGTAGGGTCACCCCACCATTGAACGTCATCCAGTGACGAGTCCATACGACCAATCATGAATTCTGTTTTATTGTCTGTGCGGTAGCCAGCGTAAAAGCGGTTGAAACCACCTTCAAAACCGCCCCAGCCGTGGCCCGTTGCCCAAGCATTGCCTTCGTCATCGGCTTGTACTGTCCAGCCCTCCATATAAGCAAGACCAAACCAATTACCGTGCTCGATAGCCAAGCCAGCTTCAATGTAAGTACCGTCTGCGTAGCGGCCTTTATCATCACCTTCGAGTGCCACGTGACCACCAAGGCCAAGCTCACCATAAAAGTTAAATAGGGTTTCAGTTTCTGTCTGAGGAGGCTGAGTATCACTGTGGTTTGCTGCGGACTCTTCCGCGTGGGCAGTGGTACTTAAGGCAGCAAGAATACAGCTTGTAATAAGAGTGTTTTTAGTAAAACTACTTTTCATTTTAATCACTTCTGTGTCGGGGTTATAAATGAAGGTTCGCAAGCAGTTCTGACTTCTAATATGGGGTGCTCTTCAAGGCGTATTGGTCAGGTTACTTACGATCGCAAAACCAATATTAATGATAATTTTGATGTTTAAAATTAATTAAGTTTAAAAGTGTGATCTATTTTTAGTAAATATTTACTTTGTTTTTATTTTGACTTTCAGTTGAATTTGCAGAGGTATGGCTAGGGTTGTAAGTATTCGGGAGGTGAATTGTTTGATGGGTGGTTAGATTGTTGGTTCGAATGTTTTGATTCTTGAATGGCTTTGATTTAATCGAGATGGTTAGTGGAAATGTACCGACAAATAAAAAGGCACTCACCAAATGTGAGTGCCTGAAGTTTAAGTCAGAGTGCCCGAAGTTTAAATCAGAGTGCAGGGTAAACTAAGCGTTCGCCGGTTCAGGTTTTGCTTCTAGTTTTTTCTCTTCTGGAGATAAGCTTTTTTCATATTTTCCGTACTTCCACCACGCGTAGCCAAGGAAGATAACAATCCCGCCTACGTTGTAGAAGATGATGGTCATGATGTCAGCACCTGTTGGGAAGGTTGACGCAAAGAAGCCAACAGTGAAAATGCCGATCAGAATCGAGACCACGGTAATGCCTGTCATACGTGAGCCCATTCTGAAATCACGAGGTAAGTGATCCAACTTCAAACGTAAATTAAGGTACGCGATCATGATGAATAGCGGTGGCAACATCGATGCTGCAGCTGTCATGTTGATAATGGTACTCATCAGATCTTGAACCGTATCGGACGCCAGTGTCGGAATGAACATCAGTGGAATCACAATCAAGAACTGAATCCAAGCCGCACGCTCTGGAACGCCTTGTTTGTTTAGAGCGACCGTTTTCTCACCGAAGATACCTTTAGGGATTTCAGAGAAGAAAATCTTAACGGGTGTTGCCGTCCACATCAGCAGAGAGCCCAGCATCGCCGTGAATGAAACCACACCAACGAAACGGTTCATCAAGATTTCAGACAGGCCAAAGTGTCTTGCTAGCCCTTCAAATACCTGAACTGAGCCGCCTGTGAATTTAAGCTCTTCACGCGAAACAAACACGTTTGCTAACACAGATCCTACCGAGTAAAGCGCACCGATGAAGATACCGGCAATGATGATGACTTTAACGAAAGACTTGTGACCGCCTTTGATGTCGTTAACGTAAACTGCGACCGATTCTGCACCGCCTGCCGCCATGAAGATCCAAGTGATTACGCCAAGGAATGCCCAGTTGAAGCTTGGTGTCATGGCTTCAATGGTGATTGGGTCAGCTGGCTCGATACCGCCTACCAAAGCACCGCCAGATAGCAAGATGTAAGACATCGTTAGCAGCAGCATCAGTGATGATGTTAGTGAGGTGATAGGGCCCAGTAATTTCGCACCGTTATTCGAGATATGAGTCGCGACCGCAAACAAAATAGTACTTAGAATTGCGGTGGTCATTGGCGTGAATATGTACTCAAAACCTAAGAACGCATACGACGCGTAAGCGATGATTCTAGGGAGCAGAGAGGTGAAGAAGAACAGGTTAACAAACCAGTAGGTGTAAGCTGAAATAAACGCCCAGCGGCCGCCTAGAGAGCTTTTAACCCAAGAGTAAACACCCGCTTCAGAGTCTTTATTCAGTGACACAAACTCTGCAACGATCAAACAAAATGGCACAAAGTAAAAGATGGTTGCTAGAAAGAACATCGGAGCCGAGGAAAGGCCGATCTCGATGTTGTTATTAATGATGTTATTGAAGCTGTATACCGCCGCGAAGGTCATAGACAGTAGGGCAAATTTGCCTATCGTACTGCGTTTATTTTCGGACATGATGTTCTCCGGTGAATCACGTTGATGATCGTTATAACTTGGTCCTAGAGAGGGAAGCTCTAGGCCGCACTTTTATTGTTATGTTGGTTTGGCAAACACCCGCTTTGTTTTGTCAGGGTTGGCTCATTGTTGTTTTTATAGATTTACGATCGGACTTCTTTGGGATTTTTTTCTTTGGTATTTCAGTAAACTTATTACCAAAACAAAGAGTTAAAGATTAAGAAGTTCATTGAAGAGATTGCTTGTTTCATGAGCGACGATTTATAAGGCGTGTAGGGGCTTTTTTGTCGCTTTCTTTATATGAATCAGTTTGTCTCTTCAGCAAGAAGATTAAAGATTAAGCGGCGGGAAGTTAATCGAAATTGATCAAATATGTGACCTTGAGTAAATAAATTTAGTTAATGTTTTACCTTGGTTTTTATTTGAGTTTTATTACCTATTAATTGGTGTTTTTCGTGAACTGAAACCTTGACGGAACGCCGTTTTTATTTTTGGGGTTTTTATTTTAATTATCTGATTTAAAACAAAAAAAGCGCCAATTAAGGCGCTTTTAACTAGATGTATAGATTCTGGATTACGACTGCTTAGCCGTTTCTAGCTTTGCTTCTTTACCTGCTTGCTTCTTTTCAAAGCGAGAGATCCACCACCATGCGATACCAGAGAATACCGCTGTCATGAAGACGTTGATGAAGAAGGCTTGAACAAGGTCAACACCTGTCGGGAATGCCGATGCTGTCATGCTCACAATGAAGATACCAATCAGTACCGATACTACTGCAATACCTTGAACTCGAGTACCCATGCGGAAATCACGCGGTGTGTCGTCGTGTTTCAAGCGGAATACAAAGTAGGCCACCATGATGAAGATTGGCGGTAGCATTGCGGTACCTGCTGTTAGATTGATTGCTGTATTCATCATGTCTTGTACAGATTCAGAGCCGAAGCCGTTCACCACAAGCATCACGAATACAAACGCGAACTGCCACCAAGCTGCACGTACTGGCACGCCGTGTTCGTTAAGCTCTGTTGTCTTCTCGCCGTAAACACCTTTAGGGATTTCAGAGAAGTGAATTTTTACTGGAGCTGCTGTCCACATCATCATCGAACCGAACATAGCAACGAATAGGATAATACCGACGAAGCGACCCGTTAGAGATTGTGAAATGTCGAAGTAGTTCGCCATACCTGTGAAGATTTCAACCATGCCGCCAGCGTAGGTCAGTTCATCACGAGCAACGAATACGTTTACTAGAAGAGAGCCCACTGCGTACATTGCGCCGATTGCGATACCTGCACCAATGATAACCTTGATGAAAGACTTGTGACCGCCCTTAACATCGTTTAGGTAAGCGGCTGCGGTTTCTGCACCACCGGCTGCTTGGAAGATCCAACACATGATACCTAGCGTTGCCCAGTTGATGGTCGGTGTCATTGCTTCAAGCGTGATTGGTTCTACTGGCTCATGGTTGCCGCCCAGTGCCATTAGTGCACCGATAACGTAGATTGCAAACAGAGCGAATACACCGTAGGCCACGATCTCGGCAATCTTACCTAGCCAGCTCGCGCCTTTGGTTGAGATGTGAGTTGCTGCAGCAAACAGAGCAATCGAGATAGCCGATGTGACGACTGGCGAGAAGGCGTATTCATAGCCCAACATCGCGTAAGACGCATAGGCGATTACGTTTGGTAGCAGGGATACAAACCAGAAAAGGTTTACGAACCAGTATAGGAAGGAACCTAGGTAGGCTGCTTTTGAGCCTAGTGGTTTTTTTAGCCAGTCATACATGCCTGACTCAGAATTTTTATTTGCTGATACGAATTCAGCAATGATGAACACGAACGGAATGAAGTAAATAAGGGTCGCGAGCAAAAAGATAGGGGCTGAACTCAATCCCAATTCGATGTTGTTGTTTACAATGTTGCGAACGTTAAATACCGCTGCAAATGTCATGGAGAGTAGGGCAAATTTGCCTAACTTACCGCGTACAGATTCAGACATAGTGTCCTCCGAGGAATCACGTAATTATAGTCGTTATTTCTCAATGCTTCCTTGTAGGGAGGAAGCATTGAGGCTTTGTTCAGCATGTTGGAGCCTTGAACGGCAAGGCTCGATACATACTGTGAATAGATAGCGTTATTGTTTATTTATTGAGGAAGTAACCGTCTTCAATGGTCACTTTCAGTACCACTTTTCGAACTCGGTTATCACCGTGGAAACGGTAAGCCTGATTGTTGTCAAAGATCGCCACTTGGCCTTCAGCTAGCTCACGAGTTTCACCGTTCCCCATTAGGTGTTCGCGGTCGGTTTCATCGCTATAAGCTTGGATCTGCTCTAGCTCTGATTTCGCTGCGAATTCAACCGTTTCACGGCCTTCTAGGTAGTAGTGCACGTCGAAGTAACGACGATTACCGGTGAAGTTTTCTGTGTTACGAGCCACACCGTCTTCAATCATGTAAGCCAGTGAATCACCAATTGAATACATCACGCCATCTTTGATGTTTCCGATGTTTTCAATCGCTTCTACACAGCGTTGCCATTTACGACCATCGCGGTAGACGACTTTAAATTGTTCTAAGTTCTCTAAAACGATCATCGCTTATGCCTCGTTCAGTTGTGGTTGAGCTTTTGGTGCATTCACCGTAAAAAACTCATCGCCAAAGTTGTGATTGATTAGGTGCTGCGCATCGCAATCGCCTGCTTGGAATGGAATCAGAGTTAAACCGTAGCGGAACTCGTCCATGTAAACGCGGTAAGAATCGAGCACTTCGCTGCCCCAAGAGTTAGAGCCTAAGCCCATCACTTGGTGATCTAGGTTTAACGTGATGTAACCGCTTTTCTCTAGCTCAATGGTGTGTTGTGCTTGGTGCAGGTTTTGGTTGGTGTAGAACCATGCGCTGAAGTTGATTTCTTGCTGTGGTTTTACTGCAATACCATTACCCGCGCGGCTTGAAAGCGCAGCCCAACGAACGTGTTGGCGGTTGCCGTTGTTCTGTGGGAACGGGTAGTTCTCGAACATGTCTGCAACGGTTGATTGGTACACATCAATCATGTTGGCTTGCTTGCTGTCTTGGTAGTTCTCTTCAGGGCCGCGTCCGTAATATTGGACTTGGTCGAAGTCGCCGTTGATGCCCATATCAAAACCAATCACAGGAATTACATGAGGGTACTCACCGTAACGTTCGCCGCTTAGCTCAACGTTCAATTGGCCTTCAGCATTAACTTGGTAGCGATATTCACAACGCATGCCGAAATCGAATACTGGTGGAGCAATGATGCTGGTGGTGGTGATCTCTACCTTGCCATTTACCTGTTCAACGTTAACGCATTCAAGGTCAATGCTACGGAAGTGCTCCTGCATAATTTGCAAGTGTGCAGGCTCCCAGTAACCATCGTGCTCTTGTTTATGGTTATCGATCATTGGCTTGAAGAAGTTGATTCGTGGTTCTGACTTAATCATCTCTTCGCCATTGACCAACCATGACGTCAGCTTGCCGTTCACTTTCGAGAAGTTCAGTGCGAAGTTGTGGCCTTTGATTAGGTAAGCTAAACGAGACTCTTCCACATTCAGTGCTGTCGCATTGTTGTTAGTGAAGGCTTCTAGCTGTGCTGTGTTCTCTTTCACTTGGAATTGATACACCGCGATGTCGTGGTTCGCTTCGCTGTAAGGCGTACGAGAATCCTTGCGCACGGTAAAGTTCACAAACACTTCGCGCTCATCAAGTTGTGGCAAGTTAAGTGTCAGTTCACGGCTAGAGTTTTCAGCCAGCTCTTCAACCTTGATGTGTTGCACGGCAATGGTTTCACCCTCAGCGCGGACTTCCGCAGTGATGGTGTAGTCATTGATGTTTGAGAACCAAAGCTTGTTGTCTACCGTGAAGGTGCCGGTTTGTGCATCGAAATCGCGAAGCTTCACTGGGGCAATCACTTGCTTGTACTCTTTCAAGCCAGGGCCTGGCGTTTGGTCTGGGTAGATCAGGCCATCCATGCAGAAGTTGTAGTTGTTCGGATAGTCACCGTAGTCACCGCCGTATTTGTAGAATTCTGTGCCTGCTTCATCACGCGCTAGAATGCCGTGGTCACACCATTCCCAAACATAGTGACCTTGAATTGCATCGTGCTTGTAGAACACGTTTTGGTATTCGGTTAAGCCACCTGGGCCATTACCCATTGCGTGTGCGTATTCACAGATAATGCGTGGTTTTTCGTGTGGGAATTCACCGAAGGCATTCATCAGTTGGGCACGTGAGTACATGGTTGAAATGATGTCGACCACTTCAGCATCGCGGTCTTCTTCATAGTGAACCAAGCGGGTGTCATCAATCGCTTTTGCCGCATCGTACATAGAGCGGATATTGCAGCCGTAGCCTGATTCGTTACCTAAAGACCACATGATGATAGAAGGGTGGTTCTTTTGAGCGTGGATATGACGTTCGATACGTTCAACAAACACCGCTTCCCATGCTGCATCGTTAGTGATGCGGCTTAGGTCGCCAACGTTAGCAAAGCCGTGAGTTTCGACATCGGTTTCACCCATCACGAACAGGCCGTAGATGTCACACAGTTCGTAGAAACGTGGGTCATTCGGGTAGTGCGCAGTACGTACTGAGTTGATGTTGTGTTGCTTCATCAACACCAAGTCTTTCTCTACGCGATCCATGCCAACCGCACGACCTTTTAGGTGGTCGTTGTCGTGACGGTTTACACCGTGCAGCATCACGTATTTGTTGTTGATGTAGAACAGACCATCGCGAACTTTAATGTCGCGGAAACCAACGCGTTGTGGAATCACTTCCAACACCTTGCCGTCAGCGTCTTTCAGCGTAAGCAACAGTTGGTATAGGTAAGGGTTTTCAGCGTTCCATTGAACAGGGTTAACCACATCAATAGAGAATTGAGTATCTACATTGCCACCAGTCTGTTGGTTAGGAACAGTTAAGTTATCTACTGAGCCTTGCGAGATAACTTGGCTGCCATCAAGCAATGCGTACTCAAGGGTTGCGTTTACCGCTGCTGCTAGGTTTTCTAGTTCCACTTTGCACGACAGAGTAGCGCTTTGGTAAGCGTCGTCGAAGTCAGTGCGAACGGTAACGTCTTGAACGTGCAGCTGTTCTTTGCCCACTAGGTAAACGTCACGGAAGATACCGCCCGTCCACCACATGTCTTGGTCTTCAATGTAGGTAGAGTCGGCCCACTGCATCACTCGAATAGAAAGTAGGTTGTTGCCTGCTTTTACCTGGCTAGAGATATCGAACTCAGCGGTTAGGCGGCTGCCTTTGCTGAAGCCCACGTACTCGCCGTTTACGTAAACTTCGAAGTAAGTTTCAACGCCATCAAATTTGATGATGGTTTGTTTCTCGTCCCAGCTTTCGCCAAGGAAGAAAGAGCGTTGGTATGCGCCGGTTGGGTTGTCTGATGGTACGAAAGGCACATCAATTGGGAATGGGAAACCTTCATCTGTGTATTGAAGATCGCCGTGGCCTTCCATTTGCCACATGTTTGGAACCGTGATGTTTCCCCAGTCGCTCATTTCCTGAGAATAGAACTCTTCAGGAACCAATAGCGGATTGGTGAAATAGCTGAAATTCCATTGGCCACTCAATAGTTGGAAGTGGCTGCTCAGTTCACGCTGAAACGTTTTTGCATTTTTTTCTGATGCGTACGAGAAGAAGTATGCACGCGGTGCCATACGGTTCTCATGTAAGTTCAGGAAGTTTTCCCAGTTGTTCACGTTGCCTCTCTCTCGGTCTGAATGCAGTTTGCTGACCGACGTTCTTATGCGTAATTGGGTCGTAGTGAATACGAGTATTTTTGGACTGAGGTAATTATTAGTAAAAGTTTTACTAAATGAAATTGGTGAAAACGTTTTACTTTAACTTCATCACGTTTTTTTTGGTCTTTTTACGGTGCTGTGTGATCCACTTAAAAGAATGCTATTGGCTGATTTACGCAGTAGGTTAAAGAGGGAGATATGTGTCGATTGATGTATGTGACGGGCACAAAAAAGGCCACCTTCAACAAAGGTAGCCTTTATTTATGTACTTGATATGTTTAATTATTTTGTTGTATCGCGCAGCTTAAGTTTGCTTGGTACATAGACGCGTAACGGGATGGTTCGGCCGTCGCGTACTTTTTCAATCAGCAGGTTAACGCCTTGAATTCCCATCAGTTCAGAGTGAATACGAACCGTTGATAAAGATGGGAAGGTAAATTTAGCTGTTGGGATGTCGTTTACACTGATCAGCGCAATATCTTCAGGGATGTTTAATCCGTGCTCATGAACTGCTCGTAAAACGCCAATTGCGATGGAATCTGACGCAATAAACATGGCTTTAGGGTAGTCGCCCGTCGCGAGCATCTGTTTTGCAAGCTTGTAACCTGATGAGCTAGAGAAGTCACCACGGTAGATGTCTTGCTCACTGACAACGTTCTTGAGGCCACCATATTCAGCAAAAGCGACTTCACGAATATCAGGGGTATTGACGTCGTCTTGGCCACCAATAAAGCCGATGCGCTCATAGCCTTGGTTGATAAAGAAGTTGGTGATCTCTTTGCTGATCAAAGCCAGGTCGATATCGACAGAGTCATAAGGTTCTGAGTGATCGGTAAAATCGACATAACAGATATTATCGCTCAGCTTTTTAGCTTGCTCGATAACCTCTGGTGTCATTCTACCCACCAACAAAACACCTGTGATTGGTGCTGAATTGATCTGTATTTTACTTTCATAACAGTTGGTTAGCTTAACTTCCATCTTTTCACATTGGGTTTCAATCCCGTGGCGAATCGATAGGTAGTAAGGGTCGTTAACCTCTGCTTCTTGCTTGTAGTTATACAGTGCTAGAAAGTGATGGTTTTGTTTTTTACTGCTAACGGTTTTTCGTGAGCTGCTGGTTTTGTATTCCAACTTCTCTGCAATTTCAAAGATACGCCTTTTGGTCTCTTCCTTGACGCTTAATGTTGGATCTTCATTGAGAACCCTTGAAACTGTAGCCAATGATACATTCGCTTCAGTCGCGATATCTTTTAACGTTGCCATACTCACTTCCTGTTATTGGAACATTGCGCTGCTTTGAAATTGGTATTTAGTAAAAAAGCAATGCACCTCTTTATTCTACAGACCTATTGTAATCAAACTGGACGTCATTGCATTAACTTTTAGTAAAATAAATGCTCAACTCATCTGTGATGTCTCAAATCTAACTGTCTATAATTATCTTATTAAAATTCAATGAATTAGAGGTTAACAGCTATACGTTCTCTCTATGTCATGATCAGTTCCAATGATGAAAGTTAGTGTAAACGTTTACACTTCGTGGTTTTGATCACAGAATTATAGTCAAAATGGCTGCTACTATTTCTGACATACGGTGCTACTGAGCTGAATGTCAGTTCGAGTTAGCCCACGAATGACGACAAAGAGAGGTTGATTGTGAAAGTACTGGTTACGGGCGGCATGGGTTACATCGGAAGTCATACATGCATTCAAATGATACAGGCAGGTATGGAGCCGATCATTGTTGATAACCTTTGCAACAGCAAAGAGCTAGTGCTGAAACGAATCGAATCGTTAACTGGCAAGCGACCAACGTTTTATCTTGGCGACATTCGTGACCAATCTTTTCTAGATGGCGTGTTTTCAGAAAACGATATCCAAGCGGTGATTCACTTTGCTGGCCTGAAAGCGGTAGGGGAGTCGGTGGCTAAGCCTTTGGAGTACTACGATAACAACGTTAATGGTTCACTAGTGTTAGCTCGAAGCATGAAGAAAGCGGGCGTGAAAAGCATCGTATTTAGTTCTTCGGCTACCGTTTACGGCGACCCGGAAGTAGTGCCGATTACTGAAACTTCACCGACCGGCGCGACAACTAACCCTTATGGTCGCAGCAAATATATGGTGGAAGAGTGCTTGAGCGATCTGTTCAACGCGGAGAACGATTGGAGCGTGACTTTACTGCGTTACTTCAATCCAGTCGGCGCACATCCATCGGGCACTATGGGTGAAGACCCACAAGGTATCCCAAATAATTTAATGCCGTTTATTGCTCAAGTAGCCGTCGGTCGCCGTGAAAAACTGGCTGTTTTTGGAAACGATTACCCAACAGTCGATGGCACAGGCGTTCGTGACTATATTCATGTAATGGATTTAGCGGACGGTCACGTCGCAGCACTAAAAGTGGTTGGTGAGAAAGCGGGCTTACACATTTACAACCTAGGTACGGGCAAAGGCTCAAGTGTACTCGAGATGGTTGAAGCCTTCGCACAAGCATCGGGTAAACCGGTTCCTTATGAACTTTGTCCACGCCGCGCTGGTGACATTGCCGAATGTTGGGCAAGTACTGAAAAAGCAGAGCGCGAGCTTGGCTGGAAGGCGACGCGTAGCGTGATGGAGATGACGGCGGACACGTGGAATTGGCAGTCGAATAACCCACAAGGTTACTAAATAACTTTTAAATTATTGAAAAAATAGAGATTCCAGATATCTCGCACCTCGATTCTGGAATGACGGATGAGCATAAGGCTATGAAGTGGTTGCCTTTGCACAAATAGCACAACGAGATTACACGTCATTCCCTACAGCGAGGCACGAGCGTAATAGGGGATCTCCTTGTAGAAGAATTATTCATCTTGGTGAATTGACCAAGACACAAAATTTGAGAGCAATCTAAACATGTCAAAAGTTGAATTTAACCCAGTAGACCACCCGCATCGTCGTTATAACCCATTAACGGGTCAGTGGATCTTGGTATCACCGCACCGAGCAAAACGTCCTTGGAGTGGCCAAGATGAAAAACCATCGACCGCGCAGCTTCCTGCGTATGAGAAAGAGTGTTTCTTGTGCCCGACCAATACGCGTATCTCGGGCGACGAAAACCCAGATTACGACGGCACTTATGTATTCAGTAATGATTTCGCGGCCTTGATGCCCGATTCGCCTGACGCTCCAGAGTCTGAAAACCCTCTATTCAAGACTCAAGGTGTTCGCGGGTTGAGCCGCGTGATCTGTTTTTCTCCGGACCACAGCAAAACGCTGCCAGAGTTACCAGTAAACAAGATTCGCGGTGTTATCGACACATGGAATGAACAGATTGAAGAGCTAGGTAAAGACTACCTATGGGTTCAAGCGTTTGAAAACAAAGGCGAGACCATGGGCTGTTCTCAGCCACACCCACACGGTCAGATCTGGGCAAACAGCTTTTTGCCCAACGAGATTGAACGCAAAGAGAAACTGTTAAAAGAGTACTTTGAACAACAAGGTTCGAATCTTTTAGTGGATTACGTTGAATCTGAAATGAAAGACGGTTCTCGCACTGTGGTTGAAACTGAACATTGGATCGCTGTGGTGCCTTATTGGGCTGCGTGGCCATTTGAAACCATGTTGCTACCAAAAACACACATCCGCCGTATGAGCGAACTGACTGACGAACAACGTGATGATCTAGCGCTTGCGATTAAGAAGCTGACTAGTCGTTACGACAACTTGTTCCAGTGCTCATTCCCTTACTCAATGGGCTGGCACTATGCGCCGTTCTTCGAAGAAGGTACGGACATCGATCACTGGCAACTGCATGCATTGTTCTACCCGCCGCTACTACGCAGCGCATCGGTTCGTAAGTTCATGGTGGGCTACGAAATGTTGGCTGAGTCTCAGCGTGATTTAACCGCAGAACAAGCGGCGCAGCGTCTTCGTGATTTGAGTGACGTTCACTATAAAGATCAGGAATAGCCTGTTTCGTAGATAACGAGTGAGATTCCTGATATCTCGTCCCTCGATTCTGGAATGACGACAGGTGAGAAGCCCATAAGTTTAAGAGCTTAGAAGTATAGAAGTATAGAAGTTTAGTCGCTGATGTTGTCATTCCCTACCGTGAGAGACGAACGATATAGGGAATCTAAAAGAATTAAAGTGGTGCCGTGAAGGGCCATAACCAATTGAACAAAGAGTTTAACCAGAGAGTTTACTTATGTCTGACCTAATCCAAAACGTGAAAGCATCTTTTGAGCAAGTCCTTGGTTACCAAGCGACTCATATTATCCAAGCACCAGGTCGTGTGAACCTGATCGGCGAGCACACTGACTACAACGATGGTTTTGTTCTACCGTGTGCCATTAACTACCAAACGGTAGTCGCCGCGGCTAAGCGTGACGACAACATTGTTCGCGTAGTATCAGTGGACTACGGTAATGCAGTCGATGAGTTCGATTTAACTCAAGAGATCACATTCCAACAAGACAAGATGTGGGCTAATTACATTCGTGGTGTGGTGAAGTGCTTAAAAGGTCGCGGCTTTGAATTTACAGGTGCAGACATCTCTGTAACGGGTAACGTACCTCAAGGTGCAGGTTTAAGTTCTTCTGCGGCACTTGAAGTGGTGATTGGTCAGACATTTAAGGTGCTTTACAACTTAGAGATCACTCAAGCAGAAGTAGCATTGAACGGCCAGCAAGCAGAGAACGAGTTCGTTGGCTGTAACTGCGGCATCATGGACCAAATGATCTCTGCAGAAGGTCGTGCAAACCATGCGATGCTATTGGATTGTCGTAGCCTAGAGACTCAAGCGGTTTCAATGCCAGAAGATATGGCTGTGGTTATCATTAACTCAAACAAGAAACGCGGCTTAGTCGACAGCGAATACAACACACGTCGTGAACAGTGTGAAGAAGCGGCGCGCATCTTTGGTGTTCCGGCACTTCGTGATGTGACCATTGAGCAATTCAAAGCGAAAGAGTCTGAATTGGATGAAATGGTCGCGAAACGTGCTCGTCACGTGATTACTGAAAATGACCGTACTGTTGAAGCGGCTCAAGCTCTACGCACTCATGATATGAAGCGTATGGGCGAGTTGATGGCTGAATCGCATGCATCAATGCGTGATGATTTTGAAATCACGGTGAAAGAGATTGATGCGCTGGTTGATATGGTCAAAGAAGTGATCGGTGAACAAGGTGGCGTGCGTATGACTGGCGGTGGTTTCGGTGGTTGTATTGTGGCATTGGTTCCACCTGCATTGGTTGATGAAATCAAAACAACCGTTGAACAGAAATATCAAGCGGCGACGGGGCTAAAAGAATCTATTTATGTGTGCCAAGCGAAAGACGGAGCAGGCTTAGTTGAAGTAATCTAACGGCTTCGAGACTTAATATAGAGCTTACCAAGTAAAAAGATCATGGTAGGCCAAATGCTAAAGCCTTTACTTCAGGTAGAGGCTTTTTACTGGCACTAGAAGGAATTTAGAATGACACAAGAGCAAAACCTGCATCAATCCATGGCGCAGACTCCAGCCTATGATGGCCAACCCGCTCAGTTAGTGACGCTATCAAATACGCATGGGATTCAAGTGACATTCATGGATATTGGTGCAACATGGTTGAGCTGTATCCTGCCAGTAAAGGGAAACAAAAGAGAAGTGTTGTTGGGTGTTAACTCAATGGAGAACTTCGATAAACAAGCCAGCTATATGGGCACAACCGTTGGCCGTTATGCTAACCGCATTGCTAATGGTCGTTTCAAAATTGATGGTCAGAATTACAAGCTGGAAACCAACCAAGCGGGCAATACCTTACATGGTGGCCCGAACGGATTTGATAAACGCCGTTGGAATATTGCCGAGCAAACCGAAACGTCAGTGGTGTTCAGTCTAGAGTCTGCTGATGGCGACCAAGGATTCCCGGGGAATTTGAATGTGTCGGTACGTTATGACATCACCGAAGACAATCGAGTGTCCATTAATTACTCTGCAACCACAGACAAGCCGACTGTAGTCAACCTAACGAATCATGCGTACTTCAATCTACTTGGCGCTGAAGCTGGACACGATTGTTTGTCACACATTGTCAGTATCAATGCTAATCAGTTCTTACCGACCAACTCGGTGGGTATTCCGTTAGGTAACCTTAAATCAGTGAAATCGACCAGCTTTGACTTCAATCAGCCTATGATGATCTCAGAGCGTTTGTTGGGCGATGAACAGCAGAAAGCAGCAAAGGGTTACGACCACTCTTTCTTATTGGCTGATGGCTGCAAACGCACTCAATGCGCCGCGACCGTAACCTCACCGGATGCGCTCGTCACACTAAAAGTATTTTCAACCAAACCTGCGATGCAGCTATACACCGGAAACTGGCTTGGTGGCACACCAAACCGAAGTGGTGGCAGCTATGAAGACTACGCTGGTTTGGCGCTAGAAACCCAGTTCTTACCTGACTCTCCTAACCACCCAGAGTGGAAGCAGGACAGTTGTATTCTCAAGCCTGAACAAGAATATAACTACAGTACCTGTTACCAGTTTGAATTTTCGGGGGATTCTTCAAACTAGTACGCTCTAGCTCAAAGCGGTTACGTCAATATCTTTTGTTTGTGAATAGGACGATGTGAATTATCGCGTTGTTCTTGGGGGATGAGCAAAAGTGGCGCTCAACAAGAGTGCGGTTTATTAAGCGCAATTGTTGAGTATCTGAGTAAGGTAGGAAAGCCCTAACAGAAGCGATTCTGTTAGGGCTTTTTTTTGTTTATTGCTTGATGAGTCGACCAGAACCTAGACTTTCTCTACCGAATTACGGCGTACCAGAGTTGGAGAGAACATCATTGGTTCAGTTGAGGTGTTTTCACCTTTGGCTAAGTGCAACGCGAGTCGTGTCGCTTTCTCTGCCATCATCTGAATCGGGTAGCGAATAGTGGTGAGCTTTGGATGAACATAGCGGGCAATCAAACCATCATCGAAACCGATGATCGACATTTTGTCTGGCGCTTGAATACCGTTTTCATCAAGGACAGACAAAGCACCAGCTGCCATGTAATCGTTGTACGCCACAATGCCAGTGATTGGCAGTGACTTAGTCAGAAGGTTAGTCATGGCGTATTCGCCACCGTCACTGGTCGGCGCTGAGTATTCAATATAGCTGTCAGAGAGCGCTATTTTGTAATCTGAGAGTGCCGCTAAGTAACCTTGGATACGCTCATCGGCATCTTCAATGCTATGCGATGAGGCGATACAGGCAATGTTCTTATGGCCATGGCGGATCAGATATTCCGTCGCAAGATACGCACCTTTTTTGTTGTCTAAGAAAATACAGTGGTTGGCAATCTCAGCAATATAACGGTTGATCAGTACTAAGCCTTTGACCTCTTTTGCATAGGCAATCAGTTCTTCGTCGGTGAGGCCTTTAGAGTGGATCACCAGGGCGTCACAACGGCTGTTAATCAGCAATTCAATCGCTTGTCTCTCTTCTTCACGATCGTGCGAGCCATTACCGACAAGGATATGTTTTCCGTTCTCACGAGCGACATTGTCGACAGCCTTAACCAGCGTGCCAAAAAAGGGATCGGAGATGTCACCGACCAATACACCAACAGTGTTCGTGCTTTGGCTTACCAGCGCTCGAGCATTGGCATTCGGTCGATAGCCAAGTTTAGACATCGCTTTAGTTACAGACTCTACCGAGCTTGCACTCGCCTTGGGAGACTTGTTGATCACTCGAGATACGGTTGCAACAGAAACACCAGCTTCCTTTGCTACATCTTTAATTGTTGCCATTTTTAACCTCTATACATTGCTTCATCTATTTAACACCGACAATGATAGTAAGGCAACGAAACTCTCATTTTACTTCCAGTAATGAGATCTTTACCGCTTGTAATTATTAGGCTTAATGCTAGTGTAAACATTTACATTTTACTTAATTTTAGTAAATGATTTAATGAGTGAAAATAAACCAATATAGGAAGTGAGAAATGGATACTGTCTCTTATGGTGACTTTGCTAAGTTAGAAATGCGTGTGGGTAAGATCATTGAGGTTGTGCGTCATGAAAACGCCGACAAGCTTTACATAGTGCAAGTGGATGTTGGTGACAAGACACTGCAAACGGTGACCAGCCTAGTCCCTTACTACACAGAAGAAGAGTTGATGGGTAAGCAGGTTGTTGTTTTGTGCAATCTAGCGAAGGCGAAGATGAGAGGCCACACTTCTGAGTGCATGTTGCTTTGTGCAGAAACGGAAGATGAATCTGAAAGTGTATTGCTAACACCTGAACGTGCGATGCCAGCAGGTATTCGTGTCGTTTAAGCTCACTTTAGGTTGGTGAGTCAATGTGTTCACCAACCTAAATCAACTAGCTGCGTACAGTTAGTATCAAGCCATCAATCACACTGTGATGGTGATCGGAAACCCCAGCAAGGTTGCCGTATTTAGGCTGGTGGCGATCATTTTCTAATGGGTGATGCCAACCTTGTGTGTGTTTAACGAAGTGCGCCGCAAAGCTTTCAGACACCTCTAAACATCCTGCTAATACAGTATCGACGTAGGTTTGAACGATAGGGCTGTTTTCGCAAGGTGCTTCAATCTCGTCTTTGATGTAAACCCAGATCGGTTGATCCTGTTTGAATTCATCTTGGCTTTCTATCTGAGAGGCCTTTAATTCGATACGGTGATAACCACGCTCACGGCGATCAAACTCAGCCAGTGCAATATCATCCACCTCAAGCAACACACCATTCACTTGTCCTTCGCCGAGATTGACGATCAAAGGGGATAAGACATAGCTGTCATCGATCTTGCTCCAATGGCGAATCAAGCCATGAACAATCGCAGGGATCGCTTGCCCTGTCTGACCGGTAAGCTGACGTGAAGATGAGTTGATTAAACTGCCATAACCAAAAATATACATCGCATTCCTTGTCTGAGTTGTTCCATTTAAGTCTAGTCTTACTATATGTGGCGAGATACCAAAAGTCAGTAAGTTTCTATTTATACATGTATGTGTCTTTATGACTCTTTTGGTTGTGTTTTTCTGACTTATTTATTGGCTATTGAATCTCGTGAGTCGCTGTTTTTACTGGTTTTATCTAATTGGCGCGTTTCATGCAATGTGATCTGCATATTGCATCGGATTTGATGCACACAAAATTTGGTTTAGGTAATACCTTGGCCGCTTATCTGAGAATTAGGAGCGAGTTTGTTAAATATCACAGATAAAAGTGTAGAAGACGCGATTCCAGCCTACCTGCGTTTAGGCTTTCGACCTTTCTTCTTTTTAGGCAGTCTCTATGCAGTGATCGCGATTGTCGCTTGGGTCATCATGTTCCAAAACGGTCAGCCTGAGATTTTAAAAGTTCCCGCACTGTGGTGGCACGTGCATGAGATGCTGTTTGGTTTCTCAATGGCGATAGTGGTCGGTTTTGTGTTAACGGCAGTACAAACGTGGACGGGTGTCAATGGCACCAAGCATTATCGATTAGCTGCGCTAGTCGGTTTGTGGCTCGCACCTCGTATTCTGTTTTGGACACCCGCTCCGTTATGGCTGATCTCGTCGGTTGAGGCGCTGTTCTTAATCTTCGCCGCCTACGAAATTGGTTTCCGAGTCGTGAAGTCGAAAGGCTGGAAGAATCTATTCTTTGTGCCACTGTTTATATTGGCTATCGTGGCGAACTTTGCTAGTTACGCGACCATTAAGGGGATGCCTCCATTCCCATCGTCTGCAGTTTGGCAGGCTATGTTGTGGTGGTTTACCTTGCTCTTATCAGTGATGGGTGGGCGAGTAATCCCATTCTTCACAGCGCGTCGTTTTGATTTCGAAAAAGCGCAGCCCTTGGTTTGGTTGGAATGGTTAGCCAATCTACCTTTGGTTGGCTTATTTGTGTTGAGCTTCTTCCCATTGACCTTTGCTCAAGTCGGCAATGAGTTGATGGTATTTGCAGGTGTGACACAGTTGGTGCGCTTTATCCGCTGGAAGCCTTGGACAACACTATCAGAACCCTTGGTGTGGTCGCTGCATGCGGCTTACCTATGTATCCCTCTCAGCTTGCTGTTACGCGGTTTGCTAGATAACCCGTTCGCGAGCCATAACATGCTGCACCTGTTTGCGATTGGCGGTTTGAGTGGGTTAATTCTGGCGATGATCACGCGCGTGACAATGGGACATACTGGCCGTGCTATCTATAAAGGGCCAAGTATGGCTTTGGCGTTCTCGGCTATATTTATCGCGGCACTCGTTCGTAGTTTAGGTGTGACATTCTTCCCGGCGTATTTATTTGAGATGGTCAACATCAGCGCCGGTTTATGGACGTTAGCGTTCGGGCTGTTTATCTGGAAGTTCGGCATGATGCTGTTAACGCCAAGAGTGGATGGTCACCCGGGCTAAGCCAATTAATTATCAATTGATACAGAAAGGGAAGCTCAGAGCTTCCCTTTTTGATCTTGATAACTCATTAAGTATTCGCAGCAAGATATTGACGTACCTGTGTGATGAGATCTTCCTTGGCGTGAGGCGAGATGAAACTGGCTTCGATGGCATTAATACTGAATTGTGCTAATTCGTTTTTCGTCAGTGGATGAGCATTGGCGACCGCGAGGAAGTTATCATTCATATAGCCGCCGAAGTAAGCCGGATCATCGGAATTGATGGTGACGCACAGCCCTTTTCTCAGCAACTCGACGATGTTGTGCTCTTGCATGGTCTCAAACACCTTGAGCTTGGTATTCGATAGCGGGCAGACTGTTAGAGGTGTGCGTTTTGCTATTAGCTGTTCCATCAGATCCTCATCTTCTACACAGCGAACGCCATGATCAATTCGGGTAATGCCTAATAAGCTCAATGCGTCGATAATATTTTGTGCTGGGCCTTCTTCTCCGGCGTGCGCTACGGTCAGGAACCCTTGGTTGATCGCCTCTTGAAAGACATGTTTAAACTTCTCCGGCGGGTTGCCTTGCTCTGATGAATCTAGTCCAACGGCAATAATCTTATCTTTAAAGGGAAGGGCTTGTTTAAGCGTTTCAAAAGCGCTGTCTTCATCAAGATGGCGCAGAAAGCACATGATCAGTTGGCTGCTGATACCAAGCTCTTGCTCCACTTGATTCAAAGCTCGAGTAATCCCGCCAACGATGACTTCAAAGTCAATGCCGCGTTCAGTGTGAGTCTGAGGGTCGAAGAAGATCTCAGTATGAACCACATTATCTTGCTGACACTTCAACAGATAAGCCCACGTCAGGTCGTAGAAATCTTGTTCATGAATCAGTACGTTTGCACCTTGGTAATAGATATCGAGAAAGGATTGAAGATTGTGGAACTGGTACGCGTCTCGAACTTGGTCTGGGGTCTCAAAGGGAATCGACAGGTTATTACGCTTGGCGAGTTGGAACATCAGCTCTGGCTCTAATGTGCCTTCTATATGTAAGTGCAGCTCAACTTTGGGTAAATTTTTGATGAAGCTATCCATAGCAACTCCTTAGCTATTTTAATTATGAGCGGAGTAGGTGAGACAGTAGAGTCTATAAACCTGAGCAAGCAGGTATCTCTTTCATTTATCTCTGTTTGAGCATAGTTCATTTCATTGTTATCGATAAAATAGGATAGAAGTTGATGGTGAACCGAGAGTTATGAACCGATTGAAATTAGGCGCAAACGATTTGCAGCATTGGAGTGTGATCCGCTGCAAATATTTGCAGCAATATTCATTGATTTGTGCTCTAATACCGCGCTTACCAAGGGATGGTGTTAAAAGATGCTCACTTAGATGGAGTTATCAAAGTTGACCGATCCCTTAATGATCTCCCTTAGGAAAAAATAGAACATGTCTAAGAACAAAAAATTTGATATCCGCCTTACAGAAAAACGCAACGGTTGGTGTGCAGAGATTACTCGTCAAGTAACGTCTCGCAGCACTACAGTATCTAAGCGTGAGTCTGGTTTCGAAACTGAAGCTCTAGCACAAGAGTGGGCAGAGAAAGAGCTAGCATCTTTCATCGCTAACCAAGCTGAACGTAACGAGCGTAAATCAGAGCAACGTAAAGAGCGTGACGAACTACGTCACACTAAAGAGCTTAAAGCTGAGCAAGCACGTGAAGCGCGCGCTAAAGCTCGTGCAGAAGAGCAACAAGACGCTGAATAATTCAGTGCATGACTAATTTATAGATCCCTTAATTTTAAGATAAGGGATTTGTGAAAAAAAAGCCCCGATACAACTTTTTTCTTTCGAGTTAAAAGTGTTTTGGGGCTTTTTAGTTTGTGGAGTTCTGTTTTATTGTGTTTAAGAGCTCGGTTTGGCTTCTCGCTTTTAACGTCGAGCTCTTAAACTGTTAAGCATTGTCTGATCAGTTATTCAGTGCAGTTAGCCAATCGTCTTCTGCCACTTCTTCAATGTAGCTTTCTACTGATTGTCCTACTTCTTCATCGTCTTGCTTGAAGTAAGCGATGTGGAACACAGCATCACCTTCGTTGACCAAAGGCAGAGTTTGCTGACCAATCACGATACCGCCTTTGGTTGTGATCACTTGGCCTTCTTGGTGACCCAATGGAGAGCTGATGTAAGCAAGGGTTTGTCCTGCTTCAACCTGTTCGCCAAGTCTTACCATGTTACGCAAAATACCGTCTGATTCAGCGCGGATCCAGCTGGTGGATTTACTCAATACTGGCTCTGGTAACTTCTTACGGTTAGGGCGCAGCATGCCGATTTCTTTCATCACTTGATGCACGCCAAGGTAACCCGCACGAATCGCGAGGTGATCAAAACGCAGCGCTTCACCACCTTCGTAAGTTAATACAGGAATACCCAGTTTTTCCGCTTCGCTACGCAGTGAACCGTCGCGCAGTGGAGAATCAATAATCACGGGTGTTGCGAACGCTTTTGCGATGCGCAGTGTCTCAGGGTTCGATAGGTTTGCACGAATCTGTGGCAGATTGGTACGGTGAATCGCGCCCGTGTGTAGATCCAGAATGTAATCACAGTGCTTTGCCACGTTCTCAAAGAAGGTGTAAGCGATACGTGATGTTAACGATCCTTTCTCACTGCCAGGGAAGCAACGGTTTAGGTCACGACGGTCTGGTAGGTAACGAGATTTATGGATAAAGCCAAATACGTTAACGATAGGCACAACAATTAATGTCCCTTTCAGTTTCTTTGGATCAATCGCATTGGTCAGTTGTCGTGCAATCTCAACACCGTTTAGCTCATCGCCGTGGATAGCCGCATTTACCATCAGTGTTGGGCCTGCTTGGCGACCGTGAATAATTTCAATCGGGATCGAAAGTGGAGAATGCGTGTAAAGCTGAGCCGCTTGCAGTTCAATCTCCATTCGCTGTCCTGGCTGAACAGTATAACCAAGTAATTCGAATGGTTGATTAGGTTTTAGTCTTGCCATTTAGGTTGTTCTCAACATGGTGATAATTCGTTAACACGGAATGTAGCAATCGTTGATTTTTAGTACGAATCAATCGCTTTACGGTGACGACAAAAGTTTTTTATGAAGGGGCTTCTGAATTGGTTTCAGTTTTTTATCTGGCTAATTGAAGGGTGTTTAAAATTTTGAATTTTCTGACAATACATTAACTTAGAGCTGATATTTGTCATTCAGTTCGTTGGTATTATCCACCGCCATTTTTTGGCGGCCAAATTCAAATATTGAGATCAAAATGAAAAAAACAATTTCAAAAGTTGTAGCACTAGCGGTGGTATCTGTTGCTTTATCTGGCTGTGTTGGTAGCAACGCAGTAACGGGTTACCTAATGAAGTTCAACATCAAGGCTGTTGATAACCGTTACGCTCGTGGTGGTTTGAACATGCTATTTGCACCTGCATACGGTCTAACAGTTGCTGCCGATTACCTAGTATTCAACTCACTAGAGTTCTGGACTGGTAGCAACCCACTAACAGGTGCTCCGCACATCTTTGATACTAAGACTGATACTTACCTAGACATCAACCACCAACTTGATCCGTCTCTAACGGAAGCGCCAGTGGGTCCTATCACGAGTGCAGATGTGATCGAAAAAGGTCAAATGCAGCAGATTGATGAAAACACGATCCAAATGGACATTACTTACCAGTCTGGTGAGCGTGCGACGTTAATCGGTGTTCGTGATGGCGAGATGGTGACGTACTTCATCGATGGCGAAGTTGTGGCACAAACTTCAATTGATGAGCTAGAAAGCTACGCGGCTTCACGCGCTTAATTGTTTATTTAGTCACAAGTAGTAGCTACAAAGATTAGATACAAAAACAGGTACTCATTGAGTACCTGTTTTATTTTGTCTCAGATAAACGGTGTTTACTGTAAAACACCATTTACTGAACAAACATAGCTTATCGAATTAAGCTTTTTCTGGGATCGCTTCAAGCAATGCAACCATTTGGTTCCAGAATAGCTCAACGGTGTCGATCTTCACTTTCTCATCAGGAGAGTGCGGAAACTTGATGGTTGGGCCGAAAGAAACCATATCCATGTTCGGGTAAGGTTCTTTGAATAGACCACACTCAAGACCAGCATGGATAACCATGATGTTTGGCTTGTGACCGTAGATACCTTCGTACATGTCGCGGAAGATATGCATGATTTCTGAATCTGCGTCTGGTTTCCAACCTGGGTAAGCACCAGAGAACGCGATGTTAGCGCCTGCTAGTTCAGCAACAGAGTGAAGCATGCTTTCTACTTGGCTACGACCTGAATCGATAAGAGAGCGGATCAGGCAAAGTACTGTGATTGAGTTCTCTTCTGTTGTGATAACACCTACGTTTAGAGACGTTTCCACAACACCTTCAATCTCGTCACTCATACGAATCACGCCGTTTGGACATGCGTTAAGTGCAGCGATAAAGCGAGCTTGGTCTGCTGACGCAAGTGCGCCCATTTCTACAGAAGCTTCTTCATTGAAAGTCACGATGCTGTCTTCTACTTTACCTAGCTCTGTTGAAAGCAGCTCAGTGTAGTAGTTGTATAGTGAAGCCAGTTTTTCTTGGTTTGCCGCAGGAACAGCAACCGTTACGAAACCTTCACGAGGGATCGCGTTACGAAGGCTACCACCTTTGAATTCGACGATGCGAAGGTCTAGCTCTTTTGCGTGACCCGCTAGGAAGCGAGCAAGCAGTTTGTTTGCGTTTGCACGACCTGTGTGGATGTCACAACCAGAGTGACCGCCTTTTAGGCCTTTTAGCGTTAGCTTACGTGTTACGAAGTCAGCTGGAATCGCATTACGAGCAATTTCAAATGTCATTGCGCCGTCGATACCGCCAGCACAACCCATGTACACTTCGCCTTCTTGCTCTGAATCGGTGTTAAGAAGGATATCGCCTTCTAACCAACCCGCTTCAAGACCGAAAGCACCAGTCATGCCTGCTTCTTCATCTACTGTTAGTAGAACTTCGATAGGGCCGTGCTGGATTTCGTTTGAAGCAAGAACCGCTAGGCAAGAAGCCATGCCCATGCCGTTATCAGCGCCAAGCGTTGTGCCTTTAGCTGTAACCCACTCACCATCAATGTATGGTTGAATTGGATCTTTAGCAAAGTCATGAACTGTGTCTTCGTTCTTTTGTGGAACCATATCGATGTGAGCTTGTAGCACTACACCTTTTTTGTTTTCCATACCCGCCGTTGCTGGCTTTTTGATGAATACGTTCCCCGTTGGGTCACGACGTACATCTAGGCCTTGCTCTGTTGCCCAAGCAATAATGTATTGAGCAAGCTCTTCTTCATGCTTAGAAGGGTGTGGGATTGAGCAAATCTTATCGAAGAACTGCCAGATAGGGGCAGGGGATAATTTACTGATCTCAGAATGGAATTCAGACACGGATGACTCCTTTTTTATTTAATAACCATATATTTAGGTTTTGTATGGGGAAAAACCTAGAACAAAAATCTAAAATATGGGTCTGTTTTGATGGCAACAGCATACCACTTGAGCGTTTTGACGAGTAGCGGTTCTAAACCTCAAATAGCTCAAATTTTGAAAGCGATCTTGTCCATCTGATTACAGCTAAGCGCCTTGATGCTTATAAATGGAGTAGGCAAACGTTTGTTTAATTCTATTTTGTAATTTTATTACAAAATAAGTTTGCAAAATAACCGTAAATGGCCAAAAATGTGACGTATAGCAAAAAATACTTGTAATCTTTTTTCTTTAGGGTATATTAATAACCAACTTCTGAGGTGAAGAGTAAATGCTCAAAGGATGAGTCCGTTTTATCGCCTCCAAGGAACCGAGAAATCAAATTCGTTTTTTATTGATTTATTAAGGTGATAGTTATGAAAGGTTTACCATCTGCAATGTTCTGGATTAACAGCTCTGTTTACACTAGCAACTTTGCATACCCTACAAGCTTTGGTTACTAATACCGTAAGCATGTAACTCGAACAGTTTTGTTCACCCCTATATATTGGAATTCTTTTACAGCCCTTTTGGTTGACAGATTCTACCGCCACTCAGTTTTGAGTGGCGTTTTTTTTGCCTGCTACTTTTCCAAACCGCTTTCGCTTGTCACTTTCCTTGCTGTTCTGCGTGGTTGTTTTTTAAACGCCGAAATATCAATTTGCGCCTTATTACTGATCCTGTTGAAAAATACATAACTATTGTGAGTTTGAATTCAGAATTTACTGGCTAGATTATCAATGAAAATAACCGATGGTAGAAAAAACAACCAACTAGTTTTAGTGAGTCTATTGTTGTTAATTGTTTGTTTTTAATGGTTATTTATCGATGATATCTTCATTTTTAATCGCTTTGTTTCATACGGCATTCTGATAAATATCGATTAGAGCCTTAATTCTATCTGGAATTTGTTATTTGATAACTTTATAATCCACAGCCAATCGATTACGCAACCGTTTACTTTTTACCCTTATAGGATTCGATAATGTTCGAAAAGCTATTCAAACTCAGTGAAAATGGCACCAATGTGCGCACTGAAATCATCGCAGGTCTAACAACCTTCCTAACAATGGCTTACATCATTTTTGTAAACCCAATGATTCTAGCTGATGCTGGTATGGACCATGGCGCTGTATTTGTAGCAACCTGTTTAGCGGCTGCTATTGGCTGTTTCATCATGGGCTTTGTTGCTAACTACCCAATTGCTCAAGCTCCAGGCATGGGTTTGAACGCATTCTTTACCTACGCTGTTGTAATGGGTATGGGTTATACGTGGCAAGTTGCTCTGGCAGCGGTTTTCGTATCAGGCGTAATCTTCATCTTCTTAAGCATCTTTAAGATCCGTGAATGGATTATCAACTCGATCCCTATGTCTCTGCGTGTTGGTATCTCTGCAGGTATCGGTCTTTTCCTAGCGTTTATTGCGCTTAGCAATGCAGGCATCGTTGTTTCTAACCCAGCAACTAAAGTTTCACTGGGCGACATTACCGCGATTGCTCCTATCCTAGGCTCACTTGGTTTCTTCCTAACGATTGCTCTTGTTCACCGTGGCGTGAAAGGGGCAGTAATGATTGCGATTCTAGCTATCACAGCTCTTGGCATTGTTATTGGTGACGTTCAATACGGCGGCATCATGTCTACACCACCAAGCCTTGCTCCTACATTCATGCAGCTTGATTTCTCTGCTGTATTTGAAATCGGTATGATTTCAGTGGTATTCGCGTTCTTGTTCGTCGATTTGTTCGATACAGCGGGTACTCTGGTTGGTGTTGCAACGAAAGCAAACCTAATCAAAGAAGACGGCAAACTACCTCGCTTGAACAAAGCACTGCTTGCTGACTCTACAGCAACATCTATTGGTGCACTGCTAGGTACATCAAATACTACTTCTTATGTTGAGAGTGTTGCGGGTGTTGCTGAAGGCGGCCGTACCGGTCTAACGGCTGTTGTTGTTGGTATCTTATTCCTACTGGCTCTTTTCTTCTCGCCACTTGCAGGTATGATTCCGGCTTACGCAACATCAGGTGCACTTTTCTATGTAGCAATTCTGATGATGTCTGGCCTAGTTGGCATTGATTGGCGTGATCTTACGGAAGCAGCACCAGTCGTGGTAACATGTCTGCTTATGCCGCTGACGTACTCTATCGCTGAGGGTATCTCACTAGGTTTCATCGCTTACGCTGCAATTAAGCTGCTAAGTGGTAAAGGTCGCGACGTTTCACCTGCTGTGTGGGTAATGTCGGCTATCTTTATTCTTAAATACATTTTCGCTTAATCGTCTAGATTTCTGCTTAATCGCTGAAGAGGCTATGTTTGAAATAGCCTCTAATAACATGACAAAATTATTAGGTTTTATACTATGAGCAACAAATTCGTTATCACTTGGGACAACATGCAGACTTACTGCCGTCAACTTGCTGAAAAGCAAATGCCAGCAGAGCAGTGGAAAGGCATCTGGGCAGTAAGCCGTGGTGGTTTGGTTCCTGGTGCAATCTTGGCTCGTGAGCTAGGTATTCGTCACGTAGATACGATTTGTATTTCTAGCTACGACCACGATCACCAACGTGATATGACAGTAGTTAAAGCACCTGAAGGTGACGGCGAAGGCTTCCTAATCGTTGAAGACTTGGTTGATAGTGGTGACACTGCACGTAAGCTTCGCGAAATGTACCCTAAAGCGAAACTGATCGCTGTATGTGCAAAACCATCTGGCGCTGATTTGCTAGACGAGTACATTGTTGATATCGCTCAAGACACATGGATTGAGCAACCTTGGGATACTAGCCTAAGCTACGTAGAGCCAGTAAATCGCAAGTCAAAATAAGCGTAAACTTAGTTTTTTGAGAAATGACCCTTTATAGGGTCATTTTTTTTTATATTATTAGTGACAACCATTTCTTATTAAGTATCCCAATGTCTGAACCAGAAAAAACGAGCTCGAACCTTTCGGAAACTTTGTTTGTAAAGCACAAGCAAGCGAAAGAGACCTCAATGTTGACACAATACATGCCAAGCTCTGAAGCGCTATTGGATGAGAAACGTGAACAGCAAAACTCATCATGGTATCGAAACCTAAGACGTCTTCAGTGGGTATGGCAAGGCGTTAATCCAATAGAGCAGGAAGCGGTATTGGCTCGCATCGCGTCATCAGATAACTCTCGTACAACCGATGAGTGGCTTGATACGGTCATGGGTTACCGAAGTGGTAACTGGGCATACGAATGGACCAAGCTGGGTATGCAGCATCAAAATCGTTCTAATGAGAAGAATGGTGAAGAGATGGCTGAAGAGCTATTTTCCGCATCGTTGTGCTTCAGTATTGCGGGTTACCCACACCTCAAGAACGACAACTTGGCAGCTCAGGCTCAAGTGTTGGCCAACGCAGCGTATTCTGAAGCGATCAAGCACACTAAGTTGATCGTCAAGCAGATTGATATTCCATACCAAAACAAGAAGATCAAAGCGAACTTGCATCTAACCAAGACAGATAAACCACAACCGGTTGTGATTGTCAGCGCGGGTCTAGATAGCTTGCAAACCGATATGTGGCGCCTGTTTAGGGATTATTTAGCACCTAAGAACATTGCTATGTTAACGGTAGACATGCCATCAATAGGGCACAGTGCACATTGGCCGTTAACAGAAGACTCATCTTGTCTTCACCAAGCAGTGCTGAATGAATTGCCTAACATCCCATGGGTCGATCACCACAAAGTCGGCTTGTTTGGTTTCCGCTTCGGTGGCAATGCGATGGTGAGATTATCTTTCCTCGAGCAACATAAGATTAAAGCGTGTATTTCTTTAGGCGCGCCAATTCACGATATCTTTGTTCATGCAGACAAACTTAAGCAGATGCCTAAAATGCATCTAGATGTGTTGGCTTCGCGCCTTGGTAAAGGGGCGGTCGATATCAATAGCCTTTCTGGGCAGTTGATGGCGTGGTCACTCAAGGTACAAGGTTTGCTGTCAAACAGTAAAACCAGTGTTCCTATCTTGGCATTGGCTCTGGAAGGCGACCCGGTTTCACCGCCAATGGATAATCAACTGGTTGCTATTTACAGTGATTACGGAAAAGCGAAGAAAATCAAAGCTAAGTCAATTACACAAGGTTATGAGCAATCCCTCGAATTGGCGATAAAGTGGCTTGAGGATGAATTATTTAGATGACATTTCTCCTAAATTAGTTAAGCATGAAAAATGTACAAACTAAGTACCTGATACTCAGAGGTCATTTATAAAATCCAAATGCGTAGTTTCTACGTATAACAGTCTGAGTAACGTCATTCTTAACATTGAAAATGGAGATTCAATATGTCAGAAGTGACACAACAACCTACGCATTACCGCTTGTTGAATGTTTTAAAGGCGATCGGGCCTTACTTAAGGGAACCGCAATCAGAAGAAGGCCACTATATCTTTGATTGCTTGTCTGTATGTGTGAACGATAAAAAATCACCAGAAGAACGCGAGTTCTGGGGCTGGTGGCTGGAATTGGATAAGTCGGAAGAGGGATATTCGGCGAAGTACAATATCGGCAAGTACAACATCGATGGTAACTGGGATTCTTTGCCGTTACCTAAAAAGGCGGTCGCTGAGGTCTCTCGAACTCAAGAAGCCTTCCACAAGAAACTGGTTGATGAACTTCAAAGTAAGTTTGAAATCAGTATCCAATTAGACGAAGAGTCTGTCGAATTCGTCTAATTTTAAAGGTTACTCTTCTATATAAAGCAAAAAGGTGCGATTTCGCACCTTTTCTGCTTGTGAATTCCCCTTTTGATTGCTAAAACATCACCTCTTATTTGTTTTATCCATAAAAGACTTCATGACAACAAATCATCAAAGCGGGACAACAACACAGCGTAAAACTGTCGTTGTTAAACTGGGTACCAGTGTCTTAACTGGTGGAACATTGGCATTAGACCGCGCTCATATGGTTGAGCTGGTTCGTCAATGTGCTGAATTAAAAAAACAAGGCCACTCTGTGGTTATGGTTTCGTCTGGTGCAATTGCAGCAGGACGTGAGCACCTTGGTTACCCCGCACTTCCCAACTCAATGGCGAGCAAACAGTTGCTTGCGGCAGTTGGGCAAAGTCAGTTGATTCAAGTTTGGGAGTCTTTGTTTGCTATCTATGGCCTTAAGATTGGCCAGATGCTACTGACTCGTGCTGATCTCGATGATCGCGAGCGTTTTCTTAATGCACGTGACACGATCAACGCACTGGTTGAGCACGATATTATTCCGGTAGTAAACGAAAACGACGCAGTAGCAACCAACGAAATTAAAGTGGGCGACAATGATAACTTGTCGGCCTTAGTGGGTATTTTGTGCGGTGCTGATAAGCTTTTGCTACTAACAGACCAAAAAGGCCTGTTTACGGCTGACCCTCGTAAAGATCCAAATGCTGAGCTCATCAAAGAAGTGAAAACCATTGATGACACGCTGCGTAAGATCGCAGGTGGCAGCGGTACTACGTTGGGTACTGGCGGCATGGCGACAAAACTGCAGGCGGCTGACATTGCTCGTCGCGCAGGCATCGAAGTGATTATTGCTGCGGGCAGTGCTGAAAATGTGGTGTTTGATTCACTGAGTGATAACCCACAAGGCACACGTTTCTTGCCTTTAGCGGAAGCGCTTGAAAACCGTAAACGCTGGATTTTAGCGGGCCCTGCTTCAGCAGGTGACATCGTGGTTGACGACGGCGCAGTAAACGCAGTCAACACCAAAGGCAGCAGCTTGTTGGCGAAAGGGGTTGTTCGAGTTAAAGGCGAATTCTCTCGTGGTGAAGTTACCCAAGTCACAGACAGCAAAGGCAAAGTAATTGCGCGTGGTATCGCCAGTTATTCAAGCCAAGACCTAGCAAAAATTGCAGGCAAGCACAGTAAAGATATTGGCGACATCCTTGGATACGATTATGGGTCAGAAGTCATTCACCGTGACGACCTAGTTGTAATCCAAGAGTAGCTCGTGATGATAAGGTGAATCACCTTTTTGCATCCAAAGACAGACAGAATTTAGGGAGAGTTAAACGTGGATTTAACTAACATGGGTATCGCAGCAAAAGACGCTGCTTTCCACCTAGCGACCGCATCTACGGCGCAAAAGAATAAAGCATTGGCGATTATCGCTGATGAGCTAGAAGCAAACGCAACAACGATTTTAGAAGCGAACGCGAAAGACATCGAACTGGGTCGTGAAGCGGGTTTAACTGACGCACTGCTCGATCGTCTACTTCTTAACGAAGAGCGCTTAACCGGTATCGCTAACGATGTTCGTAACGTGATTAGCCTGAATGACCCAGTTGGCAGCGAAATTGACAGCAAAGTACTAGAAAACGGTATGTCACTGTCTCGCCGCCGCGTGCCACTTGGTGTGGTGGGTGTTATCTATGAAGCGCGTCCGAACGTAACCATCGATATTGCAGCTCTGTGTCTGAAGACAGGTAACGCAAGCATTCTACGTGGTGGTAAAGAGACGTTTTTCTCGAACATGGAACTGGTTAAGGTTATCCAGTCTGCATTAGAGAAAGCGGAGCTTCCAGCCGCTTCTGTTCAGTACATCGAGAAGCCTGATCGTGAACTCGTTTCTCAACTGCTTAAACTGGACGACTACGTGGATATGATCATTCCTCGTGGCGGCGCTGGTCTGCACAAGATGTGTAAAGAGAACAGCACCATCCCAGTAATCATCGGCGGCTTTGGTATCAGCCATATCTTCGTTGATGAAAGCGCTGATCTTGAGAAATCTGTCGATGTGGTCGAAAACTCAAAAGTTCAACGTCCATCAGCGTGTAACTCGTTAGATACACTGCTAGTGCATGAAGCGGTTGCTGAAGCTTTCCTAACTAAGCTGAAACAGCGTTTAGCCGGCAAGGTAACCTTAGTTGCTGATACCAGTGCAAAATCGCTGCTAGCGGGTTTTGAAGACCAACGTGATGCGGTTGAAGGCGACTTTGACACTGAATGGCTAAGCTACACGCTAGGCGTGAAAGTGGTAGCGGATGTGGCAGAAGCGATTGACCACATGCGTGTACACAACGCGAGTCATTCAGATGCGATCATGACCAATAGCTTAGAGAGCTCAGAGCGTTTCATTAACTCTGTTGGTTCTGCAGCGGTTTATGTGAATGCATCAACACGTTTCACTGATGGAGCACAGTTTGGTTTAGGTGCTGAAGTTGCCGTGTCTACTCAGAAATTGCATGCTCGCGGCCCAATGGGCTTAGAAGAGCTGACAAGCTACAAATGGGTAGGTAAAGCGAACTATTTAGTCCGCGGTTAACGCTGGTCGTTAATTTTACTCCTCAGCTCATTTTTGAAATGGCGGTCGAGTAGCAATAATCAATGAATCACCACACAAAAGGGCCTTAATTGGCCCTTTTTCTTTCCTAACGTTTGGCAATTCCGTTACACTGATATTCAATTATTTGGAGGTGATATGCATTGTCCTTTTTGTTCAGAGAACGACACTAAAGTAATCGATTCAAGACTGGTAGCCGATGGCCATCAGGTTCGTCGTCGCCGTCAATGCCTTGCATGTAGTGAACGTTTTACTACGTTCGAATCGGCAGAACTTGTGATGCCTAAAGTCATAAAGTCGAATGGAAACCGCGAACCATTTAATGAAGATAAAATGGTGGGTGGTGTACAGCGCGCCCTAGAAAAACGCCCAGTGAGTGCTGACGCGATTGAACTTGCGATCAGTACGATTAAGTCACAACTCCGTGCAACTGGTGAGCGTGAAGTACCAAGCGAGATGATTGGTAATCTTGTGATGGGCCAATTGAAAGAATTGGATAAAGTGGCGTACATTCGTTTTGCCTCTGTTTACCGCAGCTTTGAAGACATCCGAGAGTTTGGCGAAGAAATCGCTAAATTAGAGGATTAACTCCTCAATCATGTCAAACTTTACTCCCCTAGATTTTCAAATGATGTCGCGTGCTATTCAGTTAGCAAAACGCGGCATTTACACTACTGCGCCAAACCCTAATGTGGGTTGTGTCATTGTACAAACCGACGGTCAGATCGTTGGTGAAGGTTTTCATGCCAAAGCTGGCGAACCTCATGCTGAAGTACATGCCATGCGAATGGCAGGCGACAAAGCAAAAGGTGCGACGGCTTATGTCACGCTAGAGCCTTGTTCTCATTACGGTCGAACGCCGCCTTGTGCTGAAGGTTTGATTAAGGCTCAAGTAGCCAAAGTGATTTGTGCCATGCAGGACCCAAACCCAAAAGTCGCAGGTCGTGGTATCAAAATGCTACGCGATGCGGGTATTGAGGTTGAAATCGGTTTGCTAGAGCAAGACGCTCTCGACTTGAACCCTGCATTTATCAAGCGTATGCAAACTGGCATGCCATTCGTTCAGTTAAAGATGGCCGCTAGCCTTGATGGGCAAACGGCATTGGAAAATGGCCAAAGCCAGTGGATCACATCGCCAGAAGCACGTCGTGATGTTCAGAACTACCGAGCAAAATCAGGCGCTGTGTTGTCAACTAGCCAGACGGTGATTGAAGACAACGCGTCGTTGAATGTTCGTTGGGCAGAGTTGCCAAGCAGTATCAAAGGTCATTACGCTGAAGACGAGCTGCGTCAGCCGATTCGCGTGATTCTTGATCGTCAAAACCAACTGCGTCCTGAACTCAAGTTATTCCAGACTCCAACATCGGTGTTGAGAGTTGCCGAAGCATCTGCTGATATTGAAGTCGCAACCACAGATGCAGGTCAGCTCGATTTGCACGATCTGATGCGTCAATTACCTGCCAATCATATCGACCATATTTGGGTCGAAGCGGGCGCAACATTGGCAAAAAGCTTGATTGAAGAGCAGCTGGTGGATGAGCTAATCCTTTATTTAGCACCTAAACTTATGGGCAGTGACGGACGAGGTTTGATGGGTGCATTAGGGCTCACTTCAATGTCTGACGTTATTGACCTAGAAATTAAAGATGTTCGACAGGTTGGTGTGGATATTCGCATCGTTGCGAAACCCGTATTTCGAAACAGATAGTAACGAAACCACAGTGGAAATAGTTACTCCAACTACATACGTGTCGTTGACAACAAAAAGAGTTTTAAAATGTTTACAGGAATTGTAGAAGCCGTAGGTACATTGAGTGCAATCACTCCCCGCGGAGAAGACATCACCGTAACGGTTAATGTTGGTAAGCTTGATATGGCTGACGTTAAGTTAGGCGACAGTATCGCTACCAATGGTGTGTGTTTGACAGTTGTTGAATATAACGACCACAGCTACAGTGCAGATCTTTCGCTTGAGACCCTGAAAAAAACGGGTTTTGTCGATTACCAAGCGGGCGATAAAGTTAACCTTGAGAAAGCAATGTTACCAACCACGCGTTTCGGTGGACATATAGTGTCTGGTCACGTTGATGGCGTGGGTGAGATTGTTGAACGTAACCAAGTTGGCCGTGCGATTGAATTCTGGGTAGAAATGCCAGCAGAAATCTCAAAATACGTGGCTCAAAAAGGCTCAGTAACAGTTGATGGCATTAGCCTGACTGTGAACGATTTACGTAAGAACGCATTCAAGCTGACTATCGTTCCTCATACTTCTTCAGAAACCACCATCGACCAATTCAATGTCGGTCGTAAAGTGAATCTAGAAGTTGATGTATTAGCACGTTACATGGAGCGTTTACTGCAAGGTCAGCAACAAGAATCTGAGCCTGAATCTCGATTAACGATGGAATTCTTACAGCAGAATGGTTTTGCCTAACCGTTGATACAAAGTGCGTTAAGCGAGACTTTGTAAAGCGAAGCAATATCATCAGGTTTAAATAGTGTCGGTTCTAGGAAGCAGAACCATTTCAAAGGATATAGAACAATGCCAATTAGTACTCCTCAAGAAATTATTGAAGACATTCACCTAGGAAAAATGGTTATCCTGATGGATGATGAAGATCGCGAAAATGAAGGCGATCTGATCATGGCAGCAGAACATGTGACGCCAGAAGCGATTAACTTCATGGCGATGTACGGCCGTGGTTTAATTTGTCTGACGCTAACCAAAGAGCGTTCAAACCGCATGGGTCTAGCGCCTATGGTTCAAGATAACAACGCACAGTACACCACTAACTTTACTGTTTCGATTGAAGCGGCAGAGGGCGTAACAACGGGTATTTCTGCGTCTGACCGCGCGGTGACGGTTCAAGCTGCAGTGGCGAAAGATGCAAAAGCGGCAGACCTTGTCCAGCCCGGTCACATCTTCCCGCTGACCGCGCAAGATGGCGGTGTTCTCACTCGTGCTGGTCATACTGAAGCGGGCTGTGATTTAGCACGCTTAGCTGGCTGTGAGCCAGCATCGGTTATCGTTGAGATCCTAAACGACGACGGTACTATGGCTCGTCGCCCAGATCTTGAAGTGTTCGCAGAAAAGCATGACATCAAACTAGGCACAATTGCTGACTTGATCGAATACCGCAACAACACAGAAACAACGATTGAGCGCGTTGCCCAATGTCATTTGCCAACTGAGTTTGGTGATTTCGAGCTGGTGACTTACCGCGATACAATTGATAACCAGATCCACTACGCGATGCAAAAAGGCGACCTATCTGAAGGTGCTCCTTTGGTACGTGTTCACCTGCATGACACGTTCACCGATCTGCTTCATTCAGACCGTGGTACTGAACGCAGCTGGTCGCTAGATAAAGCGATGAAGCGTATTGGCGACGAAGGCGGTGTGTTGGTTATTCTTGGCAACGAAGAGTCGTCTGATTCTTTGATTCACAAAGTGAAGACATTCGAAGCGCAAGACAAGAACGAGCAGCCAACTATGGCGAAGAAGCAGGGTACCTCGCGTCGTGTTGGTGTCGGTTCTCAGATTCTTCAAGATCTAGGTGTGCACGATATGCGTCTGCTTTCTTCAAGCACTAAGCGTTACCACGCATTGGGTGGTTTTGGCCTTAACGTTGTTGAGTACGTTTGCGAATAAACCATGCGTTAGCAAGCAGACGTTTCTCCGTTTGTAGCAACATAATTTACCGATGATTTCAGTGGCTCTTTTGGTGATAAATCTTGCCAAAAGAGCAAAGTAGCCAAGTCCGACTCAAAACGTGTTCAACACACAAACTTGGTTACTCGCTGTTCCTATATGCTTGGGATCAGCGCTGCATTATCATCTTTACATTGCCGGTGTCTGTTCTTCTAAATTACCATTAGATATTGCTCACAGTTTTGTGCTAGAATCCGGCGATTCTCACTTGATGAAAATAGTTAAAGGAAGGCTTATGAAAGTGATCGAGGGTGGCTTCCCAGCGCCAAATGCAAAAATTGCTATCGTTATTGCTCGTTTCAACAGTTTTATTAACGAAAGTTTACTTTCTGGTGCAATCGATACTTTAAAGCGTCATGGACAAGTAAGCGAAGACAACATCACTGTTGTTCGTTGCCCTGGTGCAGTAGAACTTCCACTTGTAGCGCAGCGCGTTGCAAAAACAGGTAAGTTCGATGCGATTGTATCTCTTGGTACAGTAATTCGTGGCGGTACACCTCACTTTGACTATGTTTGTAGTGAATGTAATAAAGGTTTGGCACAAGTGTCTCTGGAATATTCTCTTCCAGTAGCGTTTGGTGTTCTTACTGTTGATACGATCGATCAAGCTATTGAACGCGCAGGAACCAAGGCTGGTAATAAGGGTGCAGAAGCAGCACTTAGCGCACTTGAGATGATCAACGTTCTTTCTGAAATCGATTCCTAATGGGGGCCAGTGTGAAACCAGCCGCACGTCGTAACGCACGTCAATTTGCTCTACAAGCAATTTATTCTTGGCAAATTACTAAAGAAAATATTGCTACCGTTGAAGAACAGTTCTTATCTGGTGGTAAGTATGATGAAGAAGAGCATCATGCTGCAGAGCCTGCTCTTGCTATGCCAGAAACAGACGTTGCATACTTCCGCGACCTACTAACTGGTGTTGCTCTTAGCCACATGGAACTTGATAGCAAGCTTCGTCCATTCGTATCTCGCCCTATGCAAGATCTGGATCTGATGGAACTAGCGCTTCTACGTTTAGCTATGTACGAGATGACTCGTCGCGAAGATGTACCATACAAAGTGGTTATCAACGAAGCTATCGAGCTTGCAAAAGTATTTGCAGCAGAAGACAGCCATAAGTTTGTTAACGGTGTGCTTGATAAAGCTGCACCGCACGTTCGTAAGAAATAAGACGTTCGTATATTGAATCTAAAGGTCAGCTTTTATGCTGGCCTTTTTTGTAACTAAATTTCTGTAATATCCATGATTACGGCGATTTTTATGAGACTAAAGATAGGGCATGTGATGTCTGGCGAATTTAACCTGATTGAAAAATATTTTGTAAATCGACAACCACAACGTAAAGACGTTCTTCTAGCTGCTGGCGATGATTGTGCTTTGGTCAAAGCGCCGGGCAATGTTGAGATAGCGATCAGCACGGACACCTTAGTGGCTGGTACCCATTTCTTAGCTGAGGCGAATCCGGCTTGGGTGGCACACAAAGCGTTGGCTTCCAATATCAGTGACCTTGCTGCAATGGGCGCAACGCCGGCGTGGGTCTCTTTTGCTTTAACTATGCCTGAAATCGACGAAGCATGGCTTGCTCCTTTCTGTGACTCTTTTTTTAAACTCGCAGACTACTTTGGTATTCAGTTAATTGGTGGCGACACAACCAAAGGTCCACTAAGCCTGACACTGACGGTACAGGGCTTTGTTCCTGAAGGACGAGCGCTGCGCAGAGATGGCGCGAAAGTGGGCGACTGGATTTACGTAACAGGTAATCTAGGTGACAGCAAAGCTGGCTTAGAAGTGTTACTTAACCCTGAGCAGAACAGAGCGAAGCCCTATGCTGCTGAGCTTGAAGAGAGACATTATGTGAGCGCCCCACGAGTGTTAGCGGGTCAGGCTCTAGTGAACCTTGCTTCATCTGCGATTGATATCTCTGATGGCGTTATTGCTGATTTAAAACATATCCTTAAGCGTTCTCAAGTTGGCGCGAGTATTGATGTAAGCACGCTGCCTATCTCTGCAGAGTTACGTCAGTTCGCTCCTGATATCACTTCAGCTCAGCAGTATGCGCTAACGAGTGGTGAAGAGTACGAACTGTGCTTTACTGTACCAGAAGAGAATAAAGGGTCGCTGGAAAGTGCTTTGTCACACACAGGTACAAAAGTCACCTGCATTGGCCAGATAAGACCTGTAGAATATTTTGAATTACACAATAATGGTGAACCACTAAGCTGGAACTTAACTGGTTACGATCACTTTAAGGTTAATTGATGACAAATCCACTTTCTCTTATTTCTCTTAAAAATCCTTGGCACTTATTGGCAACGGGTTTTGGCAGTGGCTTATCGCCGATAATTCCCGGAACAATGGGCACGCTTGCGTCTATTCCATTGTACTTATTGTTGGTTCAATTACCTTTCCCAGCTTATGTTGCCATCGTAGTGGTAAGCTGCATTATTGGTATCAAGATCTGCCAGGTGACCTCTGATGATATGGGTGTACACGACCATGGCTCTATTGTATGGGATGAGTTTGCGGGCTTTTGGATCACCATGGGCCTAGTGCCTTTATTGAATATCCCTGCTGATGACTGGAAATGGCTTCTGACTGGTTTTGTGCTTTTCCGCTTTTTTGACATGGTAAAACCATGGCCGATTGGTTGGTTAGATGCACGAATTCACGGCGGCTTAGGTATCATGATTGACGATATTGTAGCGGGTATTATGGCGGCTATTTCGTTGTATGCCGTGGCACATTTCGCTGGTTGGTTAGTGTGAGTTCACTGAAGGATTAAGGTTTAGTTGGCGATACACCAAACTAATTAACGGATACTAAAAAGGTTGACCCTAGGGCCAACCTTTTTTTGTTTGCGGAGCTTACGAGCTTACGAGCTTACGAGCTTACGAGCTTACGTATTAAGGCTACTTAGCAAGATAGTCAGAGATAGACTTCTCAATACCTTTCGCGTCTAAGCCAAGCTCTTCATGTAGCTCGCCTTGCGTACCTTGAGCTATAAACTTGTCTGGTAAGCCAAGGTTCAGTACTGGCATTAGCAGTTTTTCTTGCATCAAAAACTCAATTACACCTGCACCTGCACCACCGGCAATCGCATTCTCTTCGATAGTCACCAGTACATCGTGGTCAGCGGCAAGTTGTTTGATTAGAGCTTCATCTAGCGGTTTCACAAAGCGCATGTCTGCAACGGTGGCATCCATTGCATCAGCTGCTTGAAGTGCATTTTCTAAGAAGGTACCAAAGCTTAGGATAGCAACCTTAGCACCATCTTTTGCTTTTGAGCTTTCACGAACGATACGGCCTTTACCAATCTCAAGAGCAGTAAACTCACTTTGAATCTCAGTGCCCATACCATTACCGCGAGGGTAACGTACTGCACTAGGGCCTGTGTGTTGGTGGCCTGTGTATAGCATTTGGCGACATTCGTTTTCGTCGCTTGGTGCCATGATCACCATGTTTGGAATGCAGCGCATAAAGCTTAAGTCGAACGCGCCTTGGTGTGTTTGACCATCGGCACCAACAAGACCAGCACGGTCAATAGCGAACATAACCGGTAGATCCATGATAGCCACATCGTGGATCAGTTGATCGTAGCCACGTTGTAGGAAAGTTGAGTAGATAGCCACAATCGGCTTATCACCTGCAATCGCCATACCTGTTGCTAGCGTTACTGCGTGCTGCTCAGCAATAGCAACATCGAAGTATTGCTCTGGGTACTCTTTCGAGAAACGCACCATGCCAGAACCTTCACGCATTGCTGGCGTGATTGCCATTAGCTTAGGATCTTGCGCAGCCATATCACACAGGAAGTCGCCAAAAATCTTAGAGAAAGTTGGCTTAGAGCTGGTGCTCTTAGGTAGGCTTGAGTGTGCGGGATCGAACTTTGGTACACCGTGGTAACCGATAGGATCTTTCTCAGCTGGCTCGTAGCCTTTGCCTTTCTTAGTCATGATATGCAGGAACTGAGGGCCTTTAAGGTCTCTCATGTTCTTAAGCGTTTTAATCAGCTCATTTACATCGTGGCCATCAATTGGGCCAATGTAGTTAAAGCCTAACTCTTCGAACATGGTGCCAGGTACAACCATGCCTTTTAGGTGTTCTTCTGTACGACGAACCAACTCTTTAATCGGCGGAACGCCTGATAGCACTTTCTTGCCGCCCTCACGAATTGACGTGTAAAGACTGCCAGAAAGAACTTGAGCTAGGTGGTTATTTAGCGCACCTACGTTTTCAGAGATCGACATCTCGTTATCGTTCAGGATAACCAGCATATCATTGTGAATATCGCCTGCGTGGTTCATTGCTTCAAATGCCATACCAGCAGTAATCGCGCCATCACCAATCACACTCACGACTTTACGGTTCTTACCTTCTTTCTTTGCACTGATAGCCATACCAAGTGCAGCACTGATCGAAGTTGAAGAGTGACCAACAGAAAGTGTGTCGTATTCGCTCTCTTGACGCCATGGGAATGGGTGCAGTCCATCTTTTTGACGGATAGTCGATAAACGGTCGCGACGACCAGTAAGAATTTTATGCGGGTATGCTTGGTGGCCAACATCCCAAACCAACTGGTCAAAAGGCGTGTTGTACACGTAGTGCAGAGCTACGGTTAGCTCTACTGTACCCAAGCCTGATGCTAAGTGACCACTTGATTGGCTCACTGAGTTAAGAAGATAGGTACGTAATTCATCACAAAGCTGTGTCAGCGTCTCTTTTGGAAGTAGACGCAAATCCTCTGGCTTATCAGCCAAAGCAAGAGTTGGGTACTTTGATATATCAAGAGTCATAGGTAATGCGCGCTTATTGTCTTAGTTCTTGCGCTCGATGACGTATCGGGCGAACTCTTCGAGTAACTGGGTATTGTATGGGATTGCAGCCAAAGCTTGAAGCGCTTCCTGTAGCAGAGTTCGCGCTTTTTCTTGAGCGCCCTCTAAACCTAGCAAAGAAGGGTAGGTGCTTTTGTTTAATTCTTGGTCAGAACCCTGTGGCTTACCCAAAGTTTCAGTATCGCTAGTGATATCTAAAATATCATCTTGAACCTGGAATGCTAATCCAATGGCATCGGCGTACTTGTCTAATAGAGGCATCACTTCAAACGCTTTCTCGCCCGCAGCAAGCGCACCTAAACGAATCGCACATTTCATTAGAGCGCCCGTTTTATTGCGGTGAACTTCTTCTAACTCTTCTAGAGTGACAGAGCGGTTTTCAGCTTCAATATCAAGTGCTTGTCCAATACACATACCTTGTGCACCAGAGGCTTCTGCTAGGCGTTGAATCATTCGAACGCGATTGCTTTCACCGTCAGTACTTAATGTGCCTTCCGCAAGTATAGTAAAAGCGAGAGTTTGTAGGGCATCGCCCGTTAAAATGGCGGTCGCTTCATCGAATTTGATGTGACAGGTCTGATGGCCACGACGCAGTTCGTCGTCGTCCATTGCTGGCAGGTCGTCGTGAATCAGAGAGTAGGCATGAATACATTCGACTGCAGAAGCTGGAGTGTCGAGTTCTTCAGCGGTGCAACCGAGCATCTCCCCTGTAATATAGACAAGAAATGGACGCGCGCGCTTGCCGCCTAAAAGTAACCCATAACGCATTGCGTTGATCAGGTTCTGATTTTGGTGTGGCAGGCGATCAAGCCAAAGGTTCAGTTGCTCGTTATTACGTGCCTGATAAGACAATAAAGTCTCGATCATAGGGGATCTCATACAATTCGTTATTCTGGTTGTGGGTTAAAGTCACTAAGTTCTGCGTTTTCATCATTTTGCAGTAGGATGCTAACACGCTGTTCAGCATCGTTTAGTTTGCTTTGACCGGCACGAGCGAGGGAGATACCTCGTTCAAATTTTTTCAGCGCATCATCTAAAGCTAGATCACCGTTTTCTAGTTGATCAACCAAGCCGTCGAGCTCTTCGATTGCCGCTTCAAAGCTCATATTTTCAGGTTTCTTAGTAGCCATAATAAATCTGCGTTTGGAAAGATGAACGAACGTTACCTTAGGGCGTTGAGATGGTCAAATGTAACCAATAAATTTTGCTAGAAAGTTCGTTTTTAAGAGGCTTGAAGCCACTTTCATCTAATAACCTCACCTTTATCGAGTTTATGACTGTTCGAGAACGGGGAAGCGGGTAATAGTTGTGATACAAAAAGCAAAAGTGTGATACTTAGGCCAAGAATTTACTAAAAGATCTTATAGTCTTGCCGATAAAAAGATTATCGTCGACATAGAGCTACAAAAAAGCATGAGGAGTGCTCAGTGGATTTAGCAACCCTAATAGGTTTGATTGGTGGATTTGCCTTTGTAATTATGGCAATGATCCTAGGCGGAAGCCTCGGGATGTTCTATGACACGACATCCATTTTGATCGTAGTTGGGGGCTCAACCTTTGTTGTTCTAATGAAGTTCACCATGGGACAGTTCTTTGGCGCGACTAAAATCGCAGGCAAAGCTTTTATGTTTAAAGCGGATGAGCCTGAAGATCTTATTGCGAAAGTTGTAGAGATGGCTGATGCGGCTCGTAAAGGTGGTTTTTTAGCACTGGAAGAGATGGAAATTAACAACAGTTTCATGCAAAAGGGCATCGATCTTTTGGTGGATGGCCATGATGGAGATGTAGTTCGTGCTGCACTGCAAAAAGACATCGCATTAACCACAGAGCGTCATGAGCAGGGCGCGAAGGTGTTCTCTGCATTTGGTGATGTAGCACCCGCGATGGGTATGATTGGTACCTTGGTTGGCTTGGTTGCCATGCTTTCTAACATGGATGATCCAAAAGCGATCGGCCCTGCGATGGCGGTGGCACTTTTAACCACCCTATATGGTGCGATTCTTTCGAACATGGTGTTCTTCCCAATTGCCGACAAGCTTGCGCTGCGTCGTGACCAAGAGACACTCAACCGTCGTTTGGTTATGGATGGCGTACTCGCGATTCAAGATGGTCAGAACCCACGAGTAATCGATGGTTACCTGAAGAGCTACCTAAACGAAGGTAAGCGTACGATTGATGGTGAACCTGCGTAAGAGGAGTTGAAGATGGATGAAGAAAATCCATGTAAATGTCCTCCTCCGGGATTGCCTCAATGGATGGGGACATTTGCTGACTTGATGTCACTGCTGATGTGTTTCTTCGTACTGCTGCTCTCATTCTCTGAGATGGACGTACTGAAGTTCAAACAGATCGCTGGCTCGATGAAATTTGCGTTTGGTGTACAAAACCGCTTGGAAGTGAAAGACATTCCTAAAGGCACCAGCATCATTGCACAAGAGTTTCGACCTGGTCGTCCAGAGCCGACACCGATTGATGTGATCATGCAGCAGACGATTGATATTACGCAGCAAACGCTTGAGTTTCATGAAGGTGAATCTGAGCGTGCTGGCGGTACCATGCGTGATCAAGGCAAGATGACCGGAGGCAAGTCGCCAGAGGTTTCGACTCACGACAATCAAAACTCTGAGTCAGACCAACAGCAACAACAAGCTGAAGCTCAATCGCAAGAGATGGAAACCTTGATGGAAAGCATCAAGAAGGCGTTGGAGCGAGAGATAGACCAAGGCGCGATTGAAGTTGAAAACCTTGGCCAGCAGATTGTGATTCGAATTCGTGAGAAGGGTGCATTCCCATCGGGTTCTGCTTTCCTACAGCCTAAGTTCCGACCTTTGGTGAGACAGGTTGCTGAGTTGGTGAAAGATGTTCCGGGTATCGTTCGAATCTCAGGGCACACCGATAATCAACGTCTTGATTCCGAGCTTTATCGCTCTAATTGGGACTTGTCATCACAGCGAGCAGTGTCTGTTGCTCAAGAGATGGAAAAGGTGCGTGGTTTCTCTCATCAACGCTTGAGAGTACGCGGCATGGCGGATACCGAGCCAGTCGAGCCGAACGATACTGAATGGCAACGTAGCCTCAACCGCCGCGTTGAAATCAGCATCATGCAGGGCGAGCCGCTTTACAGTGACGAAGTGCCTGTTATTAATGAATAGCCGATACGTGTACACACGGTAGCATGCAGATAGCATCGAAAGCCCAACCTTATAATGAGGTTGGGCTTTTTGTTTGCTGGTCTTCAATGGTTCTCTCTGCGGCATTTATGTCGTTTCGAAACCTGCTACTGTTAATAACAAGCGGTTTAATGATGGTGTTACAGCAAGCACTCTTTTCCTTGCTTCACTTTCTCATGTATAATTCGCGCCCTTAGATTTAGATATGATCTATTCTTGCTTCAAGTGCTGTGTAAATTCTCTAATTTACTTGGCGATGAGCGTTTTCAAAATTTTGAACATTAATGTTGTGAAAGTACTATGAAATTTATTGTTAAGCCCCATCCGGAAATTTTTGTAAAAAGTGAATCGGTGCGTAAGCGCTTCACAAGGATTCTAGAGTGCAACATTCGTAACGTTATTCAACGTCGCTGTGAAAGTGTTGCGGTATTCAACCGTCGCGATCATATTGAAGTGACGTCTGAGAGTGACCAGTACTACGCAGAAGTGTTAGAGGCTCTGACTCACACTCCAGGTATTCACCACTCTCTTGAAGTTCAACAGTCTGAATTCAAAGACTTGCACGATATTTACGAGCAAGTACTAGAACGCAGCCGTGCTGACATTGAAGGCAAGACTTTCTCTGTACGTGCTAAGCGTCGTGGTAAGCATGACTTTACCTCTATTGAACTTGAGCGCTACGTAGGCGGCGGTCTAAACCAAGCAGTTGAGTCAGCGAAAGTTCGACTTAAGAACCCTGATGTAACCGTTAAGGTTGAAGTGGCTAACGACAAGCTAAACCAAGTTCTAGCTCGTCACAAAGGCCTCGGTGGCTTCCCTCTTGGTACTCAAGAAGATCTACTGAGCTTGATCTCTGGCGGCTTTGATTCTGGTGTTTCAAGCTACCTGCACATCAAACGCGGCTCTAAGGTTCACTACTGTTTCTTCAACCTTGGTGGCCCAGCGCACGAGATTGGTGTTAAACAAGTGGCTCACTACCTATGGAATAAATACGGCTCATCTGCAAAGGTGAAGTTCATTTCTGTAGACTTTGAACCTGTGGTTGCTGAAATCCTTGAGAACGTAGAAGACGGCCAAATGGGCGTTGTTCTTAAGCGTATGTTCATGCGTGCTGGTGGTATGGTTGCAGACAAGTTCAAGATCGAAGCGTTGGTTACTGGTGAAGCACTAGGTCAGGTATCAAGCCAAACGCTAACTAACCTGCGTCACATCGACAACGTGACAGATACTTTGATTCTTCGTCCGCTTATCAACTGGGACAAAGAAGACATCATCGACCTTTCTCGTATCATCGGTACTGAAGACTTCGCTAAGGTAATGCCTGAGTACTGTGGTGTTATTTCTAAGAAGCCAACAGTGAAAGCGAAGAAAGGCAAACTGGAAGCAGAAGAAGCTAAGTTTAACTTTGAAGTGCTGGATCAAGTGATCGAGAACGCTCGTGTTATGGATATCCGTGACATCGAGAAAGAGAGCCAAGAGCAAGCGCCTGAAGTTGAACAAGTTCAAGCTGTTGCTGAGCACGCTATCGTTCTTGATATCCGTAGCCCAGAAGAAGAAGACGAAAGCCCATTAGAGATCGAGGGTGTTGAAATTAAACACATCCCATTCTTCAAGCTTTCGACTCAGTTTGGCGACCTAGACCAAGCGAAAGAGTACTTGCTGTACTGTGACCGTGGTGTAATGAGCCGTCTACAGGCACTTTACCTACAAGAGCAGGGCTTCCATAACGTTAAGGTTTACCGCCCATAGTGGTGTGTTGACCAAGCGTTAATCATTTTGCAAAGCCGTTTACTGAAAAGTAAGCGGCTTTTTTATTTTCTATTGTGAATGATTTACAGTAGTCAGACAGAGGCGTGAGTTTGGGCGTGCTATCGTCATGCTCAGCTTTGAAATTTTTGATTGATAGAAAGAGTGTGTTCTAAACGGGTTTATAAGTACCGAAGAAGTGTGAGTATCTTGAAGTATTCTGTTACTTTTTAGTGCAACTCAATGGTGCTATTTGTATGTGTTCAGTTGATTATTTGAGTGGGTGTCTGATTCTGTGATTGGCGATGAAAAATAATAAAGATTAATTAGCACAGCTATTGATAAACTTGTTGTTACATTTCTTTGCACATAAAAAAACACCGCCCATAAGGCGGTGTAAACAAATTTGACAGACAGGTCAAAATAAATACAGGAAGTACATGCCTCGTTTCAGTATAAACTGCAACAAAACATTTGGTAGAACTCTACCCAACTCGAAAAGAACGAGTTTGCAAACACAACATCGCAGGAGCTAAGCCAATTGATTCTAGAGAGAATCAAGCCGTTCAGGCTAGCTGCTGCGGGATGAAATATAGAATTTCTCTGGCTGCTAGGCAATGGACAAATTATAATGTTTCAGATAAAAAAAACTAATGCTTATTTAGAGAGTAACTATGTCTCGTCGATTACCCCCATTAAACTCGCTAAGAGTGTTTGAAGCTGCAGCTCGACACTTGAGTTTTACGCGTGCTGCAGAAGAGTTGTTTGTTACTCAAGCGGCAGTCAGTCATCAGATCAAAGCGCTTGAAGAATTCTTATCTTTGAAGCTGTTTCGCCGAAGAAACCGCTCTTTGCTGCTAACTGAAGAAGGTCAAAGCTACTTCTTAGATATCAAAGATATTTTCACATCACTAGCAGAAGCGACAGACAAAGTGCTGGAGCGAAGTGAGAAGGGCGCATTGACCATCAGTTTACCGCCGAGTTTTGCTATTCAATGGTTGGTACCAAGGCTCGCTGACTTTAATCAGCAAGAGCCTGATATTGATGTAAGAATCAAAGCCGTTGATATGGATGAAGGCTCGCTAACCGATGATGTAGACGTCGCTATCTATTATGGCCGAGGTAATTGGTCGGGGCTTAGAGCCGATAAGCTTTACCAAGAATACTTGATCCCTCTTTGCTCACCTTCCGTGCTGCTAGGAGTAAAACCATTAGAATCTCTCAGTGATTTAGCATGTCATACGCTATTGCATGATACTTCTCGAAAGGATTGGAAACAGTTCGCTAAGCAAAATGGCATCGATGGGGTAAACGTTAATCACGGCCCTATCTTCAGTCACTCAACCATGGTGCTGCAGGCAGCGGCTCACGGCCAGGGCATTGCTCTGGGTAACAACGTGTTGGCGCAGCCTGAAATCGAAGCGGGTCGTTTGATTGCGCCTTTTGATGAAGTGTTGGTGAGTAAGAACGCCTTCTATGTGGTTTGTCATGAGAAACAAGCCGACATGGGTCGTATTGCTACCTTCCGCGACTGGATGCTAGCGAAAGCGCAAAGTGAACAAGAGGACTTACTTGATGAATAACCTCATCATTGATGGTGAAGACAACCCAATAACCTTTATCTTTGCACATGGTGCTGGCGCAGGTATGGATCATGAGTTCATGCAGTCGGTAGCAAAAGGGTTGGCGTTTAAAGGGATACGAGTGATTCGTTTTAATTTCCCTTACATGATCAAACGTGCTGAAGATGGTAAGCGTCGTCCACCTGATCGAGCCCCTAAACTGCTCGAAGCTTACCAAGATATTATCGGACAGGTAGATGCCGATAAGCTTGTGATTGGCGGTAAGTCGATGGGAGGACGTATGGCGAGCCATTTGTCTGAAGTTGATAAGGTGGCTGCAATGGCCTGTTTAGGCTTTCCTTTCCATCCGCCAGGCAAACCAGAGAAATACAAAGGTGAGCACTTGGCTGAGTTAGCAAAGCCGTGTCTTATTCTGCAGGGTGAACGTGATACCTTTGGTAAGCGAGAAGAGTTTGCTGATTTCGACCTGTCGGATTCGATTCGTGTTGAGTTTATTCCTGATGGCGATCACAGCTTTAAGCCTCGTAAGAGCTCTGGCTACACCGAACAGCAGAACATAGCGTTAACCGTTGAGAAACTATCGGCGTTTATCAAAGAGGTGCTCAATGAGAAGTAAGTATTTACTCACGTTTGCTGGCATCTCTGGCGCGGTTGCTGTGATGCTTGGTGCCTTTGCAGCTCACGGTTTGAAAGCTATCTTGCCTGAATATCTGCTAGGCGTATTTGAGACCGGTGTTCAGTACCAATTTATCCATACTCTGGCGATATTGGCGTGTGGTGCTCTGCTTCAGATGAAACTTGGCGCTAAATCACAAAAATATTTTTTCATTGCGGCAATTTGCTTTATCATCGGCATCCTTTGTTTTAGTGGCAGCCTTTATGGCTTAGCACTGACAGGAATAAAATGGTTTGGCCCTATCACTCCGTTTGGTGGTCTACTATTTATCATTGGTTGGGGAGTCTTCTCCTTCGCTGCTTTGAATATAAAAGAGGTAACTCAGTGAAACACGTACTACTTTATTGTCGCTCTGGTTTTGAAAAAGAATGTGCTGGCGAAATTCAAGACAAGGCAACACAACTGGAAGTGTTTGGTTTTCCTCGCCTAAAGAACAATACCGGCTTTGTATTGTTTGAATGTTACCAAGCAGGTGAAGCGGACAAGCTGATCAAAGAGATCGATTTCCAATCACTGATCTTTGCTCGTCAAATGCTAGCAGTGGCTGTTGAAATCAAAGACCTGCCAACCGATGACCGTATTTCTCCAATTCTTGAGGCGCTTTCTGAGAAAGAAGGTTTCCCTCGTTGTGGTGATATCCGTATCGAAACGCCAGACACTAACGAAGCAAAAGAGCTTTTGAAGTTCTGTCGTAAGTTTACTGTGCCGATGCGTCAAGCTATGCGTGGTAAAGGCCTGATGACAGCGAAAGATAACGCTAAGAAGCCTGTGCTTCATTTATGCTTCATCGCTCCGGGTCACTGTTTTGTTGGTTACTCTTACCCAACGAACAACTCACAGTTCTTTATGGGTATCCCTCGTCTGAAATTCCCATCAGATGCCCCAAGCCGTTCTACATTGAAGCTAGAAGAAGCATTCCACGTGTTCATCCCTCGTGATGAGTGGGACGAGCGTCTGGCTCCAGGTATGTGGGGTGTTGATTTAGGTGCGTGTCCAGGTGGTTGGACGTACCAATTGGTTAAGCGCTCGATGTTCGTTCACTGTGTTGATAACGGCATGATGGCAGACAGCCTAATGGAAACGGGTCAAATTAAGCACCACATGGTGGATGGCTTTAAGTTTGAACCAGACCGTAAGAACGTAACTTGGATTATCTGTGACATGGTTGAGAAGCCAGCTCGTGTTGCACACCTTATGGGTGAGTGGATCATCAAAGGCTGGGCGAAAGAAGCACTGTTCAACCTTAAACTGCCAATGAAAGGCCGTTACGATGAAGTACTGCAAGATATCGAGAACCTAAAAGTGTTCCTGATTGAGAACAAAGTGAAGTTCAAGATGCAGGCTAAGCACCTTTACCACGATCGCGAAGAGATCACGGTTCACATTCAAGCGCTTTCAAACATCTCACCGCACTAATATTTACGTTAGTGTATCAGTGATAAAAAATGCTCCTTTAAGGGGCATTTTTTGTATCAATATTATCGAGTCACAGCGACTTAAGCGTTTGCTTCGTAACGAATATCTTGCAGGTTGAACCCTAAATCAATATCGGTTTTGAGTGCCGATACTTGCTTACATACACGAGCGGATTCGATGTGTTCGTCGAACTTCTTACGATATTTTTTCGGCAGATCTTCTGATTGATAGGCCGCTTCGATATCTGGGTATGTGGTTAATATCTCTTTGGCTGCTTTTGGTCCGACACCTGGAATCCCCGGTACTTGGCTTGAGCTTACGCCCGTTAATCCCCAGTAATCCGCCAGTTGTTCAGGTTTGACTCCAAACTCAGCTTCGATAAAGGGTTTGTCTAACCAGCGGTGCTGGAAGTAATCTCGGATCTGAAGCGTTGGTGACAACAGTTGGCAGTAGCCCTTATCCGTCGAGACGATGGTGACGGTTTCTCCGTGGTCAGCCACTTTCTTTGCCAGTGTTGCGACGAGATCATCCGCTTCATCGCCATCAGACAGCAGTGAATCAATGCCTAATTCCCACCAAGCTTGTTGAATCGCATCAAGGCCTTTCATCAGTGGCTCTGGCATCGGTTTACGGTTCTGCTTATAAGCAGGGAGCACATCTGCGCGCCAACCACGGTCTTGTAAATGGTGATCAAATACCGCGATGATGTGGGTGGGCTTTGATTCATTCAGAATCTTATTGAGAGTGCGAGTCGTGGTGGTGATGGTTCTTGCGATATCGGTTGGATCCGGCTGAACAGAGTGCACGCGTCGGATGAGGTTTAAGGCATCGATAATAACAAGATGGATAGACATAAGTTTCCACTAAATAGGCAATAAAAAGGGGCTGCTAACCCCTTATAGTAACGTATCACTTGGTGAGTTGAAACGTTAGCGACGTAAACGCCTTAATCACGTGAGGCGATTTTATAGCAAGGCACGTAGTCGGTCCCTCCCGGTAACTTCATTCGATGTTGCTCAACAAAGTCATTCAGCAGTTGGTCCATCTTGGTCATTAGCTCTTTGTCGCCATCAATTAGGAATGGGCCGTGCTTCTCGATCTCCAGAATACCCTCTGCTTTGACGTTACCAGCCACAATGCCTGAGAACGCTTTACGTAAATTAGCGGCTAGGCTTTCTGTTTTTTGGTCCATATGAAGATCAAGCGCCGCCATAGATTCGTGTGTTGGGTCGAATGGCAGTTGGAACTCAGGCTCAATATGCAGTGACCAGTTGTAGCTGTAGGCATCACCGGTCTCTTTACGGTGAGAGCGCACATCTGGCATCGCTTGTTTCATGATTTTCGCAGCGCGTGCTGGGTCATCAATCACGATTTCATAATGTTTCTGTGCATCAGGCCCTAGAGTTTCACCAATGAACTTATCGATCGAGCGGAAATACGCTTCACTCTCTTTCGAGCCAGTTAGGACAATCGGCATTGGCTGCTCGGCGTTATTCGGGTGCATCATGATCCCTAAGATGTACAGCAGCTCTTCGGCCGTGCCTGGGCCGCCTGGGAAAATGATGATGCCATGCGCCATACGAACGAATGCCTCAAGACGCTTCTCGATATCTGGCATGATCACCAGTTCGTTTACTATCGGGTTTGGTGGCTCAGCGGCAATGATTGAAGGCTCTGTCAGCCCTAAGTAACGATGATCAGTATAACGTTGCTTAGCGTGACCAATAGCCGCGCCTTTCATTGGCCCTTCCATCGCACCCGGTCCACAACCGGTACAGATGTTCAGCTCACGTAGGCCCAGTTCATTACCCACTTCGCGAGTGTACTGGTATTCAGTGGCATTAATTGAGTGACCACCCCAACACACGATCAGGTTAGGCTCGATGCCCGGCGTAAGTGCGCCTGCATTCCTCAGAATACCAAATACGAGGTTGGTAATGTGAGTGGCATTAGTCAGGTTGAGCCTTTGGTTATCTGCGAGGTGCATGTTGACGTAAACAATGTCACGCAGCACTGAAAATAGGTGTTCTTGGATACCCTTGATGATCTCACCATCGACAAAGGCATGCTCTGGTGGGTTGCTCAGCTCGAGTTTGATACCACGCTCACGTCGCACTACCTCAACATCAAACGATTGATACTTGTCGAGTAGCTCTTTGGAGTTGTCGGTGTGGCTACCTGAGTTGAGTACCGCTAACGTACAGTTACGATACAGTTGGTATAGATCACTAGACGCGGTTTTCTTAAGACGCTCAACCTCAAGTTGAGAGAGTAAATCCATGCTACCGGCAGGGCTGATATGAGTGATCATAGTGCCTCCTTGTTGAAAAGAGCAGGGGACGTTGAAGTGACCCTCTGGCTCGAGAGTGAGAAGCAAACGTTGAAAGTGTTTGGTTAAAGGTAGGAGAGAGTTAACCAGACGAAACGGATACGACAGCGTTGCTTGCCATGAATGCTTGTTAAGCGAATGTTAATCATTAGCTTAGCAAACATTGAGGGAAATGGTATGTGATAAGTATTTGAAAAAATGAAATAAATTAAATCTAGGGCTGGCCTAGTGCCAAACAAGTTGGTTGGTACCGCGTTGTTTTGCTTTATTTAGAGTCTTATTGAGTCGCTCTAGCACTTCTTCAGGTGTATCTGACTCTTTAAACTGAGTACTTGCCGCGCATAAAGTGATCGTGATTTGCTGGTCACGGAATTTAAAGGGCAGGCGGCTTACTTGAGTTTGAATGTTCTGAATCACCTGATGGCAATATTCATCGGTTTGCTCTGGCAGCAATAACACAAACTCTTCACCTGAAAAACGTGCCACAGTATCGGTGGTGCCTGCTTCTTTGGTAATAGTTCTTGCGATGATCTTGAGTGCTTTGTCGCCCGCGGTGTAACCAAAGCTATCGTTAATTGCTTTGAAGTTGTCGATGTCGAGCAGTACTACGCGTAGCGAGTGTTGCGCGCGGATCCAGCGGCGATACTCAAGCTCTAAGCGATCAGTAAAGGCAGTGCGATTGTAAACCTTGGTTAGAGGATCAAGCAGCATACGCTGAGCCTGATCTTCCAAGCGCTTACGGTAATCTTGCGTCACTTCATAGAGTGAATCTAACTGAGTCTTTCCGTAACTCATTCTCTCTATCAGAGCTTGTTCTTTTTGCTCTGCGTGGTTCAGCCTTTCCGAAAGAGAGGCGATTTCACTGAGTAGCGGATTAATCGACAGCTTTAAACTATCAATATCTTTCGCTTTATCTACCGAGCTTTGGCTTCTAGTGACTAGTTCATTTAACTCAGAGTTTAGACCTTGTCGGTGCTCAAAGTAGCTCTGGCTCTGGTCGGCATTTTGGTCTGCCGTTTTGATGCTGGACGCTAAAGAAGAATTAAGCTGATCGATGAATTGTTCAGACTTCTTACGTTCTAGGTTGGTGCCTTCAATAACCAGTTTGAGGATCTGAAGTGTTAGCTCAAGTAGGTTTTGTGTGGAAACACCAAGCAGCAGCTTCGCTCGAATATCGGTAAGCAGATCACCCGATTCACCCTCGAAGTCGAGTTCAGTGATCAGATGTTGTAGTTCGTTTGATAGGTCGGAAAGGAGCTCTTGTTCCGGAGAGTGCGCAGCGTCAGCAAAATGGGTGCGTGAGTTATTCGCCATAATCTTTATGGCACGCTCATAAATACCGAGAAGTTTCATGGCGTGGTCGACTTTCTGACTGCCATTGCATTCGGAGAAGCTAAGTAAGTTTCGTAGGTCGCGTTTGAGCTGTGCTGGAAGGCCAGTTATGCGCTGCAGCGTTTCCCCACTGTGCTTAATGCTATCGTCCAGATACCCGTTCTGTTTATCCATAGCCAACGTTTTCTGCTTAAGCATCCTTTCTAATACTGCCAGTTTTGGGATCATTGAGCTAATGTCTTTTTGCTTTTCTAGCTCTTCCCTAAGGGCAATGAGGTTTTCATCTAAATGGCTGTTACTACCAACACATGCATCACTTAAAGACGTGACGATACGCTTTAGAACTTTCTGTTCTCTAATAAACTTGAACGAGGTGTCTCTTTGCGTCAAACGGACCTGCTCCAACTGAGATTTCAGCTGGTGGAGTTGCGCCTGAATGTCTTTTTCAAGAATGCCCATAGATGTATTTATTAGCGCCGCGTAGACCGATCTCGATCATTTTGATGAAATTCCGTTACATCGATAATAACAAAACTAAAAATAAGGTCACGACTTGCTGCTCTTAACCGCTCGCAAATCAGTCATCTTTTAGCATTTTTTTGATGTTGTCCTCATTCTGGTACGAGGATTGTATTTTTATTAACCCTTGATTAATCGCATGTTTACACGCTTCTCTTATGTTACCAGTTGCAAGGCTCGCTGCTGGTGCATTATCGATAGCTTTTAGATAGACCCATTGGCTACTGCGCTCTTTGAGACTGATCTCACGGGCGAGATTGGTCGACATCAACAATACGTCGAGCAGCTCTTGATCGTTAATTGCGGTGTAAGCGCGTGGCAAGAATGGGTAGTCAGCGATGCCCATACGGACCGTTCGGTTGATGTTTCGCTCTGTTTCGAAGTCATTCACCCAAGACTGAATCTTTCTGAACATGTCCTCAGGCGACAAATCACGGTCCGCGTTTGGCTCGATATAAAGCAGGTTCGCATCCGAGAAGTGGTAGACACGAGCTGGGCCTTCAAGCTTAGATTTTAGGAATTCACCGAAAGCGTCTTCCAGTTCTAGACCGGCTTTGTAACCGTTCTGCGTGTACATATTGCGTAAGAACGGTAAATCAATCATCACGAAGCGTAAGCGGTCGTTGAGTGGCTCATGAATCAATTCGCCAAGTTGCCACTGTTCGAAGGTCTGGCTGGTTTGTTCTAGCGAATTGGACAGCTTGGCATTCAGCATTCTGAGGTTCGGGAGCTTAGATCGTGAGTGCGTAAACAGGTCTGTTCGTAGTGAGTCGACTTCTTTGGCTAAGGTTTGAATGAGGTAGCCACGGCGAAGCACAAAGAAGAACAAGATAATACTGAACAAGAATAGGGCGAACGATATTTTCTGGAACTTGCGATGCTCTAGTTTGTACTTTTCTAGCTCTTGCGCTTGGCCTGCGTAGTGCAGGGTTTGTTCGGCAAATTCTTTCTGTTGACGGAACGCGTCTTCGCCAACACGGTTGAGTTTTTGCTGCTCTAGAGAGACAAGGCTGTTGTATTGCTTGAGGTTTGCCAATGCTTGCTGTGGACGACCTGCCTGTTCATAACCCAAAGAAAGTAAGTAGTACGAGCGTTGTGAAAGGCGCATGTTCTCTATCTGGCGTGAGATCTCAAGTGCACGTGTCGCATGCTTTATCACGTCTTCGCTTTCTTGTAGGTGATACGCTAACCCTGCAGATAACAGTGCAGCACGGCCTTCCAGCTTTGGAATGTCGGTATATTCCAGCAGCTTAAGGGCACGGGTTAGGTACTGTTCTGCTAGAGGGTAGTTATAAAGGCGTAAGTAGGTCGCCGATAGACTTAGTCGGATATCAATGACTTGGTGGATATCTCGGTCAGTGCTTTCGTGATCAAGAACGTTGAAGAAGTGTACCAAGGCAAGGTTATATTTCCCTTGATAGAAGTACACATCCCCCATTTTCTTAAGCACTTGTGCTAAGACAGGCGAGTTTTCAAAGTTGTCATAGAAATCAGCGGCTTGAGATAGGTGTTCTAACGCTTTATCCAACACTTGGCGCTCAAAGAAAAGCTGCGCAAGTAGGCGGTTGACCTTGGCCAAACGTGAACTTAGATTGCCCTCTACTGATTTCCAGTAGCCATACAACAACTCGGATAACGCGTGGTTGTACTCTTTGTGAGTCAGATAAAACTCGCCGACGGAGATATGGTAGTCGATGGTGACTTTTTCAGAGTAACGTTGATCGAGATAGGTTTTGGCTTCTTGATAGAACTTTTCGGCTTCATCGATCTTGTTGTCGTAAGAGGCGATGTCGGCTTTCAACATGATCAAGCGATAGGTAATGCCTTCCGTTAAGCGTAAGGTTTTATTCACCGACTCTAGATTTGTTTCAATGTTAGTGAGCTCTGATTTTGCTTTGGCTGATTTTCTATCACTCAGCCAAAGTAAGCGAACTTTTAGGATCTGAAGATCTATTTTTAGGTAATCAAGCTTATAGGTTTGCGCTAGCTCGGAGGCTTTGTCGATGTGCTGAATCGCAATACGCATATTGCCAAGGTTGTATTCCGCTTTGGCTAAGATCTTATACGCATCGATACTGCTGTTTGGTGTTCGAATCGAGGAGTCTGTCTCTTCGCGAGAAATAGCTGAAGGGCTTTTCTCGCGTTGATCAGAAAGGACACGCAGCGTTAGGTAGCTGTTGGCCATTTGTTTTGCTTGGCTCGGCTCGATCTCAACCAAATTATTGGCTTCATTGAGTAGCGCCGACGAATAAACCGACGCATTGACCGATGTGCTTAAGCTTAAAATAAATAGACTAACAACGTATAACCAACGCATTTCAATGTCCCTTTAAAGATTTGGTAGGTTCAAATAAGTGTGGGTGGTTCTCGCCTGATTATTGGCGAGCCATACGCTTATTGTGGCTTGGTCTATCTTGCTCTGTTGAACGGTATGGGTTGATATCCAGACCACCACGACGTGTGTAACGTGCGAACACAGTTAGCTTCGAAGGTGCACAGTATTTCATGATGTCAGTGAAGATACGCTCAACACATTGTTCGTGGAATTCATTGTGCTCACGGAAAGAAATTAAATAGCGTAGCAGAGCTTCACGGTCAATTTGCTTACCAGAATATGCGATCTCAACGCTGCCCCAATCCGGTTGATTGGTGATCAAACAGTTCGACTTCAATAGGTGGCTGTGCAGTGTTTCTTCAACGTCTTGTTCGCCAGCAGCGCCTTCAAGCAGCGACGCTTCAAAGTCGTAGCTAGTGATTTGGATGTCTTGGTTGTCGATACAGTCACCTTCCATCGTCACGATAGGTTGGTTAGTGTAGTCGGTTACTGAGTTTACATTCACAATCACCGTTTCGCCTGCACATGCCGACAAATCTTGGGTCAGGCGCTCGGTTACTTGATCCCAGTTTTCAAATTGAGTCTGGTTGTAGCTGTTCAGGTACAGCTTGAAAGATTTTGATTCAATTAAATTTGGGCTGGTTGCTGGGATGAAAACTTCACCGACAGCCACTTGTGGTAGACCATTGGTGTTTAGCCACGAAAGCTCGTACATCGTCCAAATATCATGACCAACAAAAGGCAGCTCGCCGTTTAGCGCAAGATCATCGCGATTAAGGCTACGAGGCACTGGTTGCAATAAACTTGCATCGTATTGGTTAGAGTACTCAGTTTTTTGGCCAAGGGTTAAACCCGCTAGCTCTTTTGCGTCAGAATATTTGCTCATACTTTCGTTTCAAATTCGATTAGAATGGGGTCGATTTTACTGAATCCCCCTTACCCTGTCATTAAGTCATCGCTTAATCGGCGCGGAAAGGGCTCGGATTCTATTTATTATTTTGTGTTTAGGAGATTTTCATGACTCAACGTGCTCAAGACGCACTACTTTCTTTTAGTCAGCGATACGTTGACGCGTGGCAGCAGAAACACCAAAGCTTACCTCGTAATGAGGAGTTGGTGGACATCGTATCGCCATGCGTAGAAGAAAAGAGTGGCGATGCCGTGTTGTGGAAGCACTATCCACGTGAGCAATTCGCGGATTTCACCAACGTTGAAACCGGTATTGAGTTGACTCTGCATGAAGACATCAAAACTTTCTACGGCGCACAATTCAGCGCAGATATGAACGCAACTTTCGATGGTAACGAATTGACTCTGTTACAGATTTGGAGTGATGAAGACTTCGAATGCCTACAAGAAAACATTTTGGGTCACCTAGTAACTCAGCGTCGCTTGAAGCTAAAACCAACGGTTTTCATTGCCGCGACCGATGCTGAGCTGGATGTTATCTCTATCTGTAACCTAACGGGTAACGTGATTTTGGAGCGCTTAGGTACCAAAAATCGTGATGTGCTCGCCGAGACATTGGCAGAATTTTTAGAAAAGCTACAACCAGCGGTATAAATAGATGTACGTACTAGAACTTCAATTTGAGTGTTTTGATAACACAACGGTAAGCGCTGTCGACAAGGCGGTTAATGGCTTAATGGATGCACTTCGTTATAACGGACAAGTGTTAGGTCGTGAGTTCCCAATCGTGATGGGCGATGGGGAATTCTATGTTCGCGTTGTGTGCCCGGAGCAAGATAGCTTGCACCCGCGGAATCACTCAGACTTTGTGAAAGTGTGTTTTGATCGCTTGTCTAACGCGAGCCTACTAGCGCCTAAAATGCGTTTGCTAGGTCGAGATCTGAACTCAGAAGAAGTGGCAGAAGATGAAACACCAAGCTGGCAGGTGTTATACACGACATTCGTGCACACCTGTTCACCGCTGCGTAGTGGCGATAGCTTGCTACCAATCCCTTTATATCGCAATCCACCTACCTTCAATGGCGACCATAAAGCCGTGTTGAAATGGCAGACCGAATGGCAAGCCTGTGATGAAGTACAAATGGGTGGTGGTTGTCGCGCGGAACATGCAACGCTAGCCGAGATCAGTGACACGAAGAGTGTGCTGTTTAAACGCGGTTGGGGTCTAAGAGGGCGCATTGAGTATCTGACTAAGGTTCCAACCTACTACTACTTATACCGTGTCGGTGGGATCAGCCTGAAAGATGAAAAAGAGCGCAAATGCCCGCAATGTGGTGGTGAATGGCTGCTAGATGCGCCTATCCACGATATTTTCTATTTCAAGTGTGATGACTGCCGATTGGTGTCAAACATCTCTTGGGATCACCTGAAGTAATCGACTTTGTTTCGCTTAAATCTGAGATGCTTTACTTTCTAGCAAATCTTTATCATTAAAAAAGGGGCTGACGTTATGTCAGCCCCTTCGGGTATCTATACAGTGCTGTCGTTTAGTTGATTACCAACCTTTAACGACGCCACCTTGGAAGATGTCAGAAGCTGCGTTGTACACTTCTTCAGTTTGGTAAGCTTTAACGAAGTTTTGTACGTTTTCAGCGTTTAGGTTGTCTTCACGAGAAACGATTAGGTTTACGTAAGGAGAATCTTTGTCTTCAACGAATACGCCATCTTTTTGTGGAGTCAGGTTGATAGAGCTCGCGTAAGTTGTGTTGATGATAGATAGAGCAACATCATCAAGAGAACGTGGCAGTTGAGCTGCGTCTAGTTCAACAATCGTTAGGTTCTTAGGGTTACCCACGATGTCGCGAACTGTAGCTAGAAGACCTGCGCCTTCACGAAGTTCAAGAAGACCTTGTTGCTCAAGAAGAAGTAGAGAGCGACCTAGGTTTGTAGGGTCGTTTGGTACAGCAATACGAGCACCGTCTTGGATTTCGTCTACCGATTTCACTTCTTTAGAGTAACCCGCAATTGGGTAAACAAACGTGTTACCAGCGATAGTTAGCTTGTAGCCACGGTCAGCCACTTGCTGATCTAGGTACGGTGCGTGTTGGAATGCGTTGATGTCGATAGAACCATCATCTAGAGCTGCGTTTGGTGTTACGTAATCCGTGAAAGTAACCAGTTCAACGTCTAGGCCGTATTTCTCTTTCGCTACTTTAGCTGCCACTTCAGCAACTTGCGCTTCTGCACCTGCCATTACGCCAACTTTTACTTTAGAAGTATCCACTTCTTTATCGCCACAACCTGCTAGAACTAGCGCTGAAGCTGCTGCTGCGATAGTTAGTAAACCTTTAAGGTTAAATTTCATAATAATCTCCTTTTAATAAATCTATTTAATTAGGTTCAGACGACTCTACTCTTTATGTGTGAGTCTTTATCTGTGGTCAACACGGCGAACTAATGAATCACCGATTGATTGAATAATTTGTACCAGCACAATCAACATCACTACTGTCACAGCCATGATGGTCACATCGTAGCGGTGGAATCCGTAACGAATCGCGACATCACCTAGGCCACCTCCGCCTACAGTACCGGCCATTGCTGAGTAGCTCACCAGAGTCACTAGCGTAATCGTTACTGAGTTGATGATAGTCGGTAGTGCTTCTGGAAGCAGAACCTTATTGATGATTTGTGTTGGTGTTGCGCCCATTGATTGGGCCGCTTCCACTAGACCTGTTGGTACTTCAAGTAGTGCACTTTCGATAAGTCGAGCCACGAATGGGATAGCGCCAATCGTCAGTGGAACAATCGCTGCTGTTGTACCGATGAAGGTACCAATCAGCATCTTAGTCAGTGGAATAATCGCAACCATCAAAACTAAGAAAGGTACTGAACGACCCACGTTCACAATCGCACCTAGAATCTTGTTTACTTTGGTGTTCTCTAACAGGCCACCTTTTTTAGTCGTATGCAGAATCACGCCTAGTGGAATACCGACCGCGAAGCCAACAATGCCTGCAACAGCAACCATGTAAAGCGTTTCGCCTGTTGCGCCTAATAGAAGGTTACCGTTAAGGCTGATCCAGTCAGCAATCTCGTTGAAACTAAAGGACATAACCAAGCACCTCTACTTTTACATTGTTGTCGCGTAGGAATTGGATAGCAGCATTATCATCTGCTTCATTACCGAACAGTTCAGCGACCATCATGCCGAACTTCACGCCACCGGCGTAATCAAGGTCAGAACTTAAGATGCTGACATCGATATTGAATTTACGTGCGATTTGCGTCATTAGCGGAGCATCAACCGTTGCACCAGTAAACTCAAGACGCACCAGCGGGTAGCTGCTGTTTACGCGAGTCTCTTGCAAACGTGCTTGGTAATCTTCAGGGATCGTCAGATCCAACGTTGAGCGAATAAACTGATGCGCTAGCTCTGTCTTCGGATGAGCAAAGATGTCACCGACTGTACCTTTCTCTACCAATTCACCGCCGCCAATGATCGCAACCTCGTGACAAATGCTTTTAACCACATCCATCTCGTGTGTAATAAGCAGGATAGTGATGTTCAGCTTGCGGTTGATTTCACGCAGCAGCTCAAGGATAGATTGAGTTGTTGCTGGATCCAATGCGCTGGTGGCTTCATCACATAGCAGTACTTTCGGGTCAGAGGCCAGTGCGCGAGCAATCGCCACACGCTGCTTTTGACCACCACTTAGGTTTGCCGGGTAGGTGTCACGCTTATCAGCAAGGCCAACCAGTTCAAGTAACTCGCTGACTTTCGCTTCAATAATCGCTTTATCTTTACCAGCAAGTTCTAGAGGCAGTGCTACATTGTTAAATACAGTACGAGAAGACAGCAGGTTGAAGTGCTGGAATATCATGCCGATGTTACGGCGCGCTTCGCTAAGCTCTGATTTGCTGAGTTTTGTTAGGTCGATACCATCAACAATCACTTCACCCGAAGTCGGGGCTTCCAACATATTTACACAGCGGATTAGGGTACTTTTGCCTGCACCTGAAGAGCCGATGACTCCAAAGATTTGACCTTGAGGAATGTGGAGGTTGATATCAATTAAGGCATTGATTTCTTTAGTGCCTTGATAAAAAACCTTATTGACTTGATTCACTTTAATCATAGAGAAACCCGTGCAGGTAGAACAGAATAATATGTCGATAGCTCGCTCGATTTACAGACGATGCTATGGTGTTCTATGATCTAAGTCAATAGATATTTTTACGTCTAGACGGCTAAACGTCGATTGTATGGCTAAGCTAGAAACAAATCGTTAACGAACGCAAAACTAAATAGATAGTGATGAAGCAAATAAAGCGTGTAATAATTAATGATTAATAGAGAGTTGATAGAGAACAAAATTTTGTCTAAACCTGCTGTTTTTTTAGATCGTGATGGAGTGATTAACGTTGATCACGGCTACGTACATGATGAGCATGACTTTGAATACATCGATGGTGTGTTTGAAGCGGCGAAAGCGTTTAAAGATATGGGTTATTTATTGGTGCTAGTGACCAACCAATCTGGTATTGCTCGCGGCATGTTTAGTGAAGACCGTTTTCTTTCTTTAACGCAGTGGATGGATTGGAACTTTGTTGATAATGGTGTCGAGCTCGATGGCATTTATTACTGTCCTCACCACGCTGAGCACGGTATTGGTGACTACAAGCAAGATTGTGAATGTCGTAAGCCAAAGCCAGGCATGTTCATTTCTGCTCGTGACTTTCTGAAGATTGATATGGCTAACTCGGTCATGATCGGCGATAAAGCGGAAGACATGATGGCTGCAGAAGCAGCAGGTGTTGGTACTAAAGTCTTGGTAAGAACGGGTAAACCCATCACTGAAAAAGGTGAAGCGTTGGCTAGCGTGGTACTTGATAGCATTAAAGACGTACCCGCTTTCTTAAAAGGCTAAACGTTTTATTTATCACTAAGGTATGGACCTATCATTAGGCACTTACATTAGGTTTGTTCGAACCTGTGAATAGGCTAAGTGTCGTTGACTATATAAAGATGAGGAACGAAGTATGAAAGCTATGTTGGTAGCATCTCTATGTACAGTAGCATTGGTTGGGTGCTCTAAATCAGCAGCCCCTGAGACTGATAGCGCAACATCGAATGATCAATTCGCGACTTATCAATGTGAGTCTGACGTCTCGTTTGATGTGTCTTACCTTGATAATGAAAAAGCGGTACTACGCTTGCCTGATAATGAATACCGCCTGACTCAAGTTCCAGCGGGCTCAGGAACCAAATACATCTTAGATGATGGCACTTCAGAGATGATTAACAGCATCACTTTGCGCACGAAAGGTGACAATGCGCGTCTAGAACTTGGTCGCGTAGTCTATCGAAATTGCCAAAAGTAAGTCATAGTAAGAACTGCTAGTATTTACAAACAGTTAAGTGAGGGAATCTACCCTCACTTTTTCTTCTCTTCCCTTTAACGTTAGACTTTTTATGAGCAAAAAACTCACTATTCTTGATATTGCAAAGCTGTCCGGTGTTGGTAAGTCAACCGTATCACGCGTTCTGACCAATGATCCAAAAGTGAAACCTGAAACCCGTGAAAGGGTGGAAAGAGTAATTCAAGAATCTGGGTACACGCCTTCAAAATCTGCGCAATCGATGCGCGGTGGCAGTCAAAAAGTCATCGGCGTAATCATTTCTCGTCTGGACTCTCCTTCTGAAAACAAAGCGGTAAGTACGATGCTGGCCGAGTTGTATCGAGCGGATTACGATGTCGTGATCATGGAAAGCCAACTTGATAGAGATAAAGCCAATGAGCACCTGCAAGTTCTAAAGCGTCGTAACGTTGATGGCATTATTGTATTTGGTTTTACTGACTGCGATATTCCGGCAATCGAAGCTTGGGAACACAAAGCGGTGGTGATTGCTCTGGATACCGAGAACGTGACGTCGATTAACTATGATAACCAACAGGTGATCAATAGTGCGTTGGTGCATTTATCGGATCAAGGGATCTCTGACGTTGGCTTTATCGGGGTTGATCCTAGTGATAAATCAACCGGTGAACTGCGTCTTAAGGCTTATCTCGATTGGTGTGAAAACACAGGTTCAGTGGCAAACTATCGTACTGGTCAACTTCATCACGAAAGTGCTTATCAGCTGGTGGATGAGGTGTTAACTCCCGCGACTCAAGCGATCGTTTGTGCCAGTGATACGCTGGCTCTTGGTGTAATCAAGCGTCTGCAAGAACTACAACGTGAAGATGTGGTCGTCACCGGCGTTGGTGGCAATGATCTTCTCTCTTTCTTATTCCCACGAGTATTTAGCATTGATCCTGGTTACCAATCTGCAGGTAAGCTGGCTGCTAATCTATTGATCTCTCAGCTTTTAGGCAATTCAGAGATCTCTCATCACACACAATCTCCTATTCTATAATCCACTCAATTAAGCGAAATTGAACCGCTTAGATTAAAATTAGAGTGTGATCTCTTTCAATTAATGGGACTGTTCCCATTTAAATTTATCATTCATGCGGGCATTATAATAACTGTGATTGGGAATGTTCCCATAAGTCTGAATCTTGAGTGGTTATCACTGCATGGTTTAGATGAGTAATTGAATGAAACCAGGGTGGGGTAGTATGAGTAAGATAGCGAAGCAAGACGTTGCGCGTCTTATCGAGTTAGTCGGTGGCAAAGAAAATATTGCGAGTGTCAGCCATTGTCTGACTCGACTGCGTTTTGTATTGAACGATACAGAGCAGGCCAACAAAGCTGAACTCGAAAAATTGAAGCTAGTAAAAGGCTGTTTTACGAACGCAGGCCAATTCCAAGTTGTGATTGGCACTGAAGTTGATGAAGTGTACGTACTTCTGATTGAACAGACAGGTAAAGAGGCATCATCAAAAGATGAGTCTAAGCTGGCTGCTCGTCAAAATATGAACTTCCTTGAGCGTGGTATCTCCCATTTAGCCGAAATTTTCGTACCACTGCTGCCTGCCATCATTACTGGTGGTCTGATTCTTGGTTTCCGTAATGTGATTGGCGACATTCGCATGTTCGACGGCAAAACCCTCGTTGAAATCAGCCAATTCTGGGCAACTGTTCACTCTTTCTTATGGCTGATTGGCGAAGCGATTTTCTTCTTCCTACCGGTTGGTGTGTGTTGGGCGACGGTTAAGAAGCTTGGCGGAACCCCTATTTTGGGTATCACGCTCGGTGTGACCTTGGTTTCCCCGCAATTGATGAACGCTTACATGATAGGTAAATCGGTACCTGAGGTGTGGGACTTTGGCTTGTTCGTGATTGAGAAAGTCGGTTATCAAGCACAGGTGATCCCTGCGATGCTAGCGGGTGTGGCTCTGGCGTTCATTGAGACTAACCTTAAGCGTATTGTACCTTCTTATCTGTACCTTGTTGTCGTGCCATTTGTATCGATTATTTTGTCTGTGATTTTAGCTCACGCTTTCATTGGTCCATTTGGCCGTATGTTAGGTGATGGCGTGGCATTCGCGGCTAAAGCAGCAATGACGGGTGACTTTGCGATTCTTGGTTCAGTGGTATTTGGCTTCCTTTACGCACCTTTGGTTATTACGGGTATTCACCACACAACCAACGCCGTCGACCTACAACTGATGCAAGACTTAGGCGGCACACCAATCTGGCCTTTGATTGCGCTATCTAATATTGCACAAGCTTCAGCGGTTGTTGGCATCATTATCTTAAGTAAACGCGAAGGTGAACGAGACATCTCGGTTCCAGCTGCAATCTCTGCCTACTTAGGTGTGACGGAGCCTGCGATGTACGGCATCAACCTTAAATACAAATTCCCAATGCTGAGCGCAATGATCGGCAGTGCTGCAGCGGCTGCAATCTGTGGTAGTGCAGGTGTGATGGCGAATGGTATCGGTGTTGGTGGCTTGCCGGGTATCTTATCGATTCAACCGCAATATTGGTCTGTTTACTTAATTGCGATGCTGGTGGCGATTGTACTACCCGTCACGTTAACCCTGTTTTTCTATAAACGAGCACAGATGAAAGGCGAGCTAGAAACCGCCAACGCGTAATGCATTAAATAAGCGATGACTCCAAAGTGAGCCATCGCTTTTTCTCTTAGTTATAACGGCTATTCGACCATGATTTGCATGGTGGTTTTTATTTTATATTTTCTGGTAAGTGAGTGTTAGAGATGGCGATGACTGAGCATGATGAAAGTTGGTGGAAAACCGCAACCATCTATCAAATCTACCCAAAGAGCTTTTGTGACAGTGGCAGTAAAGGTACTGGCGATATCAAAGGGATCATTTCAAAACTGGATTATCTTAAACACTTGAGTGTGGATGCAATTTGGTTAACCCCAGTTTACGCATCCCCAATGATCGATAACGGCTACGATATTTCAGATTACTACGCGATTAACCCGCAATTCGGCACCATGGAAGATTTCGACCTATTGCTGGCTGAAGCGCACCAACGTGGTATTCGTATCGTGATGGATATCGTGGTAAACCACACCTCAACAGAACATGCGTGGTTTCAGTCAGCATTGGGTGATAAAAACAGCCCATACCGCGACTACTACATATGGAAAGATCCTGTAAACGGCCAAGCACCAACCAACTGGCAGTCTAAGTTCGGTGGTAATGCATGGGAAATGGATGAAGCGACGGGTCAGTATTTCCTACACCTATTCGCGAAAGAGCAAGCCGACCTTAACTGGGAGAACCCGGTTGTACGCGAAGAAGTGAAAGACGTCATTAGCTTCTGGGCTGAGAAGGGCGTTGATGGTTTCCGCTTGGACGTGATCAACCTGATTTCGAAACAGCAAGACTTCCCCAATGATGATATCGGTGATGGTCGTCGTTTTTACACTGATGGCCCACGAGTGCACGAATACCTGAAAGAGATCAGCGAAGCGGTATTCCAGAAATACGGCAGCGTGACAGTAGGCGAGATGTCTTCAACGACACTCGAGCATTGCCAACAGTACTCAAACATTGATAACAGCGAGTTATCGATGGTGTTTAACTTCCACCACCTTAAGGTGGATTACACCAATGGTGAGAAGTGGACTAATGCGCCGTTTGATTTCTTGCAGCTCAAGTCGATCTTCAATCATTGGCAAACGGGTTTGAACGGCAAGGGCTGGGGCGCATTGTTTTGGTGTAACCACGACCAACCGCGAGTCGTGAGCCGCTTAGGTGATGATCAGCAATATCGTGTTGAGTCGGCCAAGATGTTGGCTGCTTCTGTGCACATGATGCAAGGCACGCCTTATATCTATCAAGGTGAAGAGATTGGTATGACCAACCCTGGCTATACTGACATCAGCCAGTATCGTGATGTTGAGAGTACCAATATGTACGACATCATGGTTAACCGTGATGGTGTGGCTCATCAAGATATGATGGCGATTCTAGCGCAGAAATCTCGTGATAACTCTCGTACACCAATGCAATGGAATAGTGAGCCTTACGCCGGATTCTCACAAGCTCAGCCATGGCTTGATGTAGCGAATAATTACTCTGAGATTAACGCTGAGCAAGCACTGGAAGACAAAGACTCTGTTTTTTATTTCTATAAGAGCTTGATTGAGTTACGCAAACAAGTACCAGTGATTACGGATGGCAGCTATCAAGATCTATTGCCTGAGCACCCGTCGGTATTTGCGTACTCTCGTGAGAGTGAAGGACAAACTCTGCTGTGCATTAACAACTATTATGGTGAAGAGGCTGAATGCGTTTTACCTGAACGTTTTGAGATGGCAAAGGCTAAGAGCTTGTTGTCTAATTATCAAGTGAGCGAGAGTTTAGTGGCGTCTCATCATCAAGTTTTGCAACCTTACGAGACTCGTATTCTTTTGATCGAAGGTTAGCCTTGTTTTTATTTCAATCGGCTTGATTCTCTTCCCCTTAAAGGATTCGGCTGTTAAAAGGCTTTGGAGTGCTCCCCAAAGCCTTTTTTGTTTTAGTGATGGCTGGAATATCGTGCCTCGAGTCTACTTGCTAGAAGTTTGAGCATCGAGTGCCAGCAACGACAGAGCAGGTAATGAACTTTAAGACGCGTAATTCACCGAGTAGCGAGTTGGTTTGTGGTTCATTGCCAATACGATGTTCAATACTGCGGTGCCTAATACAGATACGGCAATCACCCAAGGTGACACGAAGAAGAACGATGCAAACAGAATACACGCATCAATACCCATTTGTGTTTTGCCTACCGAGATACCGTAGCGGTCTTGGATAAACAAGCACAGTACGTTGAAGCCACCCAGACTTGAGCGGTGACGGAATAGGATTAGCATACCTAAGCCCATTAGTAAGCCGCCGGCAACAGCACAATAGATCTCGTTATGAACTTCTAGCGAGATAACTAAGTATAAATGATCGGCAAACACAGACACTAAAGCACCAGAAATCGCACTGCTAATAGCAAAGCTACGGCCAAATCGTTTCCATGCTAATAAGTAGAACGGGCAATTAGCAATAAAGTACAAAATACCAAAGGTTACAGGCAAGAATTGACTCAAAAGCAGAGCCAAGCCAGTAGTGCCACCGGTAAGCAGGTTCGCTGACTGTAAAAAGAAGACGCCTAACGCCACTAAAAACGTGCCAGTGAGAATCGCTACCCAATCTTCTTTACGTGAGTGTTTTTCCATCGTTTTTATAATTACCTAACCAATAAAGGCGTGCATAGTAGAGAAAAACCTTAGCTTTCGGTAGCTTGAGGTGCAAAATTAAGGTAAACCTATGTAATCTGCGTTTTACAGGGTGTAAAGCGTAAAATTGACAGTAAGCGTCATCTTTGGTTGGATAAGCTAAATAACCATGATGAATCTTATATGTGATTATGAAAAAACTGCATGATAAAATTGCAATTAGCTCTTTATGACCTAGATCAAATTATGTAGAATGCGTCACATCAAAACGGTGACGGAAACGTTTGCTTTCGGTCGTTGTGTGGTTTTTTCGAAACTTTCAGTACAATCTGAGTCAGGAGATACAGATGCTTAAGCGTGACATGAACATTGCTGATTACGATGCGGATCTATTCGCAGCTATCCAAGAAGAAACTCTTCGTCAGGAAGAGCACATCGAACTTATCGCTTCAGAAAACTACACAAGCCCACGTGTAATGGAAGCTCAAGGTTCTCAACTTACAAACAAATACGCTGAAGGCTACCCAGGTAAGCGTTACTACGGTGGTTGTGAGTACGTAGATAAAGTTGAAACTCTAGCAATCGAACGTGCATGTGAACTGTTTGGCGCTCAATACGCAAACGTACAACCTCACTCAGGTTCTCAAGCAAATAACGCTGTATACATGGCACTACTAAATGCAGGCGATACGGTTCTAGGTATGAGCCTAGCACACGGTGGTCACCTAACTCACGGTTCTCCAGTAAACTTCTCTGGTAAGCTTTACAACATCATCCCTTACGGTATCGATGAAGCGGGTCAAATCGATTACGAAGAGATGGAAAAGCTGGCTATCGAGAACAAGCCTAAGATGATCATCGGTGGTTTCTCTGCTTACTCTCAAATCTGTGATTGGAAGCGCATGCGTGAAATCGCTGACAAAGTAGGTGCTTACCTGTTCGTAGATATGGCTCACGTAGCAGGTCTAATCGCTGCAGGCGTTTACCCGAACCCAGTGCCACACGCTCACGTAGTAACTACAACGACGCACAAAACGCTTGCGGGTCCTCGTGGTGGTCTAATCCTTTCTAACGAAGGCGAAGATCTTTACAAGAAGCTGAACTCAGCAGTATTCCCAGGCGGCCAAGGTGGTCCTCTAATGCACGTTATCGCTGGTAAAGCAGTAGCGTTCAAAGAAGCTCTAGAGCCAGAGTTCAAAGAATACCAAGCACGCGTTGTTGCTAACGCAAAAGCAATGGTTGCTGAATTCCTAGCTCGTGGTTACAACATCGTTTCAGGTTCTACAGAGAACCACCTGTTCCTAGTTGACCTAATCAACAAAGACATCACAGGTAAAGAAGCAGATGCAGCACTAGGTGCAGCAAACATCACTGTAAACAAGAACTCAGTACCAAACGACCCACGTAGCCCATTCGTTACTTCAGGTATCCGTATCGGTTCTCCTTCTATCACTCGTCGCGGTTTCTCAGAAGCAGACGCGAAAGAGCTAGCAGGTTGGATCTGTGACATCCTAGATAACATGGGTGATGAGTCTGTTATCGAAGCGACTAAAGCAAAAGTACTAGAGATCTGTAAGCGTCTACCTGTTTACGCTTAATTTTTCTGCGTAGTAATTTGAACTTCGTTGTCGAGCATGCTCACTTACATCCGTAAGCTCCGCGTGCTCTCCTAGAATTTCAAACGACTACTTTGAAAAAGTACTTTTAAAGGGGCTCATTGAGTCCCTTTTTGTTTTAGGGAAAGGTGTTGAAGACTCTGCACCTGTTCCTTGAACTAAAGCTATTTGATTGAAAATACGATTTGAAAGGCTCCTGTTGGGAGCTTTTTTTGTTTTTTTGGGTATTACGTTGTCGAGCATGCTCACTTACATTCGTAAGCTCCGCGTGCTCTCCTAGAATTTCAAACAACTACTTTGAAAAATATTGATACTAGAGGCTCCTTAATAGGGGCCTTTTTTGTACTTGGAAGTTTTAAAATTGTTGTCGAGCATGCTCACTTACACCCGTAATCTCTGCGTGCTCTCTTAGAATTTCAAACAACTACTTTGAAAAGCAATGATACTAGAGGCTTCTTTAAAGGAGCTATTTTTTGTATCTGGTGGCTGGTGGCTGGTGGATTTGGGATTAAGAGTAAAGAAAAGCGGGTATTAAAAAGGGTTAATGCTTTCACATTAACCCTTTGGTATTTGGTAGTGTCGATTCTACTTTTTGATGCTAAGTAGGGTGCCTGACTTACACTTGAAAGAGTAGTAGTGGCGGCTTTCACTGAACTTACCTAGGCCTTCGCCATCACAGTAGTCGATGTTGATGTCACGCATCACTTCTAATGTGTCTTCGCTGTTCAAAGCGAATTTAGAGCCATCAGAACAGACAATACGAACTCGTTCATCATGGCTTACAGAGTAAATATCGACTTCAGTATTACACAGCTCAAAAGAGGCTTCGCGAAAGTTGTCTTGCTGAGTATTTGAAGCGCAACCTGCGGTGAGTGCGGCTGCGATAACGGCTAAAAGTCCGAGTCTTTTCATTGTTAATCCTTCACTATCATCAAGTTGAGTGATGAGTTTTATATGCTAGTTTAGGTAGCCTATACAACAATACGCTTTGGTTCAAGGCGCGTTCGTTGACTCTAAGATATAAAAGTATAGGTGCATACAGATAATTTATAATGGGTTTGCTGCGTGTTTCCTTATTACGTATCACCAACAAAAAAAGACCAACACAGAGGTTGGTCTTTAAATAGGAAGATTTTTTAAACGACTATCGAAACTGTTTAGCTTCTGGAAGATACTCAAAACCAGCAGACGCGAGCTTAGCGATTAAGGCTGCTTTGTCGATTTCGTAGAAGTTGACCACTCGATCTAAATCACCGCCGAAGTCGTCACGAAGCTTCATGTTGACGATGCTCATCAACATCACTGGATCCATCTTTTCAAAATTAGCGAGGTTCATATTAGTCCTCGAAATCTGAGATCAGCAGATTGGCTGCGGCAAATGCAGCGCGATCACGTGCTTCTTTAGGAAGAGACTCATCGGCAGCAAGGTCATTCAATGTTTTTACCGCGCAGGTGATCGCTTTAGGGATATAGCCTTGGTCGCCACTGCCAATTTGAGAATACAGTTCACGCACCAAATCACAACAATCGTATACTTTCATTTTTATACCTAACCAAATGATAACTGATCTCAATATACACATAGAGATAAGCAAAAACAAAGTGGATCTGATTAAGTTCAGAGTTAGTTTGTTCTTGCTCAATATCTCATTCTGTTAATGCTCAGCGTATCACTTTGCTAGTCTGCTACTTAGCGTGTATTTGCGGCTTAGCATGATATTTATTGGTTAGCCTAATATTGACCGCTTAACCAGAAATCTGCTGTTCAAGTTGATAAGTAACTTCATCTGCAAGGTTGAGTTGCTTAGCTAACTCTTTGAGGTAGGCCTTCTCCATAAAGTTCTGCTCGTCAGCCACAATCAAAGAGGCTAAGTAGATCTCACTCGCTTGTTGAGGTGAAGTTGCGAGCTGAGCAATCTCACTTGGGTCGAGTGGCTTGTGCAGCTCTTCAGAGACCAGTTTAGTCAGTTGATAGTCCGCGCCCATATTTTCGACCGCTTGCTCGATCTTGGCCATCTCCTCCTCATCGACATGACCATCGGCTTTGGACGCAGCAATCATAGATCTTAGAATCAGCACACTATGGTTTGAGTCGCTCTCATCAAATTGAGCTTGTTCGGCATTCGGTGTTTGGCCTTGTTTAGACTGGTAATCGTTATAGACCTTGTAAGCGAGTGCACCCAGTGCCGCTGCGCCACCAATACCAGCGGCTTTCTTACCCATTTTCTTGGTTTTCTTCGAGCCCATTAATGCACCTAAGAGTCCGCCGCCAACTGCGCCTGCACCGAAGGCTCCGAGCGTGCTTTTGTTGATACTCTTGCCATTGCTGCCTTGAGTTAGGCCACTTAAACTTGAAGACCCTTGTGAAAGTTTCTGAGTGCCTTGTTTAACGAGATCTGATTTAAGTGCTTGGTTCAGTAAGCTTTTGATATCCATCGATACCTCCAATGGTGAGCATGTCCAAAAAGTTGATGACACCAATATACGGATTTAAAGATGAACAGGGGATTAACTTACGTTATTTACTCTACTGATAAATAGAAGGGAGTTTGAAGAGAAACGACAGGCACAAAAAAGGCCACCTAATGGCAGCCTTTCAATGTTTATCTAGCGAGTAACCAATTATTTAGTCAATACAGACTTATTCAGTTACTTAATTACTAAGCTAGTTGAGCTTTAAGGTGCTCGATAACCGTGTCCATTGCGATAACTTCTTTATCACCAGTACGACGGTTTTTGTATTCGAAGTTACCTTCGTCCATGCTGCGATCGCCGATAACGATAGTGTGAGGGATACCCACTAGCTCGATATCTTTAAACATAACACCTGGGCGCTCTTTACGGTCATCGAATAAAACTTCGATACCCATAGCCGTTAATTCAGCGTATAGCTTCTCAGCGGCTTCTTTAACACGCTCAGATTTGTGCATGTTCATTGGTACGATAGCAACTTGGAATGGTGCTAGTGCGTCTGGCCAAGTGATACCGAATTTATCGTGGTTTTGCTCGATAGCCGATGCAACAACACGAGAAACACCGATACCGTAACAACCCATTTCTAGGATTACGCTCTTACCATCTGGACCAAGCACGTTACAGTTCATTGCTTTAGAGTAAGTGTTACCTAGTTGGAATATGTGACCAACTTCGATACCGCGCTTAAGCTGGATAGTACCTTGACCACATGGGCTTAGGTCGCCTTCAATAACGTTACGTAGGTCTTCAACTTGAGCAAGCTCAACGTCACGACCCCAGTTGATGCCGAAGTAGTGCTTACCGTCTACGTTTGCGCCAGCGCCGAAGTCACTCATTACAGCTACAGAGCGGTCAACGATGAATGGTAGCTCTAGGCCAACAGGACCTAGTGAACCAGGACCTGCACCAACAAGTGCACGGATTTCTTCTTCAGAAGCCATCTCGAGTGGAGAAGCAATTTGTGGAAGATTCTCTGCTTTCACTTCGTTAAGCTCGTGATCACCACGGATGATTAGTGCAATGATGTCTGCATCTACTTCATCAGAAGCTTTAACGAATAGAGTCTTAACGGTCTTCTCGATTGCTAGACCGTGCTGCTCTACAAGCTCTGCGATTGTTTTTGCGTTTGGCGTATCAACCAGTTCCATCTCTTGAGTAGGCGCTGCAACGTCTTCAGTAGGAGCTAGTGCTTCTGCTTTCTCGATGTTCGCTGCGTAATCAGACTCAGAAGAGAATGCGATTAGGTCTTCGCCGCTTTCGGCAAGAACGTGGAACTCTTGAGAGCCGCTGCCGCCGATTGCGCCAGAGTCTGCCAATACTGGACGGTACTCAAGGCCCATGCGGTCGAATGCTTTACAGTAAGCATCGTGCATCGCTTGGTAAGACTTTTCTAAGCCTTCTTTGTCGATATCAAAGCTGTACGCATCCATCATAGAGAATTCACGTGCACGCATTACGCCAAAACGAGGGCGGCGTTCATCACGGAATTTAGTCTGGATTTGGTACAGGTTTAGAGGTAGCTGTTTGTAAGAGCTGATCTCGTTACGTACTAGGCTCGTCACTACTTCTTCAGCTGTTGGGCTAAGAACGAAAGGACGAGAGTGACGGTCTGTGAAACGAAGTAGCTCAGGGCCCATCTTTTCAGAACGGCCAGTCTCTTCCCAAAGCTCAAACGGTTGAACTACGGGCATCAAGATTTCAACGGCACCTGCATTATCGATCTCTTGGCGAACGATATTTTCGACTTTACGCAGCACACGTAGACCAGTAGGTAGCCAAGTATATAAACCTGAAGCTAGCTTACGGATCATACCTGCACGTAGCATCAGCTGGTGGCTGATAACTTCTGCGTCGTTTGGAGTCTCTTTCAGAGTAGAAAGAAGGTAGTTACTGGTACGCATTCTATGGTATCCGTTTCATCATTGATAAAAGAAAACTTGCTGTCGTTCGTAACCACAGCAAATCTGATATAGCCGCATATAATATCAGCCTATTTGGGATCTCAAAAGCGTTCAATGTCAGTTACATTGATGAAAAGCGTTTCAACCACGAATTTCACGTTAAGATTGAACAAATTTACCGCATATTCCTTGTTGTCAGGCTTACCTTTCTTATAGGCAGGGCGAGGATCTTGGCCTAATACTTCTTTGATCACCTGAATGATATGGCGCGCTTGTGGATGGCTTGCGAGCTTACTTTGCGCTTGCTGCGAAAAGTTAACGTCGAGCACTTCTGGTTCATCGGCGGCAAACCCTCCCAATGCATCCGGAATCGAATCTGAATAGGGGATATAAGGCTTGATGTCGATGATCGGTGTACCGTCTACTAAGTCGACGCTGCCGAGATCCAACCAAGTCTGTCCTTTCTCTTGAGACACACCTTTTAGTTCAACCGCAGACATGCCAATTCCATTTGGTCTGAATGTGGCACGTGACGCGAATACACCAATACGTTCATTCCCGCCAAGGCGAGGTGGTCTCACTGTTGGTTTCCAGCCCGCTTCAAGGTTCTTATCGAACAAAAACAACAACCACACATGGCTAAATTGCTCAATATCACGAACAGACTCAAGACAGTTTGCTGCGTCAACCAGCCTGACTCTTGAGGTAGAAGTGGGTACTAACCTAGGCTGTCTTGGTACCGCGAACTTCTCTTTATAAGGAGACTCAATAAAGCCAACAGGTTCAATGGTGTACATAGCAAGGTGTTCTCTGGTTTCAGTTAAGACGGAAAAATATCATAAAATCACTTGTTTTTCTTTTGATAATAATTATCATTTGGGATGTTATAACATATCAATTTAATTGTTTAGGGAAATACAATGAAACCGAATATCCACCCTGACTACCGCACAGTGGTGTTCCATGACACCAGCGTTGATGAGTACTTCTTAATAGGTTCTACGCTGAAAACAGACCGCACTATCGAATGGGAAGATGGCAATACTTACCCTTATTTCACGATTGAAGTATCTGCAAAATCGCATCCTTTCTATACGGGTAAACAGAGAGTGCTTCATAAAGAGGGACGTGTTGCTAACTTTACTCGTCGCTTTGGTCAATTAGGTAAGGGAGCTAAATAATGAAAGTTGTTAAATCACTTAAAAGTGCGAAAAGCCGTCACCCAGATTGCCAGATCGTTAAGCGCAGAGGGCGTCATTATGTGATCTGCAAATCCAATCCAAGATTTAAAGCGGTTCAAAAATAACCGTCAATATGATGTGACGCGTGTGTAAAAACGAGGGGAAAGTCAAACTTCATTCATTTGCCTGTTTTTCTTTTCCTTCGAGCGGAACCTTGGCCAATATAGAATCTTCCTTTAGAGTATGGTGTGTTTTATTTTCATGTGAATCAATGAGTTATATTGTCAGTCATATTTGTAGTGAATGCTTGTTTGTGAATTATAAATCTATCTTTTGTATTTAATATAGATTTATTTGCTAATTAATTGTTCAAATAGAGTTAAAAGCCGTCGTTTGTTACACATTTTGTAACATTTTGAATTTCTAATTGATAATTTTGTCGCGTACTCTGCGCTGGCAATTTGAACATTTTTGTCACAATTGCACAGGAATCACTACAAGGAGGGAACTGATGAGTTCATCAGCTTCAATAAAAAACAACTCGCCAAAGAAACCTATTTTTACCCGCTTTCTCGATGGCGTTGAATATTTGGGGAACCTTTTACCCCACCCAATCACTCTTTTCGCAATCTTCTGTGTCGCAATCCTAGTTTCTTCAGGAATTGCTGGTTACTTCGAAGTATCTGTAATGGATCCTCGCCCAGAAGGTGCTAGCGGTCGTGCTGCTGATGGCATGATCCACGTTGTAAGCTTGCTTAATGCTGAAGGCTTACAGCTCATCGTAACTAATCTAGTTAAGAACTTTGTTGGCTTTGCGCCACTTGGTACCGTGCTTGTTGCGATGCTAGGTGTTGCGATTGCTGAACACTCAGGTCTATTATCTGCGGCAATGCGCGGCATGGTAATGGGCGCATCTCAGCGCATGGTTACTGTAACCGTGGTATTTGCAGGTATTATCTCTAACACGGCTTCAGAGCTAGGTTACGTAGTACTTATCCCTCTTGCAGCAATGCTTTTCCACTCATTGGGTCGTCACCCATTAGCAGGTCTAGCGGCAGCATTTGCTGGTGTATCTGGTGGTTATTCTGCAAACCTACTTATCGGTACGGTTGATCCACTGCTTTCTGGTATCACAGAAACAGCGGCACAAATGCTTGATCCATCTTACTCTGTTGGTCCTGAATCGAACTGGTACTTCATGTTTGTTTCGACCTTCTTTATCTCGATTGCCGGTGCATTGGTAACAGAGAAGATTGTTGAACCTAAGTTAGGTAAATACAACGATGAAGACGCATCTGAAGATCTTTCAAATGACTCTATGGGTAAACTTACTGCTATTGAGAAGAAAGGCCTTAAGCTAGCGGGTGTTGCTGTATTAATCGTGAGTGCACTTTTAGCTTGGACTGTGGTTCCTGCTGACGGTGTTCTGCGTTCAGAGGCAGGTACGATTTCAGGTTCTCCATTCCTGAAAAGTATCGTCGCGTTTATCTTTGTATTCTTTGCTATTCCTGGTTTTGTTTACGGCAAAGTTACTGGTTCAATGAAGAATGACCGTGATGTGATTAATGCAATGGCAACGTCTATGTCTTCAATGGGCATGTACATTGTTCTTGTATTCTTTGCTGCACAGTTTGTTGCTTTCTTTAAGTGGACTAACTTTGGTCAAGTGGTTGCTGTAGGCGGCGCAACATTCCTTCAGGATATCGGCCTAACGGGTCCAATGTTGTTCTTCGCATTCATCCTAATGTGTGGCTTCATTAACCTGATGATCGGTTCAGCTTCTGCACAATGGGCAGTAACAGCGCCAATCTTCGTTCCAATGCTAATGCTAGTAGGCTACGCACCTGAAACGATTCAAGCGGCTTACCGTATCGGTGATTCAACAACGAACATCATTACACCAATGATGAGCTACTTCGGTCTTATCCTTGCCGTAGCAACTCGCTACATGAAGAACCTAGGTATCGGTACACTGATCGCGACCATGTTGCCTTACTCAATGGTATTCATGTTCGGTTGGAGCATCTTGTTCTACCTATGGGTATTTGTATTTGGTCTACCAGTAGGTCCAGGTGCAGCAACGTACTACACGCCTTAGTTGTAGAGTAGGGGAAACCTTCTTCTAATTGATATTAAAAAAACCTGCATTGTTTGCAGGTTTTTTGATTTTTTATGGAGAGATAGAACTAGGTTAAGCTCGGATGAGCCAGCTAGCGTTTGGCTAGAATTCTATCTAAGTGGTTGGCAAACTCACGACGGTCGGTTTGAGAAAGGGCACTTGGTCCACCCGTTTGGATGCCACTTGAGCGCATGGTATCCATAAAGTCACGAATGTTCAGACGCGCTTTAATGGTCTCTTTGGTGTAAAGCTCACCACGAGAGCTGAGTGCTTGCCCACCTTTAGTGATCACTTCGTCAGCCAGAGGGATATCGGATGTAATCACAAGATCGCCGGGTTCAGTGCGCTTTACGATTTCATCATCAGCAATATCAAACCCGCTTGGCACTTGAATTGAGTGAATGTTATTGCGTTTAGGAACGGGAACCAGATGGTTTGCCACAAAGGTACATTCAACCCCTGTGCGCTCAGCTGCGCGTACGATTGTTTCTCGGATAACCTTTGGACAAGCGTCCGCATCAACCCATATCTTCATAGTGTTCTATTTCTCTGTTAGCTTATTTATCGGTCAACTTATTGCTCAGTTGCCTTATTGATCAGTTAGTTTAGCTTCAAGCATGGCAACGCGAGCAGTGAGTTCAAGGATTTGCTTTTCCAGTTGGCTAACACGATCAAGTGCTGGCTCTTCTTGTGTCGCGACTTCAACTTTAGGAACACGATTTGCGCTTTTCCAGCTCTTGATGGTCGTGATTAAAGCGGGCATCGGAACGGATGTGCTCATACGAGCCTTAACTAAAGCAACTGTCGGCTCTTTCCCTTGCGCTTGCAGTCCTTCAAGCACTGATTTCAACTCTTCAGAAACATCTTTTGTCAGCATGTTGATCTCCATTTTTAGTCTTTAGTCATTTTACTCGCTCTGGTGAATGATAGCGAATCATAAAACCGCCCATGGCTTGTGAGAGATCTCTTACAAAGGTTGTGAGATAACACGAATACATCGCTAGAGAGATTGATGTGCACATGGTTAAGGTGTTGAATTTTAATTGTTTTATATAATTAACAACTTTCTTGAATTCAAAATGTGATGCAAATCTATTGTCCGAAATCCTAAATCGCGTAAATTAAACCTTGTTGGAAGGATTCTGACACGGAACAGGAAAGCACCAAGGATTTGGTTATCTTCAGGATGAAGATTTGGTTACTTAGGATTGAGTGATCAAGCATGGAGCGTAAGGACATTGTAGGGATACAGTCAGTTAACAGGAAGTTAGCTGCAACGGAATGACAATGGACACCTTTAGGATTAAAGGGTTGGATTAGCATCAGGACGATGTAAAGGACACCGCTCACGGAACAAGTGATGTGCGCTAACTAGGATTGTTAGCTTTCAGGATGATTGGACACCGCTAGGACGGCGAAGTAAAGGAAAGAGCTGAAGGATTACAGCCACTATTATGGATGATGCATGGAGCATTAATTAGTAGCCGGACTGCTGCGAGTAAGACCCTAGCCCTGACACTTCGGTGTCGGGGCTTTTCTTTTCCTAAGGCTTTTTCTCTATCTAGGGGCTCTCTTTAATTCAGGAGCTTTTATCTAAGCACGCGACATCTGCTTTTCTGCTAATGGTCAACACAAGGAGTGTTTTATGACGATAGCAACCTCAAGAACGCTGTTGGTACCTTATACCGAGCAGTTAGAACATGACTTTATCAAGTTGAATTGCTGCCCCATCAATCGTGCTGAAATGAACGGGCCGCATTCTATTGCCTCTGCAAAACACCTATTTCAAGAAATACTGAACGACAACGTTGGTTTTTGCCGAGCCATTATCCACAACCAAACCCGCGAATACCTCGGGCATTTGTTTGTTTCGTCTGAAGAAGGGAAGCATGAACTGGGATTTATTCTGGACAAGGAGTTTTGGAATCAAGGCCTTGCTAGTGAAGTGCTAAAACCTTTCTTTAGTTTGGTTTGTTTTGAAGAACACCTAACGAATGTTGTCGCGACCGTTAATGTTGGTCATAACCCATCAATTAAGTTACTTGAAAAGTTAGGCTTTGCATTTAAAGAGACCAAACAAGATCAGTTTGGCCCTTATCATGAATATAGTTATACCGCGTATTGCGACGTTACATTCTATGAGGCTGTAGCTCAAACCGCATAGAACGGAAGCCCACCATGGTCAGTTTCCCTTGGTACAGGTCATCACCTAACGCTGAAAACTCAAATTGATACACGGTGTGCCAGCGCCAAATGGTGGTGAGCTCATGGCGCATCTTAAGTTTATGACCACTAAAGGCAACACTTAATAGCTGTAAGTCGAGCTCTTTACATTTTCTCGCAATGGCAGCTTTCGCAAGCTCGGATTGCCTGCGCTGTTGCCAAAACAGAAAGCAAAAGAAGCACAGCATCAAAATAGCCAATAAGTTATCTATCATTTAATCCATACTTCCTTTTATCTCTCTATTCCGTTCGTGATTTGAGCTTTTTGTTATGAGCTACTGAGCTGTTCTGTCTGGTATCTATTGCGACTTAGCCGCTTGTTGTAATTCTACAAGTGCATTGGCGAGTTCTGGTGATGGGTTCGAGTTCAATAATGGTAAAAATACCATTCTCAGTGTCGGAATCATCACTAAATCTGCAAATAACTGATTGAACAAGTTTTGGTTGCCCGTTTGTGCGAGACGCAGCAAGAACTGCTCAGCAATCGCAGGATCTTGCAGTGCGTGCCAGCTGCGACCAGCCAAACCAATCAATACTTCTTGGTGGCTTAAGCGCGGGCTAGCCAGAACTTGGTTAATTACGGCGTTGGTTGTGCTTTGCTCTGCGCCAGAAAGGGCACGTACCAGTGCTGACAGTAAGAACAGATCTGGCTCTTGACTGTTAATCTCATTCTCTGCCATTTCTTGTAAGCGTTGAGCGAGCTTGTCATTGATTTGCGTATGCTCAAGCGCCCCGAGAGTCGCGTATAGAGGTTCTGAAGGCAGCTTATTCAATGCTTTGCGAATCGCGACACCATTTTGTTGGCTGCCTAAACGAGCACACATATCAGTGATGCCTTGTAGGCCAACGGTTTTCCAGTTGTCCCAGCCTAGATCGCCTGTGAAGTAGTGTTGAGCGTGTTCATAGTATTGGCTCGTTGCAAGGTCTAAACCTGCTCTTACTTGGCTATGGAACACGGCCATTTTGTCTTCTGAAGGCTTGAAGGTATATGGGTTGTTTGACAGCTTTTGTTGTTGCTCTTCGCTGATCTCACCGTTCAAACGTGTGCCCATCGCTTCGATAACAAACTTAAGGAAATTGCCGACATCACCTTGATGTAATAGGCCTCTTTCGTCCAGTTTGAATTTTAGGAACCAGATCCAAGGTTGCTTGTGTTCGTTCCAGTAACTAATCGCTAAGTGAGCTTGTTTCTGAAGTGGAAATGGGTACGGCTGTTTCCCTTGCTCAACATCAGAGAATAAGGTGTTGTCGATCTTCTGAATACGGCGACCTAGGTCGTAGATATCGTACTGGCAACCGCTATTCTTTAGTAACTGAGTGAGCGTGTGAATCGTTTCCATAGTAATAAAGCTCCTAACTTTCTTTCCTAAATAGATGGTACTCTATGCCCCAATTTCAAGGTCACTAGATAAATAACTTGGTGAAAAATGACAGCAGCCACAAAGTTACCTCTTTTACTTCAACAATTAGAAGAACAAATGCGCCAATGTTCGCTATGGAGCACGCTTCCGCCTTCGGATGAAGCTCTGGCGAGCGTTGAACCTTTCGGGATTGATTCGTTACAACCGGAAGAGTGGTTGCAGTGGATCTTTATCGTTAAGATCAACGCAATGATGGATGCCCAAATGAGCCTACCGAAAGGCTTTGCTATCCATCCTTATTTTGGTGAAGTGTGGAAAAATGAGGCAGACAAAGTCGAACTGCTAGTGACAATTCAGAGCATTGATGAGGTATGTGCGTAATGTTAGAGATCATTTATCAAGATGAGTACTTTGTCGCGGTGAATAAGCCCGCTGGCATGCTAGTGCATCGTTCATGGTTGGATAAACACGAAACGCAATTTGTTATGCAGACATTGCGCGATCAAATTGGTCAGCATGTATTTCCATTACACCGCTTAGACAGACCGACATCGGGTGTGTTGGTGTTTGCGTTGTCGAGTGAGGTTGCTTCACAGGTGATGCCAATGTTCGCTAATCATGAGATGCAAAAAACCTATCATGCGATTGTCCGTGGTTGGATAGAAGAGGGCGATACGCTCGATTATGCACTTAAGGTTGAGCTGGATAAGATCGCAGATAAGTTCGCGAAAGAAGACAAAGAAGCGCAAGAGGCAGTGACAGTCTATGAACCGCTAGCAAAAGTAGAAGTGCCATATTCAACAGGACGCTTTCCTACGAGCCGCTACTGCTTGGTTGAGATGATGCCAAAGACAGGTCGCAAACATCAGCTGCGTCGTCACATGGCTCATCTAAGACATCCGATTGTCGGTGATACTTCACATGGTGATGGTAAGCACAATCGACTGTTCCGTGATGATTTAGATTCGCATCGTTTGTTGTTGCACGCTTCTGAGCTTCGCTTTATCCATCCTTTCACAAAAGAAGAGTTGGTGATGAAGGCCAACCTTGATGAAACTTGGCTAAGGTTGTTTGAAACCTTTGAGTGGGATACTAACTTAATCGATGCTCAAACTTGCTTGTCTAAGTAAGTCTCGCGTGTTTAGGCAATCTCCAGTCTAAGTGAATAGAGAAAATAGAATAAAAAACAAAGGGCTGATAGTGATATCAGCCCTTTTTGTATCTGTATAACCTTAACGGCATAACTAATGTTGGTTAGTTAACAGTAATAGTTAGTCGCGGGATCATTTTAGCTTTTCTAGATCAGCTTCGATCTCAGCGATTTTGCTTGATACCACTTTCTCTAGATGGCGTAAGTCGGTAAGGATCTTCTGCTTCACATCCACCTCAGCCGTTGGCGTCGGTTTGGTGATTTTGTTGAGTTCATCAATCACAAGAGTGAGGTTGCGGTTAATCTCTGTCACTTCTTTGTATTGATTATTGCCACCGCTAACAAGCACACTTTTTACTTGTCGTGGGTACTTAAATTTAACGCTTTTCGCGAACAGTTCCCCTTTCTGCTTACGAAAGTAAATCTTCAGGATATCTTTGTGCGCTTCTTGGCGAAGGGAGTAACGTTCAATCTGTTTAGGTTCGTGGATACCTAAGCCAGTGAGGTTTGGATACATAAGCGACCTCTAGGTTATGAATGTAATACTTTTATGTAATTGACTTGATCAATGTAGCAGCCTAACGACGAGCTAGATAGTTGATATCTGTGAATTGATTGTAAGTTGTGGGCAAGATCGCTCTCTATCTTTGCCCACACTTATTTGGTTATTAAACCTGTTTTTAGACTGAATTCGCTTTCTAAGGTGCGAGTTCAGAAACGTGCTCGGTTAATCGTTCTCTTAGTGCCTGTTCTTGTTCTTCAGACAGCCTTCCTCCCGCTTCACTGGTCAGAATAAACAGATCCTCTGCTCGCTCACCTATGGTGGTGATTTTGGCACCGTGCAAGTTGATGTCTAGCTCCGCAAAGGTTGCACCGACTTGAGCCAATAACCCCGGCGTATCAAGAGCTCTTAACTCCATCAAGGTACGTTTCTTGCTCTTGGTTGGTAGGAACTCAACTAAGGTTTTGACCTTAAAGTGTTGCAAGTTACGTGGCGTGCGACGCGTCTTAATCTTAGTCGGGCGGCCATCAGTCAATACATGAGTCAGATGTTTAGCAACGGCTTTGTGTCTTGCTTCATCAATCGCTTCGCCGTGCTGGTCTAGTACGATAAAGGTATCCAAAACATGACCATCTTTGCTAACCATGACCTGCGCGTCATGAACGTTAAAGTTACGTCTGTCGAGTTCGGCAACCACGGTCGCAAACAGTGCTGCTTGGTCTTTACAATAAACGAACACTTCTGTGCCACCGCGCGTCGCTTTCTTACTGATCAGCACTAACGGTTGGCTTGGGTCTTCTAGGCGAAGTAAGTGCTCACAGTGCCAAGCGATTTGTTTATGTGTGTGACGCAAGAAATAATCGGCCTTAAAGCGTTGCCACAACACTTCAATCTCACGAGCGGTGAAGCCTTCTTTACGCAGCAGTGCTGATGCCATTTGTTGGTTGTGACGAATACGGTCTCTGACATCGACAGGGTTTTCCAAGCCGCGGCGCAGTGCTCGCTGCGTTGAGTGGAACAGCTCAGCTAACAGGGTTCGTTTCCAACTGTTCCATAGCTCGGGGTTAGTCGCACAGATATCGGCAACGGTTAAACAAACCAGTAGCTCGAGTGATTCTTCATCACGCACTTTTTTGGCGAATTCGGTGATCACATCTGGGTCGTAGATATCACGACGTTGAGCCGTTACTGACATCAATAGGTGATTTTGTACCAACCACGCGACTTGTTTGGCTTCAGGCTTCGATAGCCCGTGTTCAATACAGAAAGAGTAAGCCTCAACCGCACCTATCTCAGAGTGGTCTCCGCCGCGGCCTTTGCCGATGTCATGGAAGATAGCGGCAAGGATCAGCAACTCTTTCTTCTGTACTCGAGGATAGACTTCACAGCAGATAGGGTGCTTATCGTGGTTTTCGATTTGACCAAAGCGGTTGATGTGCTTGAGCAGGCGGATACTGTGCTCATCCACGGTGTAAACATGGAATAGGTCAAACTGCATCTGACCAACGATCTGGCTCCACTGCGGTAAGTACGCAGAGAGCACGCCCAATTTGTGCATTAAGCTAAAGGCTTTGTGCAGGGCGTTAGGGTGGCGAACTAGATCCATGAACTTGTCACGAGCTTCAGGAATGGTATGCAGGAATCGGTTCAATCGACGGCGTGCCGTACGCAGTTGTCGCAATGTTGGTGGACTTACCCCTTCGATAGTCGAGTCATTGGCGATATGGATGAACATATCGAGAATGGTTTCTGGTCTTGCTTGGAATAGGGCAGGCTTGCGCGCTTCGATCAACGAACCTCGACGTTGGAAATCACTATCGAGAATTTCAGCGTCTTGGGTTTGACCGCCATTGATGATCGCTTGATCGAACAGCTTAAGCAGCATCTTATTCAGTTCAGCAACACGACGAAGGGTTCGGTAGAACTCTTTCATCATCATCTCAACACCACGGTTTCCTTCACCCGTATAACCCAGATGTTCAGCGACTTGAGCTTGATGCGCGAACGTTAAACGGTTGTCGTAACGGCGCAGTTCAATATGCAATGCAAAGCGAACACGCCATAAAAAATCTTGGCACTCAACGAGCTCACGATATTCAGCATCGGTCAGAAAGCCGTATTTGCTCATCTCTAACAAAGAGGTTGCGCCGAAGTGGCGACGCGCAACCCAGCTCAGGGTATGGATGTCTCTGAGCCCTCCCGGAGTCGATTTGATGTCCGGTTCTAAATTATAGGTGGTGTCGTGGTAGCGAGCATGACGCTCTCTCTGTTCTTGAATCTTGGCTTTGTAAAACGTCTCACTTGGCCAAAATGAATCGGAATGAATCTTCAGTTTTAGTTCTTGGAAAGTGTCTTCACTACCACATAACAATCGCGACTCTTGTAGGTTGGTCGCGACGGTTAAATCATCGGTGCCGATATCGAGACACTCAGTAATAGTTCGCACAGCATGGCCAACTTCGAGCTTTAAATCCCAAAGTAGAGTAATGAATTGACTGACCTTTTCACCAAGAGCTAGTGGTAGTGTTTTTTGCGAGACAATGAGAATATCAATGTCAGACAAAGGATGCAGTTCGCCACGACCATAACCACCCACTGCGACAAGTGAAATATGAGGCAGTTTGTTGAATCCGAAATTTTCCCACAAACGATTGAGAAGTAAATCCATGTATTCGGAGCGCAGTAGAACCAAATCGGTGACGGGATGGTGGTTCAGAAATTCATTTTTTTGATACTGCGTGAAGATCTCGAGCTGATTTTTTAATTCGCAGATTTCAATTTGTTCGTCATTGAACGTAAGAGGGCATTGATAAGGCATAGTCTGCTATCCGTGCAAGCAAATGAGAATAGTAAACAATTTAACAGAAGCTGATGGAAAATCGAAATTGAGTGGATAAAAAATATCCTCGACAATGCGAGGATATTTTTAAAAGGCTGATGCGCTCAGTTCGGTGAACTAAGCGTTCTTCATGATACGTGGGATTGTATCATCGCTGCGCAGTGTTAGTACTTCACAACCAGTATCAGTTACAACCAGAGTGTGCTCCCATTGAGCCGAGTTCTTGCTGTCTGCTGTGTATACTGTCCAGCTATCTTCGTCATCAAGACGACAGCCAAACTTACCCGCGTTGATCATTGGCTCGATAGTGAAGCACATGCCTGCTTTTAGCACGGTGCGATCGCTGTTCTTGTAGTGAACTACTTGTGGATCTTCGTGGAATTCAGAACCAATGCCGTGACCACAGTAATCTTTAACAATAGAGAACTTAGCGCGTGGGTTGTTCTTGTTGTTTGTTTTGATGTACTTCTCGATAGCAGTACCGATTTGACCAAGTTGAACACCTGGCTTAACTTGGCGCATGCCTTCGTAAAGTGCTTCTTGAGCAACCATGCACAGACGCTTGTTTGCAGGTGAAACCTCACCCACTAGGAACATCTTAGAGGTGTCACCGTGGTAGCCTTGAGGGCGAGTACTAAGATCGGCATTTGCGTCATCAGGGATGATAACTGTGATATCAACGTTCAGAATGTCGCCATCTTTGAGTACCGCAGGTTTGAATTGACCTGTGCTACCCGTCTCGTCTTGTGACGCGGGAATGCCGTGACACACAATATGATTGATAGACGTACAGATAGACTTAGGGAAACCGTGGTAATCGAGTGGCGCAGAGTATGCACCTCTTTCTAGAGCGTACTCATGACAAAGCGTATTGAGCTCTTCCGTCGTGGTACCCACTTGGATGTGAGGTTCGATCATCTCAATAATGTCAGCGGCCAGCTTGCCGGCGACGCGCATTTTTTCAATTTCTTCAGCAGTTTTAATTTTTACAGCCATTGCATATCTCTTAATTTGGTAGCACCTAAGTGTGCATATTGGGGTTATTCTATCAGTGCAGCAATTTAGCGCAACATTACCATGTCCGTACAATACTGGAGGATACTGTTAACGTGATTAAATAATGTTCGGTTAACAGATGCAGAACCTGCTTGATATAGACACTATTTTATAGAGAAAATTTACCTTTAGAGATCAGTATAGCAGTCGCCATTTTTAGAATTTTTTCTAGCCATAGATAGACAAAATATGGTATAAAGCGCGCCGGACATCAGGACTGTTTTCTCCAATTGGCGAAACAAGCTTTATGTCCACTAACTTATTTCTTTAAATCACACACATTCCGACACATGTTCCGGGGTGCCTCAACAACACAGATAACGGCTGAAAAGTGGTTAGTTGTTAGGGGTCGGATTCATGGGGGATGTGGAGGCCTAACCCCATAGAGGATTTTAAAATGGCAACTGTATCAATGCGCGATATGCTTAAAGCTGGTGTTCACTTCGGTCACCAAACTCGTTACTGGAACCCAAAAATGAAGCCATTCATCTTTGGTGCTCGTAACAAAGTACATATCATCAACCTAGAAAAAACTGTACCAATGTTCAACGAAGCTCTAGCAGAAATCGCTAAAGTTGGTGAGAAGAAAGGTAAAGTTCTTTTCGTTGGTACTAAGCGCGCTGCATCTGAAGCTGTTAAAGAAGCTGCTGTAAACAGCAACCAGTTCTACGTTAACAACCGCTGGTTAGGCGGTATGCTAACGAACTACAAAACTGTTCGTCAGTCTATCAAGCGTCTGAAAGAACTTGAAGCGCAAGCTCAAGACGGTACTTTCGACAAGCTAACTAAGAAAGAAGCTCTAATGCGCACTCGTGAAATGGAGAAGCTAGAGAAGTCTCTTGGTGGTATCAAGAACATGGGCGGCCTACCAGACGCTCTATTCGTAATCGATGCTGATCACGAACACATCGCAGTTAAAGAAGCAAACAACCTAGGTATCCCAGTTTACGCTGTAGTTGATACTAACTCTAACCCAGACGGCGTTGACTTCGTTATCCCAGGTAACGACGATGCAATCCGTGCAGTACAGCTTTACCTAAACGCTGCTGCAGACGCGGTTAAAGAAGGTCGTAACAAAGACGTTGCTGCTGTAGCTGCTGAAAAAGATGGTTTTGTAGAAGCTGAATAATAGCGGCTCTGAATCACGCTTGGCTTAGCTAATATAGATTTTGAAATCTTTATTAAATGTAAGCTAAGTTATAGTTAGATCGGGGGCCTCATTTTGGCCCCTGATTTTTACCTTATTTTCGAATCAACCGAGGAATAGAGAATGGCAACTGTAACTGCTGCTCTAGTTAAAGAACTTCGCGAGCGCACTGGCGCTGGCATGATGGAATGTAAGAAAGCGCTTGTAGAAGCAAACGCTGACATCGAACTAGCAATTGAAAACATGCGTAAATCTGGCGCAGCGAAAGCAGCTAAGAAAGCTGGTAACGTTGCTGCTGAAGGCGCAATCATCATCAAAGAAGAGAACGGTGTAGCTGTTCTTCTTGAAGTTAACTGCCAAACTGACTTCGTAGCAAAAGATGCTAGCTTCACTGCGTTTGCAGAAGAAGTTGCAGCTGCAGCAGTAGCTTCTAAAGCTTCTGTAGAAGAGCTACAAGCACAGTTCGAAGAAACTCGCGTTGCTCTAGTTGCTAAAATCGGCGAAAACATCAACATCCGTCGCGTAGCTTACGTTGAAGGTGCTGCACTAGCTTCTTACCGTCACGGTGAGAAAATCGGTGTTGTTGTAGCTGGTGAAGGCGAAGCTGAAACTCTTAAGCACGTTGCTATGCACGTTGCTGCTTCTCGTCCTGAGTTTGTTAACCCAGAAGACGTACCAGCAGACGTAGTTGCTAAAGAGAAAGAAGTTCAAGTTGAAATCGCTATGAACGAAGGCAAGCCTCAAGAGATCGCTGAGAAAATGGTTATCGGCCGTATGAAGAAATTCACGGGCGAAATCTCTCTAACTGGTCAAGCTTTCATCATGGAACCTAAGAAAACTGTTGGCGAAATCCTTAAAGAAAAAGGCGCTGCAGTATCTAACTTCGTACGTCTAGAAGTTGGTGAAGGTATCGAGAAAGCTGCTGAAATGAGCTTCGCTGACGAAGTTGCAGCGGTACAAAAAGGTTAATCCTTAGCGTATTGTTTGAAAAAAGACCGTGGCAAATGCTGCGGTCTTTTTATGAATAGTGAACTATTTTTGAAGGCAACGTTAGTGGTTATGAATGCAAACTGACTTACTCAGTTTTTATCCATGACTGTTAATCATCAACTCTTTGGAAGGTAAACTCCATGACTACGAACCCTAAACCAGTGTATCAACGTATTCTGTTAAAACTTAGCGGTGAAGCGCTACAAGGCGAAGAAGGTTTTGGTATTGACCCAACGATCCTTGATCGTATGGCTCAAGAAGTAAAAGAATTGGTTGAACTAGGCGTTCAAGTTGGTGTTGTTATCGGTGGCGGTAACTTGTTCCGTGGTGCTGGTCTTGCTGAAGCTGGCATGAACCGCGTTGTTGGTGACCACATGGGTATGCTTGCAACAGTAATGAACGGCCTTGCTATGCGTGACGCGCTGCACCGTGCTTACGTAAACGCACGTGTAATGTCTGCAATTCCTCTAAAAGGCGTGTGTGACGATTACAACTGGGCAGACGCAATCAGCCAACTACGTCAAGGTCGCGTTGTGATCTTCTCTGCTGGTACGGGTAACCCATTCTTCACTACGGATTCTGCTGCATGTCTACGTGGTATCGAAATCGAAGCTGACGTAGTTCTAAAAGCGACAAAAGTAGATGGTGTATTTACTGCTGACCCAGTAGCAAACCCAGACGCAGAGTTGTATGATACGTTGTCTTACAACACGGTTCTTGATAAAGAACTTAAAGTAATGGACTTGGCTGCATTTACGCTAGCACGTGATCACAAAATGCCAATCCGTGTATTTAACATGAATAAACCAGGCGCACTACGTCGCGTGGTTATGGGTGAAACTGAAGGTACATTAATCAGCGACGCTGACTAATTTTTCGGGCTTACTGAGGTGTTGTACCTTGGTAAGCTTATCCTTATCACTCCAAATAAAAAGCTTTCTTGAAGAAAGAACATAATCAAGGTGAAATTGTGATTAACGAAATCAAAAAAGACGCTCAAGAGCGCATGGTAAAAAGTGTTGATGCACTAAAAAACAGCCTGCAAAAGATTCGTACAGGCCGTGCGCACCCGAGCCTACTTTCTGGTCTTACTGTTGAGTACTACGGTGCTCCAACGCCTTTGACTCAAGTAGCTAACGTTATCGCTGAAGATGCACGTACACTAGCTATTACAGTGTTTGATAAAACACTGACTCCTCTAGTTGAAAAAGCAATCCTGACATCTGACCTAGGCCTAAACCCTATGTCTGCTGGTACGGTTATCCGTGTTCCACTTCCACCGCTAACGGAAGAGCGTCGTAAAGACCTAGTTAAAATCGTTCGTGGCGAAGCTGAAGGTGGCCGTGTTGCTATCCGTAACATCCGTCGTGACGCGAATGGCGATCTAAAAGCACTTCTTAAAGATAAAGAAATCTCTGAAGATGAAGATCGTAAAGCACAAGACGAAATTCAAAAGCTAACTGACGCTGCGGTTAAGAACGTAGACGAAGTTCTAGCTGTTAAAGAAAAAGAGTTGATGGAAGTTTAATTTTCCATATTCTTTTCTTTCCGGAAAAACGCTGTACTCACGGTGCAGCGTTTTTTTATGCTACTCTGTTCGACTATTAGAATTTGATTCACTCTTTTATGCATAATTCTCAAGCGTTCACAGACTCTCTTCCTAAACACATTGCTATCATTATGGATGGTAATGGTCGCTGGGCAAAAGCTCAGGGCAAGCCTCGCGTCTTTGGCCATAAAAACGGTGTTCAAGCCGTTCGTAAAACTATCTCTTCTGCAGCCAGACTTGGCATTAAAGCCGTTACTCTTTTTGCATTTAGTAGCGAAAACTGGCGTCGTCCTGAAGAAGAAGTCGGTATCTTGATGGAACTGTTTATTTCAGTGCTGTCGAGTGAAGTTAAAAAGCTTCATAAAAATAATCTACAACTTCGTGTTATTGGTGATAAAAGTCGTTTCAATGATCGACTACAAAAGAAGATAGAAGAAGCGGAAGCTTTGACTAGCACCAATACGGGTATGGTTATTAATATTGCAGCTAACTACGGCGGTAAGTGGGATATTCAGCAAGCAATGACCTCTATTGCTCAACAGGTAAAGTCTGGTGATATTAATGTAGATGACATTAATGAAGCTATGATTACACAGCACCTGACAATGGCAGATATTCCTGAAGTCGATCTACTTATCCGTACCAGTGGCGAATGCCGCATTAGTAATTTTATGCTTTGGCAGTTGGCTTACGCCGAAATGTATTTCACTGAACAATTCTGGCCAGACTTTAATGAAGACAGCTTAGTAGAAGCTGTGACTTGGTTTGTTAACCGTGAGCGTCGTTTTGGATGCACCGGTGAGCAAATTAAAGCTCTGATGGACAGTTAATAAGGATTTTTTGGTTTGAAACAACGAATTATTACGGCGTTGATTTTAGCTCCCCTAGTTATTCTAGGTATTTTCGAGTTATCACTTCCTACATTTATTCTTTCACTAGCGGTAATCTCGCTATTGGGTTTTTGGGAGTGGACTCAGTTTGTTGAAAGCAAATCACGTTATGTAGCGTTGATTCCAACGGTTGTGGTAAGTGCTGCAAGTTTTGCTTTTATCCCTTTTGATGCATTTAGCCTTAATAACTTGTCTACTGCTCACTACGCCATTCTAACGATTGGCTCGATTTGGTGGGTAATCGCGAGTGGCATGGCGGTGACTTATCCTAAGTCTATGCCTGCATGGAAAGACTCTTCTCTTCTTCGTCACGCCTTTGGTGTGCTGACTCTGCTGCCATTCTTCTGGAGTGTGGTTATCCTGCGTGCTAACGGTATCGATGCTGATCCTTACCACGGTGCTAAACTGGTGATGTTTGTTTGCTTGCTTGTTTGGGCTGCAGATAGCGGCGCATACTTTTCAGGAAAGAGTTTTGGTAAGCGTAAAATGGCACCAGCGGTAAGCCCTAATAAGACGATTGAAGGTCTTATCGGTGGCATTATTACTGCGGTGATCGTGGCTTGGATCTTTGCTGACTTGTTTGACATCCAATTCACAAGCCCACTTCACATGATTGTTATTACCCTTGTGACCGTTGTTATTTCTGTTCTAGGTGACCTTGTTGAAAGCATGTTTAAGCGTGTTTCTGGGGTGAAAGACAGCAGTAATCTGATTCCTGGTCATGGTGGTATACTAGATAGAATAGATAGCTTAACGGCTGCATTCCCTGTCTTTGCTCTGCTTTATTTAGCATTCTAATAAAAAAGGGCAGTGATTCTGCCCTTTATTACATTTCTACGGTCATATGTGATGCGAAATCTAACTATCCTTGGCGCTACCGGCTCAATTGGTGCAAGTACACTAAAAGTCGTTGAGCAAAACCCAGATCTCTATTCAGTGGTTGCACTGGCTGCAGGCTCGAATGTTGAAAAGATGCTGGCGTTAGTTGAAAAGTGGCAACCAAGCTATGTTGCTATGGCTTGCTCTGATGCAGCGTCTCAACTGACTGAAGTGTTGTCCGTGAGTTACCCTAACGTAAAAGTACTTTCAGGCACTGAAGGCATGTGTCAGGTTGCTTCTCTAGAGGAAGTGGACACGGTAATGGCCGCGATTGTTGGTGCCGCTGGTTTACTTCCTACTATGTCTGCGGTTAAAGCGGGCAAGCGTATCTTGCTTGCAAACAAAGAAGCTTTGGTGATGTCTGGGCAGTTGTTTATTGACGCCGTGGAAAAATACGGTGCAGAGCTGCTTCCTGTCGATAGCGAGCATAATGCTATTTTCCAATGCCTTCCGCAGAACGTACAAACTAACCTAGGCCGCTGTAACCTTGAAGAAAACGGCATTAACCATATTCTTCTGACTGGTTCTGGTGGTCCTTTCCGTTATACCGATGTGGCTGAACTCGAATCAGTGACTCCTGAACGCGCAATTGCACACCCTAACTGGTCTATGGGGCCTAAGATCTCTGTCGATTCTGCGACTATGATGAATAAAGGGCTAGAGTACATTGAAGCGAAATGGCTATTTAATGCTTCTCAGGAGCAGTTAAAGGTCATCATTCACCCGCAGTCTGTGATTCACTCGATGGTTCAGTACAAGGATGGCTCTGTGCTTGCTCAAATGGGCGAACCAGATATGGCAACGCCAATCGCTTTGACGATGTCTTACCCTAATCGTACCGAGGCGGGTGTTAAGCCTTTAGACTTTACTAAAGTGGGTGAGCTTACCTTCTTAGAACCAGATTTCAGTCGTTACCCGTGTTTGAGGTTAGCGATTGAAGCGTGCTACTTAGGTCAGCATGCGACAACAGCCATTAATGCAGCAAACGAGATCGCGGTCGATGCTTTCTTGAACAATCAGGTGAAGTTTACCGATATTGCTGTCATTAACGAACACGTTATGAGCAAAGTATGTGAACAACATAACTCTGAGGGTTTAGATAGCTTGGAAAGCCTTCTCGAGCTCGATAATATGTCTCGTCAAATAGCCATTCAATTTATTAAAGAGCAGCTAGCATGAGTGGAATTCTGTGGAACTTCGCATCTTTTATCGTAGCGCTTGGCATTCTGGTTGCTGTTCATGAGTTTGGACACTTCTGGGTCGCTCGTCGTTGTGGTGTGAAAGTTGAAAAATTCTCGATTGGTTTTGGTAAATCAATCTGGAGTAAAGTGGGCCGTGATGGTACTGAATACAGCTTGTCAGTGATTCCACTGGGCGGCTACGTTAAGATGCTCGATGGTCGTGTTGACGATCTTTCTGAAGATCAACAGCAATACGCTTTCGACAAGAAGCCGCTTTGGAAACGAACGGCGATTGTGGGTGCAGGCCCTGCATTCAACTTTATCTTTGCGGTGTTCGCGTATTGGTTAGTATTTTTGATTGGCGTACCCGCGGTTAAGCCCGTGATTGGTGAAGTCACTCCACAATCTATTGCTGCACAAGCCGGAATTGAAACTGGAATGGAACTTAAATCTATTTCAGGAATCAAAACCGCAGATTGGGAATCAGTCAATATGGGGTTGATATCGCACATTGGTGATCAATCCATGACAGTGACGGTTGCTTCTCAAGACGACATCGGCTTTGAGCAACAAATGACATTGGATATTTCAGACTGGTCGTTCAACCCAGAAACTGAATCTGCAATGACAACGCTGGGCTTTAGACCGTATTCTCCAGAGATATCGACCGTACTGGCTCAAATCATTGATGATGGCGCTGCATACGATGCAGGTCTTGAAGCTGGCGATAAAATTGTTGAGATTAACGGGCAACCTATTGAACAGTGGCAGTCGGTTGTTGAGTTAATTCGTGCTAATCCAATGACATCATTGGACTTGGTCGTATTGCGAAATGGTGCCGAGCAGTCATTGGTTATGACACCAAAAAGTCGAGAGCTTTCTGATGGTTCGACAATCGGCTATGCAGGTATTGCTCCGGAAGTCGCAGAATGGCCAGAAGATTATCGCTTTGAGTTACAATTTGGTGTAATTGAGTCTGTAGGAAAAGCATTTGATAAAACAGGTCAAATCATTGGATTGACACTGACAATGCTTAAGAAGCTCATCGTTGGTGATGTTGGCTTAAACAACTTGAGTGGCCCTATTTCAATCGCTAAAGGTGCAGGTACAACCGCCGATTATGGTCTGGTTTACTTCTTGGGCTTTTTGGCTCTGATTAGTGTTAACTTAGGGATTATTAATTTGGTTCCGCTGCCTATGCTTGATGGCGGACATTTGCTGTTTTTCGCTATTGAGGCCGTTACTCGTAAACCGGTACCTGAGAAAGTTCAGGAAATGGGATACAGAGTGGGAGGGGCAATCCTCTTCTCATTGATGGCTCTGGCAATATTTAACGATTTTACTCGTCTGTGAATGGTTTCTCACAGGCATTGGTAGTAGCAAGGAATAATTAGAATAAGTATGGCGATTAAGCAAATTCTGTTCGCAAGTCTATTGGCCACTAGTGTGGCTGCGAACGGAGCACAAAACTTTGTAGTTCAAGATATCAAGATCGAAGGTTTACAGCGTGTTGCACTTGGTGCAGCTCTACTGAAAATGCCAGTACGTATTGGCGATGAAGTAGATGAAAGCGATGTGTCTGAGATCATTCGTGCATTGTATGCTTCGGGCAACTTTGAGGACGTTAAAGTACTTCGTGATGAAGGTGTATTGATTGTTCAAGTTCAAGAACGACCGACCATCGCAAGCATCTCATTCTCTGGTAATAAAGCGATTAAAGAAGAACAGCTTCAGCAGAACCTAGATGCGTCTGGTGTTCGTGAAGGTGAAGCCCTTGACCGTACTACGCTGAGTAACATTGAAAAAGGCCTTGAAGATTTTTACTACAGTGTTGGTAAGTACAACGCGACAGTAAAAGCGGTTGTGACACCTCTGCCACGTAACCGTTCTGACCTTAAGTTTGTGTTTACTGAGGGCGTATCCGCTAAGATTCAGCAAATCAACTTTATCGGTAATGAAGTCTTCTCTGACTCTGAACTGCTTAGTCGTTTCAATCTGAATGTTGATGTTGCATGGTGGAATTTCCTTGCGGATGAAAAATACCAAAAGCAAGTATTAGCCGGTGATATCGAAGCGCTGAAATCTTACTACCTTGACCGTGGTTACCTTAAGTTTAAGGTTGACTCTACGCAGGTGGCGATCTCTCCAGACAAAAAAGGTGTTTACATCACGCTTGGCCTCGATGAAGGCGAAGCCTACACCGTTAAAGATGTCTCTTTCCGTGGTGAATTAATCGGTCGTGAGGCTGACTTCGAAGCGTTAGTGCCATTCGAAGACGGCGATACGTACAACGGTTCTTCGGTAACGTCTTTGGAAGAGAACGTAAAACGAATTCTTGGTGAATCTGGCTACGCGTACCCACAAGTTCGCACGATTCCTGAATTCAATGATGAGACCAAAGAAGTGTCGTTAGTTATCAATGTAGAAGCGGGTAGCCGTATCTATGTTCGCGACATTCGATTCACGGGCAATAACTCAACGAAAGATGAAGTTCTTCGTCGTGAAATGCGTCAAATGGAAGGCAGTTGGCTTAACTCTAAGTCAATTGATACTGGTAAGAGCCGTCTTAACCGTTTAGGTTTCTTTGAAACGGTTGATGTACAAACAGTTCGTGTTCCTGGTAGTGAAGACCAAGTTGATTTGGTTTACAACGTTAAGGAAGCTAACTCAGGCAGCATCAACTTTGGTGTCGGCTACGGTACGGAATCAGGTGTCAGTTTCCAAGTTGGTTTACAACAAGACAACTTTGCAGGCTCAGGTAACCGTGTTGGTGTAAGTGCCATGATGAACGATTACCAAAAGAACGTGAGCTTAGACTACCGTGACCCATACTGGAACCTTGATGGTGTGAGTCTAGGCGGTAAGATCTTCTACAACGAATTCGAAGCCTCTGAAGCGGGTATTGTCGACTATACCAACCAAAGTTATGGTACCAGCCTAACATGGGGTTTCCCTATGGATGAGCTGAACCGTATCGAGTTTGGTGTTGGCTATACACACAACAAAATCGGTAACGTTCCGACCTATATCCAAGTTGAACAGTTCGCGAGAAGTATTGACCAATATGGTGACGAGCACATCTTAACTGATGACTTCGATATCAATATTTCTTGGACGCGTAACAACTTGAACCGTGGTTTCTTCCCAACTGAGGGTAACCACCAACGTGCTTTCGCTAAAATGACAGTACCAGGCTCTGATGCTAAGTACTTCAAAGCACAGTACGATGTAAAACATTACATCCCGCTGACCAAAAAGCATGAGTTCACACTATTGATGCGTGGCCGATTAGGCTATGGTAATGGTTATGGTCAAACGGATGGTAACGATAACTTGTTCCCGTTCTATGAGAACTACTATGCGGGTGGCTTTACAACCCTACGTGGTTTTGGTTCTAACTCAGCAGGTCCGAAAGCCGTTTACGGAAGCAGTACAGGAAATAACCCTACATACAGCTCTGCAACCGATGATTCGGTTGGTGGTAACGCGGTTGCTTTGGCCAGTTTAGAGTTAATTGTCCCAACGCCGTTTGCTTCTGATGAAGCGCGCAGCCAGATTCGAACCAGTGTCTTCTTCGACATGGCAAGTGTATGGGATACAGAGTTCGTAGACCGTGGCGCACCTAACAGTGGCAGTCAGTACTACTACGATTACTCTGATCCAACAAATTACCGTTCATCTTATGGTGCTGCCCTGCAATGGATGTCACCGATGGGCCCACTGGTTTTCTCTTTAGCGAAACCAGTTAAAATTTACGAAGGTGATGATGAGGAATTCTTCACATTTACCATTGGTAGAACTTTCTAATATTTAAAGGACAATATTTTGAAAAATATGATTAAAGCAGCAGGTTTAGGCCTTGTAGTTCTTAGCTCTTCTTTCTTTGCAACAGCTGCCGAAGCTGCGCAAAAAGTGGGTTATGTAAACACTGCACAAGTATTCCAGGCTCTACCTCAGCGTGAAGTTGTTCTTCAAAAAATGCAGGAAGAGTTCAAAGATAAAGCGGCTGAGTTACAGAGCATTCAAGCTGAAGCAAAGACTAAGATTGAAAAGCTTAAGCGTGATGGCGAGCTACTAGGTCCTGACGAAGTTGAAAAGCTACGTATCGAAGTAGGTCAACTAGACAGCAAGTACAAAATCAAAGCTCAAGCACTAGAAAAAGCAAGCCAACGTCGTGAAGCACAAGAGAAGCAGAAGCTATTTAAAGTGATTCAAGATGCTGTAACGAAAGTTGCAGAGAAAGAAGGCTACGATATGATCGTTGATATTCAAGCTCTGCAATACGGCAAGCCAGAATACAACATCTCTGAGAAAGTAATTAAAGCACTGAAATAAGTTTTATGAAGAATCTAACTTTAGCCGAATTGGCAACGATTACCGGGGGAGAGCTACACGGAGATGGTACTATTACCGTTTCAGCAGTCGCTCCTATGGATAAAGCGCAAGAAGGTAACATTACGTTCCTTTCTAACGTAAAGTACAGCAAGCACCTAGGTGACTGTAAAGCATCCGCTATTATGGTTAAAGAGAGTGAGCGTGAACTTTGTAAGACGAACGTGATTGTGGTTAATGACCCTTACGTTGCTTTTGCTAAAGTTGCTCAAGCGCTTGATACTACTCCAGCACCCGCTGCGGCTATTGCTGATTCAGCTTCGATTGCAAGTGATGCGACCATTGGACAAAATGTGTCTATTGGTGCAAATGCTGTGATTGAGTCTGGTGTGGTACTTGGTGATGATGTGATCATCGGTGCTGGTTGCTTTATTGGTAAAAACGCGAAAGTTGGCTCTGGCACTAAGCTATGGGCTAACGTAAGTGTTTACCATGAAGTTGTGATTGGCGAAGCATGTTTGATTCAATCAAGCACGGTTATCGGCTCTGATGGCTTTGGCTATGCGAACGAGAAAGGTGAGTGGGTTAAGATCCCGCAAGTGGGTTCTGTTCGCATTGGTAACCGCGTAGAAATCGGCGCGTGTACTACCATTGACCGTGGTGCATTAGATGACACAATCATTGAAGATAACGTTATCTTAGATAACCAACTTCAAATTGCTCACAATGTTCACATCGGATATGGTTCTGCTCTTGCGGGTGGTACTATCATCGCAGGCAGCACGACGATAGGTAAGTACTGTATTATTGGTGGCGGCAGTGTGATTAATGGTCACATTGAAATCGTTGATGGCGTTACAATCACCGGTATGGGGATGGTAATGCGCAGCATCACTGAGAAAGGCATGTACTCTTCAGGTATTCCTTTACAGCCAAATAAAGATTGGCGTAAAACAGCAACGCGTGTTCATCGAATTGATGAAATGAACAAGCGTTTGAAAACTGTTGAAAAACTTATCGAGAAGAGCGCGGAATCATAATTCCAGCATTTCTAATAAAAGGCTCGCGTACAGCGAGTCTTTTTCGTTTATAATCCTTCTAATTAAATAAAGAATATATATAGGAATACGACTTTGACTACTGAACAGACAACGATGAACATTACTGAAATTCAGGAACTATTACCTCATCGCTACCCATTCTTAATGGTTGATCGTGTGACTAGCTTTGAAAAAGAAAAAACACTGACTGCGATTAAGAATGTCTCTGTTAACGAACCTCAGTTCACAGGCCACTTCCCACAACTTCCTGTATTCCCAGGCGTGTTGATCTTAGAAGCAATGGCACAAGCAACAGGCCTTCTAGCATTTAAATCTTTTGGTGCGCCTTCTGGCAACGAGCTTTACTACTTTGCAAGTGTTGATAAAGCAAAATTCCGTAAGCCAGTAGTACCTGGTGACCAACTGGTTATCGAAGTTGAATTCTTAAAAGAACGTCGTGGCATCGCATCGTTTAATGGTGTTGCTAAGGTTGACGGCGTAGTTGTATGTTCAGCTGAACTTAAATGTGCTCGTAGAGAGTTTTAATATGATTCATGAAACAGCGAAAATTCACCCGGCAGCAGTAATCGAAGGTGATGTAACTATCGGTGCTAACGTGACGGTTGGGCCTTTCACTTACATTGCTGGTAACGTGACAATTGGTGACGACACTGAAGTGATGTCGCACGTTGTGATCAAAGGTCACACAACCATTGGTAAAGAAAACCGTATCTTCCCACACGCTGTTATCGGTGAAGAAAACCAAGATAAGAAATACGGCGGCGAAGACACAACAGTTGTGATCGGTGATCGCAACGTAATTCGTGAAGCGGTTCAAATCCATCGTGGTACGGTTCAAGACAAAGCAACCACAGTGATTGGTGATGACAACTTACTTTGTGTTAATGCTCACGTAGCGCACGATGTTATTGTTGGTAACCACACTCACATTGGTAACAACGCTATTCTTGGCGGTCATGTAACGGTTGGCGACTACGCTGGTGTTATGGCACTTTCTGCGATTCACCCATTCTGCTCAATTGGTGCTTACGCATACATTGGTGGCTGTTCTGCAGTTGTTCAAGATGTACTGCCGTACGTGCTTGCACAGGGTAACCACGCGGCTCCATTCGGCCTTAACCTAGTAGGCTTGAAGCGTAACGGATTTGAGAAACCTGAAATTCGTGCACTACAGAAAGCGTACAAAGAGCTATACCGTTCAGGTAAAACACTTGAAGAAGCGAAAGCGGCTTTAGTGGAAATGGCAAAAGAGTTTACTTCGGTAGTTCCTATGCTTGAAATGCTAGAGAACTCTGAGCGCGGTATTATTCGTTAATACTCGATGTGGTTATGTACCAATCCGCGTAAGTATGACAATAATTACTTAATCAGATTGGTATAACAAAAAGATCGCTAATCATTAGGCGATCTTTTTTGTTTTAGGCAAGAAGGGAATTGGAAAACTATGGCACAGCAAGAAACAGCAACCAACAGCACGGACTTTGTTTCGAATGAACCACTGCGCGTAGGCATTGTTGTCGGCGAACTGTCTGGCGATACGCTTGGTGAAGGCTTTATCAAAGCGATCAAATCACAATACCCGAATGCAGAGTTCGTTGGCATTGGCGGGCCGAAAATGAAAGCCCTAGGTTGTGAGTCTCTTTTCGAGATGGAAGAGCTGGCCGTTATGGGCTTAGTTGAAGTGCTTGGCCGTTTACCTCGCTTGTTAAAAGTAAAAGTAGAGCTGGTTAAGTATTTCACTCAAAATCCACCCGATGTCTTTGTCGGTATCGACGCGCCCGATTTCAACCTAAGGCTTGAGTTAGACCTTAAGAACGCTGGTATCAAAACGGTGCATTACGTGAGCCCTTCAGTGTGGGCTTGGCGTCCAAAGCGTATCTTTAAAATCGACAAAGCAACCGACTTAGTCTTGGCTTTCTTGCCGTTCGAAAAAGCGTTCTACGATAAATATAACGTTGCCTGTGAGTTTGTTGGTCACACGTTGGCAGACGCGATTCCTTTAGAGCCTAGTAAACAAGATGCTCGAGAGCTGTTAGGTCTTGATCAAGACAAGCAGTGGTTAGCCGTATTACCGGGTAGTCGTGGTGGTGAGATGGGTTTGATTGCTCAGCCATTTATCGAAACTTGCCAACGTATCAAGCAGAAGTATCCGGATATCAATTTTGTTGTTGCGCTCGTTAACGAGCAGCGTAAAAAGCAGTTTACTGAAATCTGGCAATCGACCGCACCTGAGCTTGAATTCACGTTAGTCGAAGATACGGCAACCAACGTGATTACCGCCGCTGATTCTGTGCTCTTGGCTTCAGGTACCGTGGCTCTTGAATGTATGTTGCTTAAACGCCCTATGGTGGTTGGTTACAAAGTAAATAAGCTGACGGGTTACATTGTTAAGAAGTTGGCGATCACTGAGTTTGTGTCACTGCCGAATATTTTGGCTGGTGAAGAGATCGTGAAAGAGCATATTCTTGAAGAGTGCCACCCAGACTTTTTGTTCCCGTCTGTCGATAAAATGCTATCAGTCGATAACAGTGCCTTGATCAAACGCTTTACCGAGATGCATCACTGGATCCGCAAAGACGCAGACAAACAAGCCGCTAACGCAGTATTGAAATTGATTGACCGACCTTTTGTTGAAGCATAAAGCGCTTATTTACAGAACATTAAGAGATTAGTTATGGCAGTAAAAGAAAAAAAAGAGCTTCCTCCATTTGAATACCCGCAAGGTTACCAGCTGTTTGCTGGCGTGGATGAAGTAGGGCGTGGCCCTTTGGTTGGCGACGTGGTGACCGCTGCGGTTATCCTTGATCCAAACAACCCAATCGAAGGCTTGAACGACTCAAAGAAATTGTCTGAGAAAAAGCGTCTTGCGTTACTTCCTGAAATCAAAGAGAAAGCTTTGGCGTGGTCTGTCGGTCGTTGTTCTCCACAAGAAATTGATGAGTTGAATATTCTGCAAGCGACGATGGTTGCTATGCAGCGAGCTATCGCGGGGTTGAGCGTTCAACCTGATATGGCGTTGATAGATGGAAACCGAGTCCCAGAACTGCCGATGGATGGTCTTGCGATTGTGAAGGGGGACTTGCGAGTGGCTGAAATCAGTGCGGCGTCTATTATCGCAAAAGTCGTTCGTGACCAAGAGATGGAAGATCTTGATAAACTTCATCCAGAGTTTGGTTTTGCTAAGCATAAAGGTTACCCGACCAAAGCGCATTTCGAAGCGATTGAAAAACATGGTGTAACCGAGCATTACCGCAAGAGCTTTAAGCCAGTAAAACGTATTCTTGGTATAGATTAGAGCTTTACGTTAACTAGAGCTTAGCATCGAATAAAGTTGCTAACTTGTATTAGAAAAAAATAGAATACACACAGTTGTAATCCTAGGCTCAAACCTAGAACTCAGGAAAAATAATGTCAGATCCAAAATTTGTTCACCTACGCGTACACAGTGACTTTTCGATGGTGGATGGCCTATCCAAGGTGCCACCATTAGTTAAAAAAGTCGCTGAAATGGGTATGCCTGCTCTAGCATTGACCGACTTTACCAACCTGTGTGGTTTGGTGAAGTTTTACGGTACTGCCCATGGGTGTGGGGTTAAACCTATTATTGGTGCTGACTTCTTGATGCAGTCTCCAGAATTCGGTGACGAGTTGACCAAGCTCACCGTTATCGCAACGAACAATAAAGGTTATAACAACCTAACGTTACTCATCTCAAAAGCTTACCTTCGTGGTCATGTTCAACATCAGCCTGTTATTGATAAAGAGTGGCTAATTGAGAATGCAGAAGGCCTGATCATTCTATCGGGCGCCAAAGAAGGTGAGATTGGTAAGGCGTTGCTGAAAGGTAACCGTGACTTGGTTGCAAGCAGCGTCGAGTTTTACAAAACGTACTTCGCCGATCGTTTTTACTTGGAACTGATTCGTACCGGACGACCAGATGAAGAGTCATACTTACACTTTGCGTTAGAGCTTGCTGAACAGGAAGACCTGCCTGTTGTCGCAACCAACGAAGTGGTTTTTCTAACTGAAGACCTGTTTGATGCTCACGAAATCCGCGTGGCGATCCATGATGGTTTCACTATGGTCGATCCTCGTCGCCCTAAGAACTACAGCGCGCAGCAATATCTACGTAGTGAAGAAGAGATGTGTGAGCTGTTCTCAGACATTCCTGAAGCACTTGAGAACAGTGTTGAGATTGCTAAGCGTTGTAATGTAACGGTTCGTCTGGGCGAGTACTTCCTGCCTAACTTCCCAACGGAAGGTTTGGCGATTGAAGACTTCTTGATCAAGAAATCTGAAGAAGGCCTTGAGCGACGTCTAGCGTTCCTATTCCCAGATGAAAAAGTGCGTGCTGAGCGCAGACCGGAATACGATGAGCGACTCAAGATTGAGCTCGAAGTTGTTAACAACATGGGTTTCCCAGGTTACTTCTTGATCGTAATGGAGTTCATCCAGTGGTCAAAAGACAACGATGTGCCAGTAGGTCCTGGCCGTGGTTCTGGTGCCGGCTCTCTAGTAGCTTACGCCTTGGATATCACCGATCTCGATCCACTTGAATACGATCTACTTTTCGAACGTTTCTTGAACCCAGAACGTGTATCCATGCCCGATTTCGATATCGACTTCTGTATGGATAAGCGCGACCAAGTTATTGATCACGTGGCTGAGATGTACGGTCGTGATGCTGTTTCTCAGATCATCACCTTTGGTACCATGGCGGCAAAAGCGGTAATCCGCGATGTAGGCCGTGTATTGGGCCACCCGTTTGGTTTCGTCGATCGAATTTCAAAGCTTGTACCGCCAGACCCGGGTATGACGCTAGAGAAAGCATTCCTTGCTGAACCTGCATTGCCAGAGCTTTACGATGGCGATGAAGAAGTTCGTGAGCTGATTGATAAGTGTCGCATCCTTGAAGGTTGTACGCGAAATGCCGGTAAGCACGCAGGTGGTGTTGTTATCTCACCCACCACGATCACCGATTTTGCGCCAATCTATGCCGACGCAGAAGGTAACTTCCCAGTAACGCAGTTCGATAAGAATGACGTTGAAACGGCTGGCTTGGTTAAGTTCGACTTCTTGGGGCTGCGTACCCTGACCATCATCGACTGGGCGTTAGGCCTAGTGAATCCACGTTTGAAGAAAGAGGGGAAAGAACCGGTTCGTATCGAGTCGATTCCTCTTGATGACCAAGCGTCATTTAACCTATTACAAAATTCTGAAACCACCGCGGTATTCCAGCTGGAATCGCGTGGTATGAAAGACCTTATCAAACGTCTACAGCCCGACTGTTTTGAAGATATTATCGCATTGGTAGCCCTGTTCCGTCCGGGTCCTCTGCAATCAGGCATGGTAGATAACTTTATCGACCGTAAACACGGCCGTGAAGCGGTTTCTTACCCTGATGAAACGTGGCAACACGAATCGCTGAAAGAGACGCTAGAACCTACGTACGGCATCATCCTGTATCAAGAGCAGGTAATGCAAATCGCACAGATCCTTGCTGGCTATACGCTTGGTGGAGCGGATATGTTGCGTCGTGCGATGGGTAAGAAAAAGCCAGAAGAGATGGCAAAGCAGCGTGGTACCTTTAAAGAGGGTGCTGAAGCCAATGGTGTTGATGGCGAGCTGGCCATGAAGATCTTTGACTTGGTAGAGAAATTTGCGGGCTACGGCTTTAACAAATCTCACTCCGCAGCATATGCACTGGTTTCTTATCAAACGCTATGGCTGAAAACGCACTACCCAGCGGAATTTATGGCTGCGGTAATGACGGCAGATATGGATAACACCGAGAAGGTTATTGGCCTTGTTGATGAATGTTTCCGTATGAAGCTCAAGCTTTTACCACCAGATATCAACTCGGGTCTGTACCGCTTTAACGTGGATGAAGATGGCGCGATTGTTTATGGCATCGGTGCGATCAAAGGGGTCGGTGAAGGCCCTATTGAAGCGATTATTGAAGCGCGAAATAAAGGTGGTTACTTTAAAGACTTATTCGACTTCTGTGCACGTCTTGATCTGAAGAAGGTTAATAAACGTGTTATCGAAAAGTTGATTCTATCCGGAGCCTTAGATAGATTAGGTCCTCACCGAGCGGCGATGATGGCATCTTTGAAAGATGCGGTGAAGGCAGCGAGTCAACATCACCATGCCGAGTCTTTTGGTCAATCTGATATGTTTGGCGTGTTGACCGACGCTCCGGAAGAGGTTGAACACAAGTATACCCAAGTGCCTAAATGGCCTGAGAAGGTTTGGCTTGAAGGTGAACGTGAAACGCTTGGTTTGTATTTAACGGGTCACCCGGTTAACGCTTACATCAAAGAGTTAGCGAAATACACCAGCTGTCGTTTGAAAGATGCCACGCCAACGCGTCGTGACCAATCACTAACAATTGCCGGTTTGGTGATTGCTGCGAGAGTAATGACGACTAAGCGCGGTACGCGAATCGGTTTGATGACACTTGATGACCGATCGGGCCGAATGGAAGTGATGTTGTTCTCGGATGCGCTCGATCGCTACGCAGAATTGCTCGAAAAAGACAAAATTGTGGTCGTTTCCGGACAGGTCAGCTTTGATGATTTCAATGGCGGGCTTAAAATGTCCGCGCGCGAGGTCATGGACTTAGGAAGCGCCCGTGAGAAATATGCTCGTGGGGTGTCGATATCTATCGACCAATCCCAAATTAACGGTCAATTTTTTGAACGCTTTAGTCAAATCTTAGAACCTTATAGAGCCGGAACGGTCCCAGTCAATGTATACTACCAGCGTGCCGACGCTAGAGCGCGGTTAACATTGGGCACAGAATGGCGTGTGACGCCAAGTGATACATTACTAGACGAATTAAAACAGCTGCTTGGAAATAGCCAAGTAGAACTCGAATTTAACTAAAATTTAGCTTCGCGAATGCGGAGCTGAATCAACAAGGATTCATAGATGAGCCTGAACTTTCTAGAATTTGAAAAGCCTATCGCTGAACTTGAAGCAAAAATCGAAGCGCTACGTGACGTTTCGCGTCACGGTGGTGACACAGCGGTAGATCTAGACAAAGAAATCGAACAACTAGAGAAAAAAAGCTTAGAGCTTAAACAGAAAATCTTTAGTGACTTAGGTGCATGGCAGGTAGCTCAACTTGCTCGTCACCCTCAACGTCCTTACACCAAAGATTACCTGGAGCATGCATTCACAGAGTTTGAAGAGATGGCGGGCGATCGCGCTTACGCTGACGACAAAGCTATTGTGGGTGGTATGGCTCGTCTAAATGGCCGTCCTGTTATGGTTATTGGTCACCAGAAAGGTCGTGAGACTAAAGAGAAAGTGATCCGTAACTTTGGTATGCCAAAGCCAGAAGGTTACCGTAAGGCGCTACGTCTAATGGAAACTGCTGAGCGTTTCAACATGCCTATTATTACTTTCATCGACACAGCGGGCGCATACCCAGGTGTTGGTGCTGAAGAGCGTGGTCAATCTGAAGCTATCGCTAAAAACCTAAAAGTGATGGCTGGCCTTTCAGTTCCTGTTATCTGTAACGTTGTGGGTGAAGGCGGTTCTGGTGGTGCACTAGCGATTGGTGTTGGTGACTACGTGAACATGCTTCAGTACTCTACGTACTCAGTAATCTCTCCAGAAGGTTGTGCTTCAATCTTATGGCGCGATTCAGATAAAGCACCACAAGCAGCTGAAGCGATGGGCCTGATTGCTCCTCGTCTTAAAGAGCTTGAGCTTATCGACGAAATCATTCCTGAGCCTCTAGGTGGCGCGCACCGCGACCCTGCACAAACCGCTCAAAACATGAAAGACATGTTAGTTAAACAGCTAGAAGAGCTAGAGCAGTTTGATAACGAAACGCTGCTTGAGCGTCGTTACCAGCGTCTAATGAGCTACGGCTACTGCTGATAACTTGCCTTAGCGATAAGGCTAGCTATACGAACAAATGATGAAAGGGTTGGACTCAGTGCCAACCCTTTTTTATTATTAAAACATTATCCCTTAACACACGATCTCTTGGTTTATTAGCCTCATGACACACTTAATTGATACCTTCACATCTGTACTTGATCAAAGCGCGCTTAAGCCTTGTCGGTTGATCGTCGCTTTCAGTGGTGGTGTCGATTCACGAGTGTTGTTGGAGTTGGCTGCCCAATTCGCTAAGTCCCATCACATCGATTGCTGTGCGGTACATGTTCACCACGGCTTAAGCAACAATGCTGATTATTGGGCAGAGCAGTGCAAAACATGGTGTGATGCTTTGTCGGTATCCTTGTTCATTGAACGAGTCTCGCTAGATATTAGCCGTGGAGAAAGCGTTGAAAAGCTGGCTCGAGACGCGCGATACCAAGCCCTTAAAAAGCATATTAGACAAGGTGATGTGTTAGTGACAGGCCAGCACATCGATGACCAAGTCGAGACCTTCTTGTTAGCTCTTAAGCGTGGCAGTGGTCCGAAAGGGCTCTCTTCAATGGCGAAAGTGATGCCATTTTCAGGTGCTCATATCGTTCGCCCACTGCTGTCGGTGACGAGAACGGATATTGAAGGGGCGGCGCGCGATATGGCTTTAACTTGGGTAGAAGATGAGAGTAATCAAGACGTTCGCTTTGACCGTAATTTTATTCGTCATCAAGTCACTCCGACACTGACCGAGCGTTGGCCTAGTTTTCGAGAATCGGTCAGTCGTAGTGCTCAGCTATGTGCAGAGCAAGAGTTACTGTTGGATGAGTTGTTAGAATCTCACTTACAACAAGCTTTGACTGAGAAGCACAGCTTAAGTATTGAGGTATTATCTCAGCACTCTGATTTACTGCGTGCACGCTTATTAAGAATGTGGCTGAGCCGCTGTAATCAACCGATGCCGAGCCAAAAGCAGCTCAAACTTATATGGGATGAGGTGGCATGTGCTCAGGCAGACGCCAACCCTAAGCTGGTGTTGAATGAGGTTGAGGTTAGACGTTTTAATCATCAGCTCTATGTCGTAAAAGAGACCAAAGACTTGTCGAACTGGCAAAGTGATATCTCGATGGAAGAGAGCTTAGTTTTGCCTGACGGTTTAGGGGAACTACACTTAACTTCAGCGGCGAGTGATGGTGTATCTAACCACTGTGATGCGCAACATTTTAGTCTCAACACAACGAGAGGAACACTGCGAGTGATATTTAACCCTGAGGGATTGTCAGCACACCCTGTTGGGCGCGGTCATAGCAGGAAGCTTAAGAAGTTGTTTCAAGAGTACCAAGTACCCAGTTGGTTAAGACGCAGAACGCCGATATTAATGGATGGCGATCGAGTGATCGCTGTTTTAGGCTTATTCGTAGATAAAAACTACGAAGGTCAAGATTGTGAAGCGCTTTGGAGCAAGTAGAAAAAGTTTATGTCACAATTCACCGTCACTTTAATAAAAATAATTAATGGAATATGCAATGAAGAAAATTACACTAGGATTAGTTCTTGGATTTGGACTATTGAGTGGTAACGCTCTGGCGGCTGATGTTGCTGCGGGTCAAGCTAAAGCAGCAATCTGTGCGGCATGTCATGGTGCAGACGGTATCGCAATGATCCCTGGCTATCCAAACCTTAAAGGTCAAAACGAGCAATACATCGCTTCATCAATTAAGGCCTATAAGAATGGCCAGCGCACCGGCGGTTTGGCCGCTGTAATGCAGGCTCAAGCTTCAATGCTGAGTGATGAAGACATCGCGAATCTAGCCGCTTACTACGCAAGCCTTAAGTAAAACCTTCTCAAAGCGCTGATTAAACAAGATGATAAATTTCGAGCCAGAGCTTTAAAGCTCTGGCTTTTTTCATTGAATGTTTACTATAGCTAACCGATAATGAGCCATTCGCACAGTTTAAGGGATGAACATGAAAAAGATTGAAGCCATTATCAAGCCATTCAAACTTGATGATGTACGTGAAGCACTTGCAGAAGTGGGTATTACGGGTATGACAGTATCTGAAGTTAAAGGCTTTGGACGTCAAAAAGGTCATACTGAGCTATACCGCGGCGCAGAGTACATGGTCGACTTTTTACCTAAAGTGAAACTAGAAATCGTTGTGACCGACGAAGTGGCTGACCAATGTGTTGATACCATCATTGAGACGGCTCAAACAGGTAAAATTGGTGACGGCAAGATCTTCATTACTGAAGTTGAACGTGTGGTACGTATTCGTACTGGCGAAGAAGACGAAGACGCCGTATAAAAAAACTATTACCCTAAAAGGAGCGTTTATCGCTCCTTTTTCATCTCTGGTAGGGTGCTGTATGTTTAAGAAAACCATCATTGTTATCACGTTATTGATAACGCTTGCTGTCGTTAGTTTTCATTTTATCTTCGTGATCCCGAATAAACCCAACCTGATCATTTCCTCTCAAAGTACCAGTAACGACATCTACAGTTGCTACCAAAACTCTGCACCGAAAGCGATTGATGTGTCTGAAGGCTTAGACATTACGGTGTGGAATATCTACAAGCAAAACCGAAATAATTGGCAGAGTGAGTTAAATAAGCTGTCGGCAGGTAGCGATTTAGTCTTGCTGCAAGAAGCTAGTATGACAGAAGGACTTCGCCAATGGGTAATGAGCGGACAGTGGGGAAGCACACGTGTTAATGCGTTTGAGGCCTTTGAGCAAAGTGCTGGGGTACTCAACCTAGCAACCCATTTACCGATTGAAGCGTGTGCTTATACTCATGAAGAACCTTGGCTTCAACTGCCTAAATCGGCGCTTTGGTCGCGTTACCAACTAAACAATGGCGAAGAGCTGGCTGTGATTAATATCCACGCTGTGAACTTTACCTTTGGTACGGAAGATTACGAGGCTCAGCTCAAGAGCTTAACTGACAATCTGCAAAAGTATCGTGGGCCGGTTATTTTTGCTGGGGACTTTAATAGCTGGAGTGAAGCTCGCTTTGCTGTATTGAAAGATGCGTTGGAGAAGGTTGGTTTGACGGAAGTTGCCTTTGAGCCAGATAACAGAACTCAGTTCATTACAGGACTGGTGCTCGACCATGTGTTCTATCGAGGGCTAGAGGTAGAAAAAGCAAAAGCGCCCATTACGGACGCTTCTGATCATAACCCTATGCGAGTGACCTTTAAGGCTAAATAGTGATTAGCTATTAGTCATTGGAACTTAACCATTCGCACGGTGGTTACCTTGGGAAATCTAACGGAACAATAGGCTAGAGAGTCTTCGCTAGCCTTATCTCTTCTACTTAAAAGATTAAAATGTAGAGCGCCCAGATTAGGTAGTAGCCAACCCATGGTAAGCCTGAAATCACAAGCGCTTGCCCGCGTTCAAACTCAGTCCACGTTAATACCGCAGCATAACCTAGCACGATGTACCATGGCAGAAGCAGTGGTAATGAGCTAGCAAACTGTGACCAATCATTAGTTAGCGGTAACTTGATCAAGCCATTTAAGCTGTTCAAGTCGGCAGCGTAGTTCATCACATGTCCATGCTTGAGTATCAGGCTTGCGTAGCTTGCTACATCACCTAAAACAGCTGGGAATATAACAACCGATGCCGCTGCAAACCATCGCCAAAAGCTGTGCTGATGTTGGCTTGGCTTGGTTGCTAGGTTAAACCAGAATGCCAATAGAACGATGGTTAATGTTCGGCCAAATACGTCGCTGATGATTTCACTTGCGAGTAAGGTATTGCGGTCAAGTAACGCCAATTGGTCAGGGTTCGTTTGAGCCAGTTGCTGCGAGAGCTCTGCACTTAACCATGCAAAATCTACATTCGAAAAATAAGCACCCCAAAACAAAAATGGGCTGAGCATTAATACGACGTAGGGTTGCCATCCCCAAGCACTTCGTTGATAAAGCGCTAAGAAACAAGCTGTTGGCGAACGGAATATATCCAACAGCATGACGAGTGGGTTACTTGACGGGTTCATACACTTACCTTAGTTACATCAACATACAGCTTCAGTTTTTGTCCTGGCTGTAGGTATTTTTTGTTCTGCAAAGTGTTCCATTTTACAACATCTGTACTTTTTACTTTGAACTTTGATGCAATACCGCTGACTGTGTCACCTGATCTTACGTTATAAAAGATCGTACGAATGATGGCGCCGTCTGAGCCATTTTTCCAAATGACCAGTTCTTGACCAACTCTAAGCGTGTCGCGTGGCCCCATACCATTCCACTTAGCCAGTGATTGGTGAGAAACCTTATTTGCGCGTGCAATCGTCCATAGGCTGTCACCACTTCTTACAGTATGGCTGAGCTTATATTGACCACGACTCTTCGACTGTGTGCTTGCTAGGCGGTTTGAGGCGCTTAGGGCGTATGTCTTGTCGTCTTTGGTGGATGTTGGGATAAGTAAGTGCTGGCCAATACGAATATTGTTGTTGCTCAAACCGTTTGCAGAGCGGATCACTTTGCTGGTGGTGTTATATTTGCTTGCCAGTACGCTAATGCTGTCACCAGATTGAACCTTGTAACGCACCAACTTCATGCCTTTGCCTTTATTGGCAGCGACTTCTTTGTTGAATTTCTCAACTGAATCTAAAGGAAGTAATAGTTGTTGGTGTTTCTCTGGTGCCGTTGCCCATTGGTTGTAAGCCGGGTTGTAACCTTGAAGTTCTTTGACAGGAATGCCTGCGTAGTTCGCAGCAATGGCTAAATCAAGCTGTTCTTCAGGGTTAACCAGAGTCAGCACTGGCTTATTCGGGATCGCCGGAATATCGATGCCATACTTTTCTTGGTTGGCAATGACATCTGCTAGAGCAAGCAGTTTAGGTACATAGCTGCTGGTCTCTTTTGGTAAGTCCAAAGAGAAAAAGTCGATTGGCTTGCCAAGCTTCTTGTTCTTGCGGATTGCGCTGTTTACTCGACCACCACCACTGTTATAGGCAGCAATCGCATGATTCCAGTCGCCATCGAAACGTCGGTTAAGATCTGAGAGGAAGTCTAATGCGGCGTCGGTAGAGGCGGCAACATCGCGGCGGCCGTCATACCAAAAGTTCTGTTCAAGCCCGTAGTCTTTGCCAGTGCCTGAAATGAATTGCCATAGACCAGCAGCACTGCCATGAGAGTAGGCAAACGCATCGAAAGAGCTTTCTACAACGGGTAGTAGTGCCAATTCTAGTGGTAAGCCTTTTTCTTCAATCTTAGTCGTGATCAGATACAAGAAAGGTTCAGCACGCTTTGATACTGTTTTTAGATGACTCGGGTGCTTGAGATACCAAGTTCGGTAGTAGTCGACCTTCTTTTGGTCTGGCACTTCCATTTCAAGTTGCATCGCAATGCGTTTCCAAACATCTTCTTGTGTTTGTGGAGTAACGACAGGTGCTTCAACTTTTTGATCTTCTTTGGCTGTTGCTTCTGATGAAACGTTCGCTTGAGAAACTTCTTTAGTAGGAGATGTGTTGGTTTGCTCGGAAGCTTGGTCTGGATTCTCTGACTGAGTTAATTGGCAACCAGAAAGTAGTAATACCAAAGCCCAGCTGTACTTAACTCGCATGTTACAGCCTTTTTAATTAACGGCCGATGATAATACTTGCCACCCCCTATGAGTGACAAGTCTGTATTTGTTAAAATTCGTTCTTCCACGCACGTAAAGCGGTGAATACCGATAAAGGATCGGTCTGCTCGGTGCGATTAGACACTGATTTCACTACACTTGGCTCGGTATAGCGCAGGAAGGGGTTCACAAACTTCTCTTGTCTCAAATTTGTGGGGATGGTCGACTTATTTTGAGCGCGAAGTCGGTTCACTTGGTCGCGATATTGCTGCAAATGTTGGTTATCAGGCTCTACGGCTAATGCGAAAGCGATATTGGCTGCAGTGTACTCATGTGCACAATAAACTTCGGTTTCTTGAGGCAGAGACGTGATCTTATTCAGTGCATCGAACATCTGTTGTGGTGTGCCTTCCATGATTCGGCCACAGCCCGCAGAGAACAACACATCACCACAAAACAGTTTGGCATCGCCCACATAACCAATATGACCCGCAGTATGGCCACTGAGCCCTAGGACGAGGAATACTTCGCCAAACAGTTCTAATTGATCACCATCATCGACCGGATGAGTTAAGGTAGGGATAGGTTCATTCCTTGGACCGACAACATCCACGCCGGGAAATTGTCTAACGAGTTCTGGAACACCACCAATGTGATCGTGGTGGTGGTGTGTAATCAAGATTGCATCTAAAGTTAGCTCATGGTGTGCCAAGTACTCTAATACTGGAGCCGCATCACCAGGGTCGACGACAGCACAACGGCGATCGCTATTTTGAATCAGCCAGATGTAATTGTCGTTAAATGCAGGTATGCTTTTGATATGTAACATTATTGGTTCTCCAGTCACTATTAGTGCGACAGAATAAGTGAGACAGATTATTGATGAAGCCAGCACGTAGCAGAAAGAAGTTTGAACGTCCTTACACTTGGGCGCAATTGCACAATGGGGACTGGTTGAGAGAATCTATTCAAACTCGACTCGATGAGTGGTGCCCAAAGCTATTTGGTTACCATATGCTCAAGCTCGGTGGCCTCAGTAGTGAGATTTCTAGCTGCACATGCAACATTCAACATCAAGTAAACCTAGATATCCAGAACCCATTACATAATGTGATAGCGGATGGCTATAATTTACCCTTTTTGGAGAAAAGCTTTGATGTTGTAGTACTGAGTCATCAGCTAGATTATAGCAATGACCCGCATCGCTTATTGAGAGAAGTCGACCGAGTGATGATGGACGATGGCTATATCATTATCACGGGCTTCAACCCAATCAGTGTCACTGGGCTTGCCAGTTTGATGCCTTGGCGAAAGAACAGCTTGCCTTGGAGTGGGCGTATGTACACGCCAAGTCGAATTAAAGACTGGTTAGGTGTACTTAACTATGAAGTAATTCATTGTGACACCTACGCGCTGTTTCCGATGAGTAAGTATCAAGCGATGTGGACGTGGTTGGAGAACAGCTTAGGTGGTTGTGCATCCTTCGCCGGAAGCCAATACTTTATTGTTGCTCGCAAGCGTACTTACCCGCTAAAACCCATCAAACCACATTGGCACCTTAAGCGACGTTTCTCGCCTGTTGGGGCAAGTTTTAGAACCAATACGCGCCGTACAATGGATTCAGCCAAAGCGTCATATCCGCTAAAAACAGAAAAAGCCGATTAGTTGTCGGCTTTTCATCTATCAATTCGATTGAGAAATTGTCAATTAGTTTAAGAAATTATAAATCGCTTTCTGAAATGTGCGTCTAATTAAAAAGACGATTAGCTTGGTTGATAGCCCGTATCTTCTAGAGTCGGATTCTCCGCTGCATTTCGCGCTAAATCATCACACATTTCGTTTTCTCTGTGTCCGGCGTGTCCTTTTACCCAGCGCCAATCAACGTTATGGCGAGCGGTTTCTTTATCGAGCCTTTGCCACAGATCGGCATTTTTAACCGGTTTCTTGTCGGCTGTTTTCCAGTCACGCTTTTTCCAGTTATGAATCCACTGTGTGATGCCTTGACGCACGTATTGGCTATCTGTGGTCAGAATCACAGAGCAAGGTTCTTTGAGGGTTTGCAGAGCCACGACAGCGGCGAGCATTTCCATACGGTTATTGGTTGTTAGCGTGAAACCTTCTGCTAGCGTCTTCTCGACTTTTTTGTAGCGAAGTACGATGCCATAGCCGCCGGGACCAGGGTTGCCTAAACAAGAACCATCAGTGAAAATTTCAACTTGTTTCGTCATGATTTGATACTATTACCTCAAGCACATTATCGGCATAGTCTGACACAGTTATCCTTATGAATACCAGTAGCACTCCAGAACAAAGCACGAACGAAAAAAACAGTTCGAACGAAAATAAGCGCATTGTTGTACTCGATACCGAAACCACCGGTATGAATACAGAAGGTGGCCCTCACTATATGGGTCACCGCATCGTTGAAATTGGTGCAGTAGAGATCATCAACCGTAGGCTGACCGGGCGTCATTTCCACGTCTACATCAAGCCCGATCGTGCGATTCAAGAAGAGGCGATTGGCGTTCACGGTATTACCGATGAATTCTTGATTGATAAGCCTGAATACCAAGACATTCATAAAGAGTTTCTCGACTTTATCAAAGGTGCGGAGCTGGTGGCTCATAACGCGCCCTTCGATACGGGCTTCATGGACTATGAGTTTGAGAAGCTCAACCCAGCGATAGGTAAAACGGATGACTACTGTAAAGTTACCGATACCTTGGCAATGGCGAAGAAGATATTCCCAGGTAAAAGAAACAACCTAGATATCTTATGTGACCGTTACGGTATCGATAACTCGCACCGCACTCTCCACGGCGCATTGCTCGATGCGGAGATCCTAGCCGACGTCTACTTATTGATGACGGGTGGTCAAACTTCGCTGCAATTTAACGCTGGTCAACAGGAAGGTGAAGCCGAAAGCATACGAAGAGTAGAAAGTGGTCGAAAATCCCTAAAGGTTTTACGAGCTACGGCCGATGAAGTAGAAGCGCATCAAAGTCGTTTAGATCTCGTCGAGAAAAGCGGAAGCTGCCTCTGGCGTCAGTAGGGAGAAAGTATGTTAAGGGTATTGGCTACCGGTTGCTTATTGCTGTTAAGTTTTGGCTTACATGCAGCAACAGAATCCGCAATGAGTTTATTGGACAACCGTTTTCGAGTTGATCCCAGTATTGAACAAGTCACCTTTGTGATTTATCGAGCCGATAACTCTAAACCTGTCGTTTTGGTTCGCCCTGATGGCAAGAAATACTACTCTTGGCGCAATGCTGATAATGTCCGTTGGTACGAAGAATCGTCCATGGACATTATCTCTATCGACAATCCGATGCCCGGCCCTTGGCAAGCGATAGGTAAAGTTTCCCCTAAGAACAATATCAAGCTGCTGTCTCATCTTGTTTTGGATGCTAATGAGTTCCCAGATAAGTTGTATCAAACAGAGCGCATCAAATTTACCGCTCGACTGACTTCTGATGGCAAGCCGCTGGTGCTGCGCGATTTTCTCGATCGCGTGAAGCTTAAGGTTACCTTTACTAAGTTTGTTGAAAACGAAGAGTCTTTGGTGAGAGAAGCGCGCCCGGTGCCGGTTGTGATGGGCGAGTTTGCCGATGATGGCGCTGATCTTGATGAAAAGGCCGGAGATGGTGTGTTCACTGTCTCTTTGCCAATTGATATCGAGCCCGGTAAATACCGAGCGCGTATTACCTCTGGTAATGGCGTGTTCCTGCGAGCGCAAGAGCAAGAAGTCTTGGTTTACCCAACACCGATCACTAGCACCTTCATTCAATCACGAAAAGAGGGTTTACCTCATACTATTGTGGTGTCTGGTGAACAGGGGATGATCGCACCGAGCTCGTTAGCGGTTCATGTTGAGCACAAGGCTTCTGATGAATATGTGATGTACAAGCAGGGGCAAGCTGAAGTCGACGCAATGAAAGTCGCTTTAGAGGTGCCTTATAATGGCGATTTAGGAATTTATAATTGGTCAGGGATGGTTTATGCCACTGATGCTTCAAGTCAGCGCCCGCTGATTTTTCCAATTACCGAGCAGTCGTACAGCGTTGTTGAAGATATCGACTTAGCAGAGTCACGACGTCTTCAAGAAGAAGCTCTTGCTGAACAGAAGCGTATCGCAACAGAGTTGATGATCCTTCAAAAACGTGAAGATGACAGACAGCGCAGTATGATCATTATTGCGGTGGGTAATGTGGTCGCTATTCTATTGGGCTTATTGATTTGGTTTGTGGTTCGTAAGGTCAAGGCGAAGAAAAAAGCGTTACCTGAGATGCAGCTCAAGGCGCCCAAGTAACTCGCTTAGATGATTAGATTGTCTAGAGAGAATAAGCTGCTAGATAAAGCATTGGAATTTGTGGCAACGAAATCATGAACAAAAAAACGGGACTCATAGTAGTCCCGTTTTTGTTTCTTTTTCTGGCCTTAAGCGACGTTATCAATCGATTGGTCTGGGTACTGAGATTTTGCTGCAAGCTCCTCTGGTGAGAAGTCATCCACGTTAATCGTGTACAGTCTATGTTCCTCAGCGCTAATCAGAAGATTTGCTTCGTCTTGCGTTAAGATACCTTTCTCAAGTCCCAACTGAGCAACAAGATCAAGTCGTAAGAAGGCACGTTTTTGATGTGTCTCTTTGCAGACTTTGTCGAACAGAGGTTCAGCTTGAAGAATCACTTCTAGCGCTTTTTCAATCTTACCTACTGGGTTGTATTCCGTCGCTTCTAGGTATTGGCCGCGACCTATACGAGAGCGTGTTTCGCTTGGTGTTTGTAGAATGTGCGCAACTTTGCTATCGAGCTTGTCGTTTGGAGCACGACGGATACGACCAAATGGCATTAGCACAACACGAAGCAGACGACCAATCACAGGGTTAGGGAAGTTCGCTAAGAATTCATCAATCGCCACTTCAGTCTGACGTAAGCTATCTTGCATCCCCCAATGTACTAACGGTAGATCTTCAGCGTGGCTGCCTTCACTTTCAAAGCGCTTCAACGTTGCTGAACCGAGGTAAAGTTGACTTAAGATATCACCCAGTCTTGCTGATAAACGTTCTCTACGCTTCAGTGAACCGCCTAGAACTGCCATTGAAATATCAGACAGTAGCGCTAGGTTTGCACTGTAGCGGTTTAGCTGTTGGTAGTAACGCTGTGTCTGTTTATCTGTTTTATTTGAAGGTGTTGGCGCATCAGAACCACGACCATCGGTTAAACCAAACCACAAGCTGCGGACTAGGTTGCTCATCGTAAAGCTAACGTGCCCTGCTAACGCTGAATCAAACTTATCAAGCGCATCGCTGCTTTCAGAATAAGCCGCTTCCATTTCGTTCAGTACGTAAGGGTGACAGCGAATCGCACCTTGACCATAGATGATCATTGAACGAGTCAGGATGTTTGCGCCTTCAACCGTAATCGCGATAGGCGAGCCTTGGTAGCCACGAGCTAGGAAGTTCGATGGGCCTAAACAAATGCCTTTACCACCGACGATATCCATCGCATCAATGATGCTGCGTTGGCCACGGTGCGTACAATGGTACTTAACGATTGCAGAGATAACCGAAGGCTTTTCACCAAGGTCGATGCCCGCAACGGTTAGGTTACTTGCAGCGTCCATTACATAAGCGTTACCTGCAAGGCGTGCAAGTGGCTCTTCAACCCCTTCCATGCGGCCAATAGGCTGTTTGAACTGACGGCGGATACGAGCGTAAGCGCCAGTTGCAAGCGCGGCAGACTTGATGCCACCAGTTGAATTTGAAGGCAGTGTGATACCACGACCAACCGACAGGCACTCAACCAGCATACGCCAGCCTTGACCGGCCATTTTCTGACCGCCAATGATGAAATCGATAGGCACGAAGATATCGTCGCCTTGCGTCGGGCCATTTTGGAAAGGTACGTTTAGTGGGAAGTGGCGGTTGCCAATCTCTACGCCTTTTAAATCCGTTGGGATAAGCGCACAAGTGATACCAAGATCTTTTTGATCACCAAGCAGGCCATCCGGGTCACGAAGTTTAAAAGCTAAGCCTAATACCGTCGCGACAGGCGCGAGAGTGATGTAACGCTTGTTCCAAGTTAGGCGCATGCCGAGTACTTCTTCGCCTTGCCAGTCGCCTTTACAAACCACACCGTAATCTGGAATAGAGCCAGCGTCTGAGCCAGCTTCTGGGCTAGTTAGTGCGAAACAAGGGATCTCTTTACCTTCCGCTAGGCGAGGCAGGTAGTGGTTTCTTTGTTCTTCTGTACCGTAGTGTTGTAAAAGCTCACCAGGGCCTAATGAGTTAGGTACGCCAACCGTCGATGACAATACACTAGAAACGCCTGTTAGCTTCTGTAGAACCAAAGATTGAGCGTAAGCTGAGAACTCTAAGCCGCCGTATTTTTTCTTGATGATCATGGCGAAGAATTTATGGTCTTTCAGGTATTGCCATACTTCTGGTGGCAAATCAGCAAGCTCATGAGTGACTTGGTAATCATTGACCATTTCACACACGATATTTACTGGACCATCTAAAAACGCTTGCTCAGCTTCAGAGAGTTTCGGGTCAGCAATGTTCTGAAGCTTCTTCCATTCAGGTTTGCCTTTGAACAGCTCTGCTTCCCACCATACTGTGCCAGCTTCTAGTGCTTCTTTTTCTGTCTGAGACATAGCCGGTAGAACTTTCTTAAATAAAGAGAGTGCTTTTTGGCTGATCAGTGTCTGACGAATGGTCGGTACAGCAAAGATCGCAACGGCTAATAGATAGCAAAGCCAGCCAGTAACAGCCACGCCGCCAAACAGAGTTAATGCTACCATTGCGCCGGTTAATACAACTAATGCACGTACCAGACTAACTCTATGGTAAAGACAGACGCCTAAGATGACGGTCATGCCGAGTAGGGAGAGCAATATGTTCATGATCGATTTCCTTTTCAGAGATCACTTATTGTTATTAAGTTTTAGGTAAGAGGTCTAACCAGTCAAGTGTAAACAAAATATTAAATATTTGTAAAACTCCAAAGTGAGTAAAAAGTGATCTCAATAGAGTTAAAGTTCTAATTGTGAGAGGTTGGTGGCGAATATTTGGACGGATTTACAACGACAAGTTAATTAAGGTGGCAATCTTTGGGCTTAAGTGTCGACACTATTTCATGTTTGTGGGTAAACTCAGCTATAAAGAGGGGAAAACCCTCAGTTCTCATTTCACGCACTTTAAGCTGCGTCAAAAAAAATAAGAGATAAGCCTTATGTACCAAGACCTAATCAAAAGTGAATTGAACGAAGCTGCTGACGTTCTGAATAAGTTCTTGAGTGATGACCATAACATCGCTCAAATTGAAGCGGCGGCAAAACTGATTGCTGACTCATTCAAGCAAGAGGGTAAAGTGCTTTCTTGTGGTAACGGTGGTTCACACTGTGATGCAATGCACTTCGCGGAAGAGCTTACAGGCCGATACCGTGAAAACCGTCCAGGTTACGCTGGCATTGCGATTTCAGATCCAAGCCACCTGTCTTGCGTGAGTAATGATTTTGGCTACGACCACGTATTTTCTCGTTATGTAGAAGCGGTCGGTCGTAAAGGTGATGTGTTGTTCGGTCTGTCGACTTCAGGTAACTCTGCCAATATTCTAAAAGCGATTGAAGCTGCTCAAGCTAAAGGCATGAAGACGATTGCATTGACGGGTAAAGATGGCGGAAAAATGGCGGGTTGCGCCGATATTGAAATCCGAGTGCCACACTTTGGTTACGCAGATCGCATCCAAGAGATTCACATTAAGATCATCCATATTGTGATTCAGCTTGTTGAAAAAGAGATGGAATAACAGTTTTACAGACATTTGGAGCCCAGGTTTGTGGCTCCATTGGTTTTAATAGGGAGTAGATTAAACCATGTGTGAATTGCTCGGTATGAGCGCGAATGTGCCAACTGATATTTGTTTTAGCTTTACTGGTCTTATGCAGCGTGGAGGCAATACTGGCCCGCACCGCGATGGCTGGGGTATTACCTTCTATGAAGGAAAGGGTTTTCGTACATTTAAAGATCCTAACCCTAGCTGTGAATCTAAGATCGCTGAGTTGGTTCAAAACTACCCAATTAAAAGCCAAGCCGTTGTCAGTCATATCCGTCAAGCGAACCGTGGTGGTGTTAATCTAGAGAATACACACCCTTTTACTCGTGAGCTTTGGGGGCGATACTGGACCTTTGCTCACAATGGTCAATTAACGGATTACGACGATCTGATTAGTGGTCGTTTCAGACCGGTTGGCGAGACAGACAGTGAGCTCTCCTTCTGTTGGCTACTCAAACAACTTGAAGAGCGTTTCCCTGAGCCACCTCAAGATATGGAAGGTATGTTTCGCTTCGTAGCGGAATGTTGTGACCAGCTCCGAGAGAAAGGCGTTTTCAACATGTTGTTGAGTGATGGTGAGTACGTGATGACTTACTGTACTAACCATTTGTACTGGATAACAAGGCGCGCACCTTTTGGTAAAGCGAGCCTGATTGATGAAGATGTTGAGATAAACTTCCAGGAAGAAACTACGCCTAATGATGTGGTTACGGTGGTGGCAACTCAGCCTCTAACAGACAATGAACAGTGGTTTAGAATGAAGCCGGGCGAATATGCGCTGTTTCATTTTGGTGAGCTGATTGGCAACAATCATAAAGCGTTGGAAGATGTCGCTTATGCGCCGAAGAAGGTAGCAAGCCAAGCGCCAACTGAACCATTGAGCTGAGCTAAGTGTCTCGAATAGTATTATTTGAACCCTATAAAAAAAAGGCTGCTTACTGAACTAATGAATCAGTGAGCGGCCTTTTTTTGGATTTGATTTAGTTTCTGAAGAATTACTCTTCTGCGTAACCGTGTTTACCTAATGCCTTACCGTCTAAGACAGCTTGCCCATTTAGCATTGATAAACGATCTTCGGCGAACCATTTACAGACCATAGGGTAAATGCAGTGTTCTTGGGTAAGCACTCGGCTTGCCAGCATATCAGCATCATCATCTTCAAATACCGGTACCTTAGCCTGTAAGATCACAGGACCCCCATCAAGCTCTTCAGTAACAAAGTGGACACTAGTTCCGTGCTCTTTGTCTTGTGCATCAATGGCACGCTGGTGGGTGTGTAGGCCTGGGTATTTAGGCAACAGGGAAGGGTGGATGTTGACCATTTTACCCGCATAGTGACGAACAAACTCTGAACTCAGGATACGCATATATCCCGCAAGTACGATTAAATCGGGTTGGTATGCATCAATCTGAATCATCAATTCATGATCGAACTCTTCACGTGAACCAAAGTCTTTTGGATTCACTGAATGTGCGCCAACACCTGCGGTTTTCGCTCGTTCTAATCCAAAAGCCTCTGCTTTGTTTGAAAAGACAGCCTTAACTGAAGCATCAATCATATTGTTATCACAGGCATCCAAAATTGCCTGTAAGTTACTTCCGCTTCCTGAAACTAACACAACGATGTTTTTATTAGAGTGACTGGTTTTATTTGAGTGATTGTTTTTCATAGAGTGGGTCATACGATTGATTAACTGAATTGTTTACAATGTACCTACATAAACTAAGGTTTTCTGCGGGCTAAATAGCAAAATGAGGACCATTAGGTCCTCATTGATTAACTAAGTAAGTGAGCGTATCACTTATTTAATTTCAACTTGCTCTTCGCCAGCTTCAGCGTTTGCGATCTCACCGATAACCCAAGCGTTTTCGCCTTCAGCTTTCAGTAGTTCAACAGCAGCGTCTGCTTGATCTTTAGGTAGAGCAACAACTAGGCCTACACCACAGTTGAAAGTGCGGTACATTTCGAATGTCTCCACGTTACCTTTCTCTTGTAGCCAGTTGAAGATAGCAGGCCATTCCCAGCTCTTGCCATCAATGACTGCTTTAGTACCTTCAGGAAGTACGCGTGGGATGTTTTCCCAGAAACCACCACCTGTGATGTGTGAGATAGCATGAATGTCATGCTCTGCAATCATCTTAAGCGCTGATTTGATGTAAATCTTAGTTGGTTCTAGTAGGTGCTCACCGATAGTGCGACCTTCTAGTTCTTCATTCTTATCAGCACCAGAAACTTCTAGGACTTTACGAATTAAAGAGTAACCGTTTGAGTGTGGACCACTTGAGCCAACAGCGATAAGTGCGTCGCCTGCTGCTACTTTAGTGCCGTCAATGATGTCCGCTTTTTCTACAACACCAACACAGAAGCCAGCTACATCGTAGTCGTCGCCTTCGTACATGCCTGGCATTTCAGCAGTTTCACCACCGATTAGTGCACAGCCAGCTTGAACACAGCCTTCAGCAATACCAGAAACAACGTCTGCTGCTGTATCTACATCTAGCTTACCTGTTGCGTAGTAGTCTAGGAAGAATAGCGGTTCACCACCTTGAACGATTAAGTCGTTCACACACATTGCCACTAGGTCGATACCAATGGTGTCGTGTTTTTTCAGATCCAAAGCAAGGCGAAGTTTAGTACCAACACCATCAGTACCTGAAACAAGTACCGGCTCTTTGTATTTCGTTGGAAGTTCACATAGGGCGCCAAAGCCACCAATACCGCCCATTACTTCAGGGCGACGAGTGCGTTTAACAGCACCTTTGATACGGTCTACTAGTGCATTACCTGCGTCGATATCAACACCAGCGTCTTTGTAGCTTAGAGAAGAAGTATTACCACTCACGGGATAGTCCTCGAACTTAAGTTGGATGTGAAAACGGCGCTATTCTAACAGGGCTTGAATATGAAGAGCAAACGTTTGCGCGGTTTTTTTTATTAGAATAAAGATTCTGAAATAACCCTAGAGTTCGTGTATAATCTACAGGTTTGTTTAAATATTGCCGGAGTTGGAAATGAAAGTTGTTGAAGTGAAACACCCGCTAGTAAAACATAAAATTGGCCTGATGCGTGAAGGTGAGATTAGCACTAAGCGTTTTCGTGAGCTAGCGACAGAAGTGGGTAGCCTTCTAACATACGAAGCGACATCAGACTTTGAAACTGAGCGTGTGACGATTAACGGTTGGAACGGTCCAGTAGAAGTTGACCAAATTAAAGGTAAAAAAGTAACGGTAGTGCCAATCCTACGTGCTGGTCTAGGCATGATGGACGGCGTTCTTGAGCACATCCCAAGTGCACGTATCAGCGTTGTTGGTATCTACCGTGACGAAGAAACACTTGAGCCAGTACCATACTTCAACAAGCTTGCATCTAACATCGATGAGCGTATTGCTCTAGTGGTAGACCCAATGCTTGCGACAGGTGGTTCTATGATCGCGACTATCGACCTGATGAAAGAGAAAGGTTGTAAGCACTTTAAGATTCTTGTGCTTGTTGCTGCTCCTGAAGGTATCGCTGCTCTAGAAAAAGCGCACCCAGATGTTGAGCTTTACACGGCTGCAATCGATGAGAAGCTAAACGACAAGGGCTACATTGTTCCTGGTCTTGGCGATGCTGGCGATAAGATCTTCGGTACTAAGTAATTCGGTTTCAGCTTAAGTGACTCTAAACAGTTCCTTAACTCGCTGAATTAACCGTATTAATAAAAAGGGAGAGCATTCGATGCTCTCCCTTTTTTGATCTTGTTAGGTTGTGATTCTTTGGAATCTAGCCTTACCGACTCATTAATCGATTTGAGCTTTATCTACCACAGTGTTGTCACCTAGCTCTTCTGGAAGTACTAGGTTAAGTAGAATCGCAACGATACCGCACAAGCTTACGCCCTGTAGGCTAAAGTCACCGATACCAAAGGCCATGCCGCCAATACCAAAGACTAAAGTAATGCCCACAATCACAAGGTTACGTGATTTGTGTAGGTCAACATTGTTTTTGATTAGCGTGTTAAGACCCACTGTTGCGATAGAGCCAAACAGTAGAATCATGATTCCGCCCATTACAGGAACCGGAATCGTTTGAAGTAGTGCGCCTAGCTTGCCAACCAATGCAAGAACGATGGCTGTGACTGCAGCCCAAGTCATGATCACAGGGTTGAATGCTTTGGTAAGCATTACTGCGCCTGTTACTTCACTGTACGTAGTGTTTGGCGGCGCGCCCAGCATTGAAGCGGCAATTGTTGCCACACCGTCGCCAGTAATAGTGCGGTGTAAACCTGGTTTTTTAAGGTAGTCTTTACCGGTCACGTTAGATATCGCAAGCATATCACCTACGTGTTCAACGGCAGGTGCAATCGCGACAAATACCATAAAAAAGATAGCGTTGATGTTGAACTCTGGCGTTGTGAAGTTTGGCAGTGCTAACCAAGATGCTTGCGCTACTGGAGTGAAGTCTACCGCGCCGTATACCAAGCTGGTGATGTAACCCGCAACAATACCACCGAAGATTGGCAGTAGCTTAAGGAAGCCTTTTGAAAACACACTGATGACAATCGTCACTAACAGTGAAATTGAAGAGATCCACAGGGCAGCGTCTGCATCAACAAGCTGAACCGCACCATCGCCTGTCTTACCTAGCGCCATGTTAACTGCAACAGGTGCAAGACCTAAACCGATAACCATGATCACAGGGCCAACAACGACTGGTGGAAGCAGTTTATGGATGAAGCCAACGCCACGAACTTTAATTAACGCGCCCATTAGTACATACACAACACCCGCCGCCATCAAGCCGCCCATGGTTGCACCGACACCCCAAGTTTGAATACCAAACATGATAGGCGCGATGAATGCAAAAGAAGATGCTAAGAAGATTGGCACTGAACGGCGTGTAATAAGTTGGAATAAAAGGGTACCGATACCTGCGCCAAAGAGTGCAACGTTGGGGTCAAGTCCTGTTAGTAGCGGCACGAGTACAAGCGCACCAAATGCTACAAACAGCATTTGCGCACCTTGCAGAGCATTTTTCATGTTATGTCCTTAAAATGGTCGTTATATGAAAAGCGAAAAATAAAATTCGCGGGATTCTATCACTTAGCAATCGATTGCCACACCAAATAGATCAAATTTATTTATCTTAATGATGTTTTATATCCATCTAAGCCCTAGAAATTCAGTTTATAAGTGAGCGATTTATCATGGCCAGGTGATATTTTGTGGTTATTAAACACAGTGGGCTCTATCGACCTTGCCCCTCAATCCATAGTTGCTTATCATCTAGGCACAAGATTTGAATATTAGGATCAGTATGCGCTACATAGCATTGTTGTTGATGGGACTATTAGCCTCTCCGAGTTATGCCTTAACTCAAGTAGATATCTTTAGTGCTGAAGTTGCGATTAACGCTGAAGACAAACAGCCAGAACAAGTGGCAAGAAATACAGGTATGGAGCAGGTATTGATACGTGCGACTGGCCAAACTGATGTCGCTTCGAATGAGACGATTCAAAAGGCGATGCGCAAGAGTTCGCAGTACATGTCTCAAATGAGTTTTGGCGAAAGCAATGACCAATCAACATTGCGTATGCGTTTTAACGGTGCTCAAATCCGTTCTCTGTTGACTCAAGCACAGTTACCTTACTGGCCTGACACGCGTTCAAACATCCTTGTTTGGCTGGTGGAAGAGGACAACTACGACAAGAACATCGTATGGGAACACTCTAACTCACAGTTAGCAGCTAGCTTACAAGCGAACGCAAAAGAGCGTGGCTTGCCTCTAACGCTGCCTGTGGGTGACTTTGACGATATTACGGGTATTGCGACTTCTGATTTGTGGGGTAGCTTTGTTACGCCAATCAGTAAAGCGAGTCAGCGTTATCCTGTTGATGCTGTGTTGGTGATAAAGGCTCAATCTTCAGGCCTACGTTGGGCTCTATACGATCAAAAGCCAAGTCAATTGACGAGTGCACCAACATCGCCTGTAAGTGGTTCACTATCGGGTAACAGCGACACGACTTCTAAGAAGTTAGTTGACCAAATCAGTAACTACTACGCAGGCAAAAGTGCTGTGACGGTAGCGAGTGAGTCATCAGAATCGATTTTAACGCAGTTTATTAGCCTGAATAATGCTCAAGACTTCTTCCAGTTAGAGAACGCACTTAAGCGTCTAAACTCGGTGGCAAGCCTAGACATTCTGAAGATTCAGAACAACGAAGTCACTTTCCGAATTCACTTATTGTCGACTCAACAAGAGTTTGAGCAAGAATTAGCAAGTATTCGACAAGTCGCGAAGGTTGAAGAATCTTACATTGAGCCTGAAGTGAGCCCTGAATTTGAAACTCAAGACAACACAATGTCTGTAGGTGATGATTCAACAGACGCTGCTGAAGTCGTTGGTGACGAAACTGACTCAGGCGTACAAGTGATTAAGGGCAACGAGGTATCTGAGGATGCTGAGCTAACGAATACGCCTGACGCAACGTTAGAGGATTCTAGTACAGAAGATCTAACCATCACTGCGCCAGTACATGCTAAGCCAAGCTTGGTATACGAGTGGGTTCGCTCATAATTGTCAGCTGACATGACTGATTGAAATGAAAACTTGAAAAAAGCCCTGCAAGAGCAATCTCGCAGGGCTTTTTGTTTGTAAGCGGTCAGTTTAAAAGCATGGGCTTAATATTATTGCTCGAACTTAGCTTTTTCTCTCTTTTCTACTTCAGAAAGACGCTTCAACTTGATGCCTAACTCTTTGGCTCTAAAGCGAGTAAATAAGATATTGCCCGCGAAACCTAGAGTCGTCAGAAGCAGTTCTACAGCCGCTAATAAACGTTCACCATCGTCTACATACAAGATAGTTAATGCGTGTAGGAAATAGAGCATCAAGACGAAATTTGCCCATGCGTGCGTATAAGGTTTTCCTGCTAAAATGCCCGGTAATGGCAATAACAGCGGGATAGCCCAAGCAATCGCCAGTGTGACATTACTGAGATGAGGGTGCGGTGAAAGCGTCATCTGCCAAGCCACCACCCAGAATAAAAGCGACAAGTTGCCCGCTAAAGCAAGGTAGCGAAATAGCTTGGTTTTGGGAGACATAGCCTTCTCTGGCATATACATCATTGAGAAATTCCCTTCTGATTTATTGCGATGCGCGCTAGGCGTTTACCTAGGTTTTGCGCCAACTCAATCTCTTCTTTGCTAAGTGAAGCGCTCTCTCCAGTACTGCTTGCACCATAAGGCGTACCACCAGTTTGAGTGGTGTGCAGCGCCGGTTCTGAGTAGGGGATGCCCACGACTAACATGCCGTGATGAAGCAGGGGCAACATCATGCTTTGTTGTGTTGTCTCTTGACCACCATGCAATGATGAAGAAGAGGTAAATACGCAAGCTGGCTTATCGATGAGATCACCATTGATCCACATTGATGTCGTGCTATCCCAAAAGTGCTTCATTGGCCCGGCCATGTTACCAAACCAAACCGGACTGCCTAGCGCCAAACCATCACAAGATCGAAGTTCTTGTAACGAGGCAATAGGATCGGTTGGTTGATAACGCGAATCAGGCTGCTCTTCTACTGTGTACACGTCGTTCACCGTCCTTAGCATAGCTTCGCAGTTCGGGATGGATTCAACCCCTCGTGCAATCTGCCTTGCTAGAGCTTGTGTGTTGCCGTGGCGACTGTAATAAAGAACAAGAATGTTAATGCTCATATTGGATTACAGAATCTCTAGCACTTGCTCTGGTGGACGACCAATTTTTGCTTTGTTGTTCGCGACAACGACTGGGCGCTCAAACAGTTTTGGGTTGGTTGCCATCGCGGCGAAAAGATCTTCATCAGTAACTGAAGCATCGCCAAGGTTTGCTTCTTTGTAGTCCGCTTCTTTGGTGCGCATCATGTCGCGAACACTGTCAAAACCAAGCTGAGTGAACAGTACTTTCAGCTGTTCAACTGTTAACGGAGTCTCCAGGTATTTGATGACCTCTGGCTGTACGCCGTTTTCCTGAAGCACTTCTAGAGTTTGACGGCTCTTTGAGCAGCGTGGGTTATGATAAATCACGACAGACATGGTTCTTCCTCATTATTATTTTTGATTTAGTTGTTTAGCTGAAGCCACCAGGGGTGACTTCTTTTTTGTGTAACGTTGAGCTTTCTTTTTATTCTGGTAACGATCTGTTACCAGTAAACACTCTATTGTAGCGACAAGAAGCGCTCTCGTTGAATCATTAGCTGATCAATTCGAGCATCGTAGCGTGCTTGTTTTAGGCTTCCTAATTCTGCGATTTGGCTTGCTTGCGTGTAGTACTGAATCGCTTTGTTCCAGTTGGCTTGCAGTGCCAAAATTTCTGCACGAGCAGCCAGTTCTTCGTCGCTATTACCAAGGCTCGTATTTACTTTTGAAAGTAAGTGCCAGCCATTGGTGTCATTCGGGTTATCGTGCGTGTAACGCTGCAATACGCGAACCGCTTCTTGAAGATCTTCATTTTCAATCAGTGCGTTGGCGTAGTTAATGGTCAGAACCGGGTTGTTTGGTTGACGAACCAGTGCCGATTTAAGTTCTTTAATCGCAATCTCAGGCTGCTTCTTCTCGATGTGCAGATCCGAAATAGCATCTAGATAAAACAGGTTGGTTGGATCGCTGTTAATCAGCTTGTTCAGGATGGGCTCTGCTTTGTCTAATTTTTTAGAGTCTAGGTAAACCAGTGCTTGGCCATATTCTAATGACGGAACCAAAGCTTTAGGGGCTTTCTTTAGCTGACGCTCAAACCAATCAAGAGCAGCATCATTATTAATGCCAGCATAGCGCGCAACAATGCGGGCTCTTGCTAGGTGGTAGTCCAGAGAGGGAGCCAGTTTCAGTGGCGGGTAACTACGAGCACGAGCACGTGAATCGGTAATTCGGTCTTCTGGTAATGGGTGAGTCAGTAGCATTGGCGGTGGTGTGCTCGCATAGCGATATTCATCAGCTAAACGGCCAAAGAAACGTGGCATCGCATTCACATCAAACCCAGCTTTTGCTAGCGTGTTGATACCAAAGCGGTCGGCTTCTTTTTCATTACTACGGGTGTAGTTGATTTGGCTTTGCATATTACCCGCAGTCGTTGCCGTTAGGGCTGCAATGCCGGCTTCAGGAGCTGCAATTGCCAGTAATACAGAGGCTGCTAGCGCTGCAATGGTTGCTGGAGAGCGGCGCGCTTGGTCTTCCATACTACGCGCTAAGTGACGTTGGGTTACGTGCGCGATTTCGTGCGCTAATACAGAAGCTAATTCACTTTCAGATTGTGCATGCAGGAATAGACCTGAGTGCAAAGCAACATAACCACCAAAGAAAGCAAAGGCGTTGATGTTGCGGTCACGGATCATAAAGAACTGGAAAGGTGTCTTTACATCATTTGCGTTCGCGACCAGACGATGGCCAAGAGTATCAATATATAGATTTAGAACTGGGTCGTTTACGATAGGCTGGCTACTTCTGATGATGCGCATGTAGGCATCACCATAGATAAGCTCTTGGTCGATAGTGAGTGTGCCGCCAGCAGCGGTACCGATATCTGGTAGCTCCAAACTATTGGTATTCGCCATAGTTGGGGTGCTTAATGTAGCTGCGATGCATAAGCAAGCAATTGAGCGAGCGCGTTTAAACATATTAGTCAGTAATACTCCGTTTCTTCTGACAGTAAGACAAGTGCAATGGAAATTGGTTCTTTATCTGATTTAACCTTTGCCAAGTGCGTGCGCTATCATGAAGGAGGATGAATGAATGATGGCGCGTTTTCAAAAACAGATTACAATACGACACTTATAATAAGCATCGAGCTCAAGAATGACACCTAATATTCTAGATTTACGCCAAGAGCGCTGTCCAATGGCGCTATTATTAGCCAAGCGTCACAGTGTAAAGTTAGAAGTAGGGCAGTCATTGTCAATTTATGTGTCTGATAACAGTTCGATGAAAGATATTGTTACTTATTTGTCTAAGCAAGCCTATGACGTCATCACTGAGGTTTGCTCTAATTACCATCATCTCCTCGTCACTAAAAAGGAATTGCAGTCAGATGCTTGAAATGGTCAATCGTTGGTATAAACGACGTTTCTCTGATCCCCATGCTGTCAGTTTGGTTGCCATCATTCTCTTCGGCTTTATTACGATCTACTTCTTTGGTCACCTAATTGCGCCACTCTTGGTTGCAATTGTGTTGGCTTATTTGCTTGAGTGGCCTGTTACCCAACTTCAAAGACTCGGTGTTCCAAGAACGCCTTCGGTGATGTTGGTGATCATGATGTTCTTTAGCCTGATGTTGCTGGCGCTGTTTGGTTTAGTGCCTACCATTTGGGAGCAAGTGGGTAACCTCATCAATGATATTCCAAGTATGTATGGCGGCTTACAGAAGTTCATCGCGACGATTCCTGAGCGCTATCCTGAGTTAGCAAACTTGCAGATCGTTGAATCGATTGTGTCTAACGCGAAAAACAAAGCATTAGGCTTTGGTGAAAGTGTTGTTAAAGGTTCTTTGGCTTCTCTTGTGAGCTTGGCTACGCTTGCGGTTTACTTGATTCTTGTGCCGCTGCTGATCTTCTTCTTATTAAAAGATAAAGAAGAGATGATCAGCATGGCGAGTGGCGTGTTGCCTAAAAACCGTCGTCTAGCGACCAAGGTTTGGGTTGAGATGAACCAACAAATCTCGAACTATATTCGCGGCAAGGTCCTTGAGATCTTGATCGTCGGTGGTGTCAGCTACGTGACCTTTGCGATTCTAGATTTACGTTATTCAGCTCTGCTGGCTGTCGCGGTTGGCTTCTCGGTACTGATTCCTTATATCGGTGCGGCGGCTGTGACCGTTCCTGTCGCGATTGTCGGTTTGTTCCAGTGGGGATTAGAACCTCAGTTTTACTGGTTGCTTCTCGCTTACGGTATTATCCAAGCGCTAGATGGTAACGTGCTCGTTCCTGTTCTTTTCTCTGAAGCGGTGAACCTGCACCCAGTGGCCATTATTGTTGCCGTGTTAGTGTTTGGTGGACTGTGGGGATTCTGGGGCGTGTTCTTTGCTATCCCGTTGGCAACGTTAGTTAAGGCGGTTTGGAATGCCTTACCGAGTCACGCATTAGACGATGACCCCGAACATCAAAAGTAATTGATCTTGTTATAGAAAAAGGCCGAACATCCATGATGTTCGGCCTTTTTGCTCTTAGCTTAATAATTAGCTTAATAATTAGCTTAATGAGTGTTGCTATTGCCTTAGAAAGTGATGAATCTAAGTCATTAACTCACTCAAATCGCCCTTAAGCTTCTTGATTGAAGTAATCTAGAACCACTTCGTGGTGAGTCTTAGTCTTGAACTTGTTGAAGACATGTTCAATCTGACCTTCTTCATCAATTAGGAAGCTAATACGGTGCAGACCGTCGTAGATTTTACCCATGAGAGCATACCCTTGGAAAAAATCTAAGACGACAACTTTGACAATTTTATGAAAAATCTTTTTTTAATAGTGGTTTAGGTTAATATTTTCTCTTGTTCAACTACAAATATAGCAGTTGTCATAATTTTTTGTAAATTTGGCTCTATTTACCGATTTTCCAAGTGAAGCCTGTCATAAAAATCTTAGGTAAGCTATGACGTGGAGCTACTAGTATATATGACAGAATCGCTTGATGATCACACCTGTAACTCACTTTTGGACATAAATGAGTTTCAGGAATTCTAACATTAGAGATTCATGAATAACTTTTTTCAGGCACATCGCAAAGGTCTACAGTAATCGACTACGTGGTGCGATGAGTACTTGTTAAAGTTACTACGACTGGGCACGAGACGTTCCTTGTGGGATTAACTAGTCCTCCTTTTGGTCATATCAAGGAGAAGAAGCCGAACCTTTATCGAGAGGGGGCGGCTTTTTACTGGTTGGTTCTCAATACAGTCCAATCGTCTACTTAATCAAGAGAAGGTAGGCTATTATCGCATCTTTGAGCATTAGAATGCGCTAACACTTTTCCGACAGAAGTTATGGTTAAGAGTGTTGGTATATTATCCCACCAATTTATCAACGTTCTTAGATTTTCTCTCTGGTTCCATTCATCCATGAATAACTTAATGTTTTGTCATAGACAGGATCTTAAG